>CAZPMO010000226.1:0-6858 GCA_964587515.1 uncultured Rhodospirillaceae bacterium | reverse complement strand
CGTCGAGATTGTACATGCTCATGGCGACGCCGGATTCGGGAAAATCGAAAACCTCGAGGTCAATGGCTTCGCCGCCGTCCGCCGGCTGGAAATGGAGCGTCAGCTTGCCGGGACTGGGGATCAGCGTATCCGTGGCGCGGTATTGGTCGCCATAGGCGTGACGGCCGATCACGAAGGGTTGGGTCCAGCCCGGCACCAGTCGCGGCACGTTCTGGATCACGATCGGTTCGCGAAATATTGTGCCGCCGAGGATGTTGCGAATGGTGCCGTTGGGCGAGCGGTACATGGCCTTCAGGCCGAATTCCTCGACCCGCGCCTCGTCGGGGGTGATGGTGGCGCATTTCACCGCGACGCCGAATTCCTTGGTGGCGTTCGCCGAATCAATGGTGATCTGATCTTCGGTCGCGTCGCGCGCCTCCATGCCGAGATCGTAATATTTCAAATCAACGTCGAGATAAGGCAGGATCAGCTTGTCCTTGATGAACTGCCAGATGATGCGAGTCATCTCGTCGCCGTCCATCTCGACGATAGGATTTGCGACCTTGATCTTGGCCATGGTTTATTCTCCCGGATACCGCTACGAGGAAATCTACTGAATCGGCCGCCGGCCCGAGAGCCGGCGAAGACGGCGGGCAACATATCATCGTTGCCGCCAAGCGCAAGGCGCTGTTACCCGCGTTTTATTCCGCGCTTACAACCGGGAGGGGTCGGTCGTGAGGCGTGGTTCCGGCTGACCCTCGAGCGCCGGCAAAACGTCCTCCGGCTCGGCGACCGTGATGAACAGATCACTATGCTCCGCGTGCGCGAAACCAGTTTCGACGATCGACTTCATCAGTTCCATTAAAGGCTGCCAGTAGCCCGCCGTATCAATCAGAGCGATTGGCCGGTCGTGCAGACCCAATTGTTTCCAGGTGATGACCTCGAAGGTTTCGTCGAGAGTGCCGAACCCGCCGGGAAGAACCGCGACGGCGTCGGCGAGGTCGAACATCAATTGTTTGCGCGCGTGCATGCTATCGACAACGTGAAGGTCGGTGAGACCGTTATGGCCCAATTCGCGCGCCATCAGGTGGTCGGGGATCACGCCCACAGCCTCGCCGCCGGCGGTCAACACGGCGTCGGCGATTTCGCCCATCAGTCCCACATGGCCGGCGCCGAACACCAGGCGCACGCCGCGCTCGCCCATGATCGTCCCGAGTCGCCGGGCCGCCTCGCCGTAGCGCGGGTCATTACCACGCGAGGCGCCGCAAAATACACAGAGGCTCGAAATCCTGGACATGCGCCAGAATAGGCCAAGGCGTGATAAGTGTCACTTGACCGGAGCCGGGAAAATGGGAAATCTGGTTTCATTACAATCGGGTTTTCGGTTCGGCCCGGCGTATTCGCAAAATGAAATCGGTATCAGGGAGGAATCAATGGCGAATTGGGGTAGACGGGGGGCGGTAAGCAGCCTCGTGATGTGTCTTGTGATCGGTCTCGCGTTTTCAACGACAGGCGGCAACGCCGCGTCGGCGAAGGATCCGGTCAAGGTGCGTCAGGCGGCAATGAAGCAACTCGGCGGGAATTTAAAAGGCGTGGCGGGATTCCTCAAAGGTGGCAGACGGGCCGGGACGGCGGAGACCGTGGCGCTGCGTGGCCAGTCGATCGCCGCGATCGCCGACCGGATACCGGCTATGTTCCCGAAGGGAACCGGCAACGATGAGCTTGGCAAGGCAGTCACCCGGGCAAAATCGGCGATCTGGGAAAAGCCCGACGCATTCAAATCGGCCGCGCGTACGGTTCGTAAAAATGCGGAGGCATTAACCGCCGCCGCGGCGGCCGGCGACAAGGCCGCGATCGGCGCGGCATTGAAGGCGCTCGGCAAGGAAGGTTGTGCTGGTTGTCATCGCACGTTCCGGGCAAAGCGTATGAAGAAATAGCGCGGGGATGCGTGTATCCGGTGTTCCGGGGCGGCCCATTCGGGTCGCCCTTTTTCTGGCCGTCTTGCATGTGGTCGGCGTCGATGTATCCGCCGAGGAGGCAGTGCGGCGCGGCGCCTATCTTACGGCGGCGGGCGGTTGCTTCGTGTGCCACACAGATCTGAAAAAAAAGGGACCGCCCTTCGCCGGCGGCGCGGCGCTCAAAACGCCGTTCGGCGTTTTCCATGCGCCCAATATCACGCCCGACGCCCGGTACGGCATCGGCGCCTGGAGCGACAGGGATTTCATCCGGGCGATGCGCGAAGGCGTCTCTCCCGAGGGAGAGCATTATTTTCCGGCCTTTCCGTATGCGGCCTATGCCGGCATTTCCGATCGCGATTTGCTGGCGATCCTGGCCTATCTGCGCACGCAGAAGCCGGTGGCGCGCGCGGGCCGTCCGCACGCGGTGCGCTTTCCGTTTTCCTGGCGGTTTCTCGTGACGTTCTGGAAGCTGCTTTATTTCAAGCCGTCCGCGTTCCAGCCCGATCCGTCGAAATTGACGGCCTGGAACCGGGGAGCATATCTCGTGACGTCGCTTTCCCATTGCGGCGAATGTCATACGCCCCGAACCCCGCTGGGCGGGCTTGACCGCGCGCGCTTGTTTACGGGGGTCGACAAGGGAGCGTATGGAGATTCAGTGCCCAACATAACGCCGGGTATGAAATCAGGGATCGGGCGTTGGAGCGATGACGAGATCGCGACCTATCTGCAAACCGGAATGGACCGCGACGGCGATTTCGCGGGTTCCTTGATGGCGGACGTTATCGAGTATTCGACCGGCCGCCTGAGCGATGCGGACATTGCCGCGATAATTCATTACTTGCGTTCGCCGCTGACGGTTACGAATTCACCCGCCGATCAAAACCGTAATTAAACGATTCGCATAGACACGCTTGGCGCATTGCGTCGTCTGGGCATGCATATTACTCTTAACCGGCACATTGAATTCGGACTTGTATGATCGTGAACCGTCCATTCATCATCGGAATTATTGGCGCGGTTGGCGGCGTAATCGTAGCGGTCGCGATCGGGTTGACGTTTTTTCTGGAGCCTCCGCCCGACGCCGATCGGTCGGCTTTGGCGCCGCCCGAAATTAAACGCGATGTCGCGCCGGCGCCAATCGCCAAACGCGTCGCCCCGTCCCAACCGGTCACGGGCATAGAATCCTCCGCGCCGGAACTGGTAGCGCCGGCAATTACCAAACAACCGGTGCGGCCCAAGTTCGATGTGGTCAGGGTAAATCCCAGAGGCGACACGGTAATCGCCGGGCGCGCCGAACCCAATGTGGAGGTGACGGTCACCGATCGGAACCGGGAGATCGGCAAGGTCAAGGCGGATTCCCGCGGCGAATGGGTTCTGGTGCCGAAGAAATCACTTTCCGCCGGCGCGCACGAACTCGCGCTGGCCGCAAAAAAATCCGAGAGCTCTCCGGAAATTTTGTCGAAGGAAAAAGTCATAATCGTCGTCCCGAAACAGGGCGAAAATATTACCGGCCAAAAGGGGGATTCTGGTTCGTTGGCTCTTGCCGTGCCGCGTAATGACGACGGTCCGGCGACAGTCCTGCAAAAACCGGGTGGCGCTTCGCGGGCGCCGGTGGTGGTCGAGCGGTCACCCCAGGAACTCGCCACCGCGAAACAGGCGTTGCGCGCGGAGGCCGAAGCCGCGGTCGAAGCCGAGGTCGTGGCCCGAATCGCGCCGGCCGCCGGGGGCGGCGCCGCCAAATCCGAGGCGTCGAAATCTGGACTTTCGCTGGACGCGATCGATTATGATTCCGCCGGCAAGGTCGCCATGAGCGGCTCCGCGCCGGAGGGCGCGCGGGTTCACGTTTATCTCGATAACAATCTGGTCGGCGATGCGACGGCGGAGAAAAGCGGCGTCTGGCGGCTGAAACCCTCGGACCCCGTTTCACCGGGGCTCTATAAAATGCGGGTCGATCAGGTCAATAAGACCGGTCAGGTTGTCGCGCGCGTCGAGATGCCGTTCTCGCGCGCGAAGCCGCTGATGGGACTACCCAGCGATACCGTGATCTTCGTTCAACCCGGCAACAATCTGTGGCGGATCGCCCGCAATACATACGGTCGAGGCTTGCGATTTACGGTTATTTACGAGGCCAATCGCGATCAGATTCGAAATCCGGACTTGATCTATCCCGGTCAGATATTTGTTCTTCCGAGAGTCAATTAAGCGACGTTATCGCGTGGCGTTGGCGTCAACAGACACAGCTTCATAATATCTATCAGTGGCTTCGCTGTAGCGATGATGGCGGTCGCGGTGGCGATGATTCGCGGCGGCGTCGCTTCGCCGTTGAGTGTCGCTTCCCCGTTAACGACGATGTTTTGCCGTTCGGTTACCGAGAGCTTCGCGATGGAGTGATGGGGCTCGCGGGCCAGCACTGATTTTACCAGCTTGCGGGCGGCCGCCGATTCACCGGTGAATGGAACCGCCCCGACAACTCCCGCGAGTTTCATGCGCGGACCGTCGGCGGTGTCTTCGACCACGGCGGTAAAGGGGATGCCGTAACAACAAAACCCTATTTTGAAAGGCGGGTTGAGGGTGCGTTCCTGAAGTAACGCTTCGGCCAATTCCACCGTCGATTGCCGGCTCGGCCGATCGGACGACGAAATTTGATCTTCTGGGGCGGTTTGAATTTCTGGCTGGGACACTGTCTGAATCTCACTACGCGTCGGGAACTACGCGATGGAAGCTAGTGCTTCGATGTATAAAATGGGTTAATCCGGAGCATGATCGCTATGTAATTATATTTTATTTCAATAGGTTAAGAGGGATATATTATTTCTATCAGCCTTGCCCATGTTCCCGCGCCCAACGTTCCTTAAGGGCGTCTCGAACGATCTTGCCACGATCCGACTTTGGGATATCCTCGACAAAGCGGATATCCCTGGGCATCTTGAAATCCGGCAACGTCATGGCGCAATGGTCACGAATTTCCACGTCGGTTAAGTTTTCGCCCGGCTTCGCGACCACGTAGCAGACGATGTCTTCGCCGTAAATTTCATCCGGCACGCCAATCGCGGCGGCCTCGAGCACCTTGTCATAGCCGAGGACGACATTGTCGATCTCGAGCGGCGCGATATTGACGCCGCCTCGAATGATCAAATCCTTGGTTCTGCCGGTGACGCGGACGAATCCGTCCTCGTCCATAACCGCCAGGTCGCCGGTCTTCATACGCGTCGCGCCGAGGTCTTCGTAGACGCCCTCCGGCGAGATTGTGCCCATGCAGGTCTGCGGGCCGCCGACGCTGACCTCGCCCTCGACACCCGTGGGGCAGGGGGCGCCTTCGGGATCGACGATCCGGAATTCCTGGTGCTTGGCGGGCGGGCCCACCGTTCCCATGCGGCGGCGATAATGGCGGTTGCCGCAGATCCAGCCTGCTTCCGACATTCCATAGAGCTGGAGCAGCGTAACGCCGTACATTTCCTCGAACTTCTTCCATTGATCGGGGCTGAGCGGCGCCGTCGAACAGGTCATCAGACGCAAGCTCGGGACATCTTCGGCGCTCACGCCCAGCGGCTCGTTCAACAGCATATTGACGACCGTGGGCACGCCGGCGGCGAACGTGATGCCGTGTGTGCTGATCCAGTCGAAAAACCGGCTGTGCGAGAACCGTTTCGCGATATGCATCGTCAGGCCGGTCTGAAGGAACGGCATGAAGCTGAGGATCTGCGCTGAATTCCAGCCGAAGGAGCGGTATTCGAGAGTCTTGTCGTCGGCGGTCAGTCCCAGCATATCGAGTGTCGAAAGGCCGCTAAGCCAGTAAGACAGGTGATTATAAACGACGCATTTGGGCTTGGACGTGGTGCCCGACGTGCAAAAGATCGCGGCCATGTCGCCGGGACCGTTGTCTTCGTCAACTTCGGGTTCCACGGGATGGGCGGCCAACGCGGCGAAGAACTCATCCGAACCTGCATCGCCCGCGGCCGCAGACGAAAATGTCGAATACATCATGTTCTCGGCATCCAGCCCTTCGCAAAAAGCCCGCCCGTCGAGCGCTTCATGCCAGAGCACGAGCCGGGGGCCGACATTGCCGAGATTCTCGCCGAGATGATCCTGGTTCATTTCGACGTTCAGGGGACATACCACGCCGCCGAACCGCCAGATGCCGAGCCATATGATTAGCTTTTCGATGCATTCATCGGAAAGCACGGCGATCCGGTCACCCTTCCGAAAGCCGCGTTCCCGGAGATAGTTGGCGATGCGATTGGCCTCGTCGTACAGCCCACCAAACGTGATCGACGCGCCCTGGTCGAGGTCCACGATCGCGGTCTTGTCGGGATCGCGGTCGCGATATTTGCGGAGCAGCGACTGGACGGATTCGAATTCGAGCGCGAGGTCGTGTTGTTGGTTCAATTCGGTCATTTCGTAATTACTTTCGGGTCCGTCCGTATTTCCATTTTAATCGTTCGGATCAGTTGTTCCGCGTTGTCCTTGTGCCTTGCATAATAATACATGCGTGGAGCCGCATAGACGATCATGTAGAGTTTTTCGTTCGAGACCGTCGCCACGGCGAAGCCGGCGCGGTCGAGGCCGTCCTCCAGCGCATACTCGAAGTCGAACCGGAAACCGGCGAGATTGCCGAAGCGCTCCGGGCGCAGCCGCGTCGCCTCGATATTCCCGGCCACGACCCGGGCAAGACTGGCTTGAAAAAATTCGACGATTTCCGGCGGCGTCATGTCTTCTCGGAATGCAGGTTTGCGTTTTTCCCGACGGCTGTTGGCGAGCAACCCGCCGGGGAACATCCGGTCGCCATCCTCAAGCCCGGAAAGAAACCGGATCTGCTGCAACAAGGGGCCGTCGATGGTCCAGGTTTCCGTGTGGCCGCGCGCTTCGCGGTTCCATTCGATACTGGGTTTGACCGAATAGTGGCCGCCGATCGATACCCGTT
>CAZPMO010000225.1:0-6919 GCA_964587515.1 uncultured Rhodospirillaceae bacterium | reverse complement strand
TTTTCCAGCGGCTGGCATTTGCATCAATCGCTGCGCGATCGGAAAACCGGCGACAACGCGTTCGTCTCGGCCGACGGCGAACATGGTCTGTCTTCATTCGCCGGTCACTACGTCGCGGGGTTGCTGGCGCATGCGAACGCGGCGTCGATCTTCACCACGCCGACCATCAACGGCTACAAACGCTATCAGCCTTATTCGCTGGCGCCGGACCGGGCGGTATGGGGCCATGACGACCGCGGCGTGATGATCCGCGCCGTCGGCGGCGACGGCGATCCGGGAACCCGGGTCGAAAACCGCGCCGGCGATCCGGCGGCGAACCCGTATCTCTACATGACGTCGCAGATTCTCTCGGGCATGGACGGGGTGGCGAACGCGCTGCCCCTGCCGCCGCCGGCGGACGCCGCCTATGAGGCCGACGCGACGAAGCTGCCGCGCAGCCTGATGGAGGCAATCGCGGCGCTGCGCGGCGATGAGATGTTCCACGACCGGCTGGGCCGGCAATTCGTGGATTACATCCTGATGCTGAAGGAATTCGAGGTGTCCCGCTTCCTGTCCGAGGTCACCGACTGGGAGCAGCGGGAATATTTTAGTTTGTTCTAGGCGTTAGGAACGTCGGCGATTCTGATCGCCGGGGCGCTTATTTGTGCCTGAACGTGATGCGGCCCTTGGTCAGGTCGTAGGGGGTCATTTCCACATCGACGCGATCGCCGACCATGACCCGGATGCGAAACTTGCGCATCTTACCCTTGGGCTGGGCGATAATTTCATGATCGTTCTCGAGCTTCACCTTGAACATTGCGTTGGGAAGCTTCTCGACAACCGTACCGCTGAACTCGAGCAACTCTTCTTTCAAACCGTTTCCTCCTTCTGTCGTTGACCCGTATTTCGCGCCGCAGCGCCGCGAAACCGAAATTTCCTGACCGGTATATGGATGGCCGGACCGGTCAAAGCAAGCAATTTCACGGCCTCACGGCTTCTCAGGGTTGCAGAGGCGAGGCATCGTCGGGGATGGGAACGTTGAACGTATCCATGATCATGGCCAGCAGGCTGTAATATCCCATGATCCCGATCACATCGAGGAGCCCCTCCTCGCCAAGCGCCTCGAACGCCGCGCCATAGGTCGCGTCGTCGACCTCGTGGTCGTTCAGCATGCCGGTACAGAACCCGTAAATCGCCGCTTCCGCCGTATCGGTGAAGTCGGGACGGCGGTTGTCGGCGAGCGCATCGATTACCGCATCCGCGACACCTTCGTTCCGGGCCAGCGGCGCGTGGGCGTACCATTCGTACTGGGCGCGCCAGAACCGCGCGACGACCAGGATCGCCAGTTCGCGCTGATTGCCGGGAAGCGAACTGTCGAAGCGCAGATAGGCGCCGAGCTTCTGGGCCCGGTCGGCCAGCCCGGGACTGCGCAACAGCCACGGAAAGGGTCCGCGGATCTTGCCGCGCGGGCCCGACGTGATGTCGCCATAGATCCGGCGCTGGGCCTCGTTCATCTGATCTGGTTCAAGCTCCGGCAAGCGGTCCATCCCGCACGTCCTCCTTATTAAAAATCAGAGGCGAGCTTAACCTGCGCCGCGAGGCGCGCAAAGAAAATCGGCGACCGCATCGAGGCAGCCGCCGATCTCCGCTTGATCTTCCAATTGGGTGGTAGCCAATGTCATGGAAGGAGGGTCGTGCTAGTGACACCTGTGCCAGGCGGTCGGTCGTGGACGTGAAGACAATCCGCTTTGCAGATTCGTAAAACCGATGAAGGTCATGCTGTCGGGACCGACGATGCGATAGGTGAACATCTTTTCCTCGTCGATCACGCTCAAAAGTTTGCCTTTGACGGAGATTTTGATCTCGGAGACATAGGTCTTGCCGTTATCCTCGACGATCTGGGCGAAACGGCCGTTCTGGTTGACGTAGCTGTAGGCGCCCTGGGCGCATCCCTTCTCCGCGCCCCAGGACCCGACGACATCGCCCGCGGAGCCGAACGCATGGGCCGGTCCGGCGGCAAGTCCCGCCGCAATCAGAAACGCTGTCATCGTCATTCGCCGCATCGAAACACCGATATTTCGTTTCGGATATTGACCTTGCTGGAAACAAGTCGTATTAGCACCGTCAATAATCGAAATATAAGACCAAATCCTGAATTTATTGTAAACTTATTGAATTAAAAGGACTATAAAATAAATATAAAAATTTATTATTATTTATGTTTAATTATAATTTTATTTTATTAAAATTATACATATTTGTGAGTATTGACTTATGAAATTTATCATTGGGCCGGCATGGCGAAATTTGGATCGGCCGGCGTCTCGCGTATAATTCGCCGCCGTGTAATCCGCCGCGCGCCACCGCGCGCGCCAGCAAGAGGCGTAAGCAATGGAAAATATGACTTTCGGCGTGATTCTGCCGAACCGGGGCGTCAATCTCGGAATTTGCACACCGAAGGATCTTCTCGAACTCGCCGATCTGGCGGAGGCCTGCCCGGAGATGGATTCGGTGTGGGTCGGCGATGCGCTGTTCGTCAATCGCCGCCTCGATGCGCTGACCCTGCTCGCCGCGGTGGCGGGCCGCACCGAACGCGTGCTGCTGGGCCCGGCCTGCATGGGCTCCTTCGGGCTGCGCGATCCGCTGGTGCTGGCCTATGAATGGGCCAGCCTCGATCAGCTTTCCAACGGCCGCACCCGCATGGTGGCGTGCTCCGGCGGCGGCGCCGGCCCGGCCTGGGGGGCGGAATCGGAAGCGATGGGGATCAACCCGGCCGACCGCCACAAGCGCATGATCGACAATATGCATGTCATGCGCCATCTGTGGACCAACGACGAAGCGCCCTATGAGAGCCAGTTCCATAAATTTTCCGGCGTAACCCTGGAGCCCAAGCCGATCCAGGACCCGTGCCCGATCTGGCTGGCCACCAATCTCGGCCGCCAGAGCCGGGGCAGCGCCGACATGGGCGGCACCGATTTCGCGCTCAACCGCGTCGGGCGCCTCGCCGACGGCTGGATGACCCACAGCGTGACGCCGGAAGGCTTCAAAAAATCCTGGGACATGGTGCTGGGCGCGGCGCAAACGGCGGGCCGCGACGCCTCGAAGCTCGACCACGTGATGTATCACCACATCAATGTCAGCGACGACAAGGACGCGGCGTTGGCGGATTCGAAAAAATTCCTCGATTTCTATTACGGCGCGGACTATTCGAAGGAACGGCTGGAAGCCTGGCTGACCTACGGCTCGCCGCGGGACTGCATCGAACAGCTTCGCCGTTTCCGCGACAACGGCGTCCGCCGTGTCGCGGTGCGGATCAGCACCATGGGCAACGCGCAGGAACAGTTCCGCCGGGTCGCCGCCGAGGTGTTGCCCTACGTCAACGGCGACGGCTGAGCGCCGGGGCGACGCCATGGCCGGACCGCTCGACGGCGTTCGCGTGCTCGACCTGACGTCGGTGGTGCTGGGGCCGCTCGCGACGCAGACCATGGGCGATCTCGGCGCCGATGTAATCAAGATCGAGGCGCCGGCCGGGGACACCACCCGGTATACCGGCCCGTCCCGCTCGGACGACATGGCGGCCCTGTTCATGGGGCTCAACCGCAACAAGCGCTCCGTGGTTCTCGACCTCAAAGGCGCGGACGCGCGCACGGCGCTGTGGCGTCTTATCGACAGCGCCGACGTGTTCATCCATTCGATCCGGCCCAAGGCGATCGAACGGCTCGGCTTTGGCTACGACGATGTGCTGGCGCGCAATCCGCGCATCATCTACGCCGGCGTGCATGGTTACGGCATGGACGGCCCCTATGCCGGGGCGCCGGCCTATGACGACGTGATTCAGGGCCGCAGCGGCACCGCCGATCTGATGGCGCGGTTGACCGGCGAGCCGCGCTATCTGCCCGTCATCATGGCCGACAAGACGTGCGCGCTGGTGGCCGCCTATTCGGTCATGGCGGCGCTTTACGAGCGCGAGAAATCGGGACGCGGCCAGTTCGTCGAGATCCCCATGTTCGAGACCATGGCGGCCTTTAACCTCGCCGAACATCTGTTCGGCCACACCTTCGATCCGCCGGAAGGCCCAATGGGCTATTCGCGCGTGCTGGCGCCGTGGCGCAGGCCATATCCGACGCGCGACGGCTATGTCTGCATGCTGGCCTATACCGATATCCAGTGGCGGCGTTTCTGGGACGCGGTCGGCAAGCCAGAGCTGATCGACGATCCGCGCTTTGTTACGCTGTCGAGCCGGAGCGACAATATCGAGGAGCTGTACCGCATCGCCGGCGAATGCCTGGCGGACCGGCCGACGGCGGAATGGGTGGGAACCCTGGGCGCGCTCGACATCCCGGTCGCGCCCATCACCACGTTGGAACAACTGGCGGAGGACGCTCACCTGAGCGCGGTCGGGTTTTTCCGCAAGGCCGACCACCCGACCGAAGGTCCGATCGTTACCCCCGACACGCCGGTGCGGTTCTCGCGCACCCCGGCCGCCATCGACCGATTGCAGCCGAAGCTCGGCCAGCACAGTATGGAAGTGCTGCGCGAGGCCGGGTTGAGCGATGAAGAGATCGACCGGGCGACGGTCGACGGCGGCAACGAAAGGGAACCAGAGGCATGAAGACGCTCGGCATCGGCCTTTACTGGGACAATCTGGAGGTCGGCGAGAAATTCAAGACGCTGAACCGCACGATCACCGAACCCGACATCGTGAACTTCATCGGCGTGACCGGCATGGTGGAAACTTTGTTCACCGATTTGTCCTTCGCCGGTCATGGCGGCGTCGCCGGGGGCCGCGTGGTGCCGGCGGCCTGCACCTACACCATGATCGAGGGGCTGCTCTGCCAGTCGACCATGCAGACCACCGGACTGGCCTTGCTGGAGGTGGAGAAGAAGGTCCTGAAACCGGTGTTCGCCGGCGATACAGTCCACGCCGAGGTCGAGGTAATCGCCATCCGCCCGACCAGCAAGGGCAATCGCGGCATCGTGACCACGGTCAACGACGTCATCAATCAGCACGGCGAAACGGTCATCACCTATCGCGCGGTGCGCATGATGGCGGGGGCGCCGGACGGGGAGACTTAGCCCCTACCCCACGATCACGTTGATGATCGCGGGCTTGCCTTGGGCGACCGCTTCGAGGCCGTTGCGCAGCGCCTGTTCCAGCTCTTCCGGATCCTCGACCTTCTCGCCGTAACCGCCAACCGATTCGGCGACCATCACGATATCCGGCGCGTTGATGTGGGTGCCGTGGAAGGTCTCGGTCTCGACCGCGGTGCCGTCGGGATACATCTTCAGGTGCATGCCCTGCATGGCGGCGTATTTCTGATTGTTGAAGATCACGGTCATGGTGGGGATGTTGTAATCCCGCGCCGCGCCCAGCGTCTGGAGGACCGGGTTATAGAGGAACGCGCCGTCGCCGATCAGCGTCACCACCGGGCTATCCGGCTTGGCGAGCTTGATGCCCAGCGACAGGCCGAGGCCCTGGCCGAGCCCGCCCTGGCGCGAATAGAGCGTGTCCGGGTCGGTCCATCGGAGATTCTGGCGCAGCAATCCCGTATGGGTGGTGACCTCGTCGACATAGACCGTGCCGCGCGGCATCACCTCGTTCAGCGCCGCGCACAGCCACACGGGATCGATGGGCGTTTTCTTGCGCGCGTCCAGATGTCGCTGCTGTTTGCTTTCGATCAGCGCGTTGTGGGACGCGGTCAGGGCGGCGCGGCGCGCCTCGACCGCCGCAGCGTCGGGCGTTCCAACGGCTTCCGCCAGATCGCGGAGCGTCTGGGCCGCGTCGCCTTCCAGATACATGTCCGCCTGGAGGCTCTGGTAGACCATGTTATCGCGGTGCGGCGCCTCGTCGATGATCGCGATCACCGCGTTGGGCGGCGCATCGGACGGCGGATACCAGGGCGCGCGGGCGCGGATGACGATCACCAGATCGGCATCCTCGCGGAACGGCTTCAGATCGTGGCCCTGATGCATCGGGTGTTCCGTCGGGAAGTTCGCGAACAGCGCGCCCGTGGTTTCCACGACCGGCAGCGCGATCTTCTCCGACAGCGCCACCAGGGCTTCGAAGGTCTCGGCCTCGCGCCCGGCGGCCTCGGTGATCACCACCGGGTTCTTCGCCTTGGCGAGCAGACCGGCGAGCTTTTCCACGTCCTCCGGCGCGCTGAGCACGCGCGGCGCATCGGGAACGTTGCGCGGGTTTTCCGGCGGGTTCCATTCGTCCATCAGCGTTTCGGTCGACACACTCAAATAGGTCGGACCCTTGGGCGTGCGCTGCGACAGTTCGCCCGCCCGGATCACACTCTCATAGACCGTATAGGAGCTGCCCGCCTGGGCGGCGTATTTCACCACCGGTTCGACCAGGCGCGTGGTGCCGCCGACGACGCTGAGATTGTTGATCCACTGGGCGCCGGGATCGAAACCCGGCTGTTCGCCGTAGGTCATTGTCTCGCCGGAAATCACCACCATGGGTACGCTGCCGAGCCACGCGCCGTGGATGCCCATCATGCCCTGGAGGAGGCCCGATCCGGCATGCAGCAACACCGCCTGCGTGCGGCCCGTCACCATGGCGTAGCCGGCGGCCATATCGACCGCGAGCGTCTCGTGCCAGCAATCGATGAAGGCGGGGCCGTTCTTGCCCTGTTGGATCTGGTTGGCCATCGCCTCCCACACCGGCGCCCATTCGGTGCCGGGCGAGGAAATGATGTAATCGACCCCGAGCTTACGACACGCCTCGAGTACCGCCTCGCCGCCATCCGTCGTGTTTTTCATCGTCTGCCTCCGCGCATTTCTATTTTTCAGCGCGCATTATCACACCCTTGCTCGCGCGAAACTACCGTCTCGCGCGGCGGGCAGAGGGCAATCGCATAAGAACTGATAACGGGGTGCCATCCTTCGAGACGGGCCTTCGGCCCTCCTCAGGATGAGGAGATACATAGCTTTC
>CAZPMO010000224.1:0-7097 GCA_964587515.1 uncultured Rhodospirillaceae bacterium | reverse complement strand
AATTCAAGAACATCATGTACCGCAAGGGCGCGCAGGACGCGAAGCGCGCCAAGCTGTTCACAAAGCTGATCCGCGAACTTACCGTGGCGGCGCGGTCGGGGCTGCCCGATCCCGACCAGAATCCGCGACTGCGCAGCGCGGTGACCGCCGCGAAGGCCGCCAACATGGGCGGCGACACCATCGAGCGCGCCATCCGCCGCGGATCCGGCGCCGAGGACGGCGAGCCGCGGCGGTGGTCGAGGGAGCGTTCGCGGCGCTGGCCGAAGACGCCCCCCTGTCAGGACCGCTGATCGTCGAGGCGCTGACCGACAACCGCAACCGCACCGCCAGCGACGTGCGCTCGGCGTTCGCCAAGCACGGCGGCAATCTCGGAGAGACCAACAGCGTCTCCTTCATGTTCGAACGCATCGGCTCGATCCATTACCCGTCCGAGACGGCGAACGCGGACGAGATGTTCGAGGCGGCGCTGGATGCCGGCGCGCAGGACGTGGAATCCGGCGACGACGGACACGATGTATTCTGCGCGCCCGACGATTTCAACGATGTACGCGATTCGCTGGAGACCCGTTTCGCGGTGCCGGAGCAGGCCGGGCTGACTTGGCGGGCGCAGAACAGCATCGAGCTTGACGAGGACGGCGCGGAAAAGCTTTTCCGGCTGCTGGAAGTGCTGGACGACAATGACGACGTACAGTCGGTGTCGGCCAATTTCAGCGTTTCCGACGACATCATGGCGAAACTCATGGTTTGATCGCATGGTCGGGGTGGGGGACAGAATATGAGGCTTCTGGGACTTGATCCCGGCCTCCGGATCACCGGCTGGGGCGTCGTCGAGGCCGACGGCAACCGGCTGTCGCATATCGCCAATGGCGCGGTCAAAACCAATGACCGCGATTCGCTGGCCGAGCGGCTGGTCACTCTGCATGCCGGGCTTACGGCGGTCATCGAGACCTACGCGCCCGAAGCCGCCGCGGTCGAGGAGACTTTCGTCAACCGCAATCCAGGCTCGGCGCTGAAGTTGGGCCAGGCGCGCGGCATAGCGCTGTTGGCGCCGGCCCAGGCCGGTCTCGCGGTCGCCGAATACCCCGCCAACGTGGTGAAGAAATCGCTGGTCGGCGCGGGCCATGCCGCCAAGCAACAGGTCGACGCGATGGTGCGCATGCTGCTGCCGGGCTGCGAAGCGGCCGGTGCCGATGCGGCGGACGCGCTGGCGGTCGCCATCTGTCACGCCCATCACATGGCGACGCGGCGACACTGGGACGAAAATGCGTCGAACGCGGTGGAGGCCATCCGATGATCGCGAAGCTGACAGGCGTCCTCGATTCGCTGGGCGAGGATTGGGCCATCATCGATGTCGGCGGCGTCGGCTATCTCATTTACTGTTCAGGGCGCACGCTGGGCTCCCTGCCGCAACCGGGCGCGCATGTCAGCCTCGCCATCGAGACCCATGTCCGCGAAGACTACATTCATCTTTACGGTTTCGCCGACGCGACCGAACGCGACTGGTTCGGTCTGCTGACCACCGTCCAGGGCGTCGGGGCGCGTGTCGCACTCGCCATCCTCAGTACGCTGAGCCCGGATCACCTGTCCGACGCGGTGGCGGCGCAGGATCGCGCGGCGCTGTCACAGGCCTCGGGCGTCGGTCCCAAACTCGCGTTGCGCATCGTCAACGAGCTCAAGGACAAGGCCGGCGAACTCGCCATCATCCGGCCGGCCGCCTTCGCCGCTTCGGGCGCCGCCGCGGAATCCGGCGCGTCGGGCGGCGCGACCAACGACGCCATCTCGGCGCTGGTCAATCTCGGCTACCGCCGGGTCGAAGCCCATGGCGCGGTCGTCCATGCCGCCCGGCAACTGGGCGAGGACGCGGAGCTGGAAGCGCTGATCAAGGCGGGTCTGCGCGAGCTTCGGGGACCGGCGGAGCTTAACGCATGAGCGAAAGCCCCCTCACCGCGCCGGAATTCGGCGACAATGACGGCGACGAACTGACGCTCAGGCCGCAGACCCTCGAAGATTTCGTCGGGCAGCGCCAGCTTTGCGACAATCTCCGGATTTTCGTCAGCGCCGCGCGCGGCCGCGCCGAGCCGCTGGATCATGTGCTGTTCCACGGCCCGCCCGGGCTGGGCAAGACAACCCTGGCCCAGATCGTCGCCCGCGAGCTTGGCGTCGGTTTCCGCGCCACTTCGGGTCCGGTGATCGACCGGGCCGGCGATCTGGCCGCCTTGCTGACCAATTTGGAGCCGCGCGACGTCCTGTTCATCGATGAGATTCACCGGCTCAACCCGGCGGTCGAGGAAATCCTCTATCCGGCGATGGAGGATTTCCAGCTCGACCTGATCATCGGCGAAGGCCCGGCCGCGCGCTCGGTGCGCATCGATCTGCAGCCCTTCACCCTGGTCGGCGCCACGACGCGGTCCGGATTGATCACGACCCCGTTGCGCGAGCGGTTCGGTATTCCGCTCCGGCTCAATTTCTACACGCCGGAAGAACTGGTGGTGATCGTACGCCGCGGCGCCTCGATCCTGAATGTTGAAATAACCCGCGACGGCGCGGCCGAGATCGCGTCGCGGGCGCGGGGCACGCCGCGCATCGCCGGCCGCCTTTTGCGACGGGTGCGCGACTTCGCGACCGTCGAAGGGGCGGAAATCGTCGACGACGAGATCGCCGATCGCGGCCTGAACCGGCTCGATGTCGACGGGCTCGGGCTCGGCGATATGGACCGGCGCTATCTGCGCTGCATCGCGGACAATTACGGGGGCGGGCCGGTGGGCGTCGAGACGCTGGCGGCGGCGCTGTCGGAAGAACGCGACGCGATCGAATACATCATCGAGCCATTTCTGCTTCAGCAAGGGCTGATCCAGCGCACGCCGCGCGGCCGCATGCTGTGTGATGCGGCGTTCGGACATCTGGGGATCACCCCGCCGGCGCGCGATATCGGACAGCTCGACCTCCTGGGGGACGCCGGTGATGAATAAGCACGCGGCCGCGCTGTCGGGCGCAATCGAAGGGGCCGAGCATGTCTTCCCGGTGCGGGTCTATTACGAGGACACCGACGCGGCGGGCATCGTCTACTACGCCAATTTCCTGAAGATGGCCGAACGCGCCCGCACCGAGATGCTGCGCGTTCTCGGTGTCGAACACACGGCAACCGCGCGCGATGACGGCGTGTCGTTTGCGGTGCGACGGTGCGAAATCGACTATCTGAATCCTGCCCGGCTCGACGACATGCTGGCGGTGCATACGCGCATCCTCGGCATCGGCGGCGCCAGCCTGACCATGGAACAAGTGATCCGCCGCGCCGGCGTCGATCTCGCGTGGCTGATTTTGCGCATCGCATGCGTATCAACCACCGGGCGGGCGACACGGTTCCCGGTCCAATTACGGGCGCTGCTGCAACGATTTGTTAACCAGTCAGGCGCGACAACGGGGACGAGAGCCTAATCCATGGAAAATCTCCAATCCGTCACACTTTCCGGGTCGATGTCCGGCGATCTGTCGATCTGGGGCCTGGTGCTGCAAGCCGATCTGGTGGTGAAGATCGTGCTGCTGCTGCTGGTGCTCGCGTCGTTCTGGTGCTGGGCGATCATCTTCGAGAAAATCATGCGCATGCGGCGGTTGAAGGACAAGGCCGATCGCTTCGAGGAAAGTTTCTGGTCCGGCGGTTCGCTCGACGATCTCTACGATCACATCGACGCCCGCCCCGACGACCCGATGTCGGCGATCTTCATCGCGGCGATGCGTGAATGGCGGCGGTCCTCCAGCCAGGGCCAGGGACAGAGCGGCGGTAACCGCGCCGGACTCACCGAACGCATCGAACGCGTGATGTCGATTACGCTGGGCCGCGAGATGCAGCACCTCGAACGCTACATGATCTTCCTTGCCTCGGTCGGCTCCACCGCGCCGTTTGTCGGGCTTTTCGGAACGGTGTGGGGAATCATGAACAGTTTCCAATCGATCGCGCTGACCAAGAACACCTCGCTTGCGGTGGTCGCGCCCGGCATCGCGGAAGCCCTGTTCGCAACCGCGCTCGGGCTTGTCGCCGCGATACCGGCGGTGATCGCCTATAACAAGCTGTCGAACGATATCGGGCGCTACGCCGGCCGCCTCGAGGCATTCGCCGGCGAATTCGCCGCCATCCTGTCGCGCCAGGTCGAGGCCAGAAACTGATCATGGTTATGACGACCGGCAACCGCGCAAACGGAAACGGAGGCTTTGGCCGCGGCAATGGGTATCAATATCGTCCGATGAGCGAGATCAACGTCACGCCCCTGGTCGACGTGATGCTGGTGCTGCTGGTCGTCTTCATGATCACTGCGCCGCTCATGACGGTCGGCGTTCCGGTGGACCTGCCGAAGACCGCCGCATCGCGCATGGTCGGGCAGGACGAACCGCTGGTGATTTCGGTGACCGCGGAGGGCAAGGTGTTCGTGCAGGACACCGAGATCGAGCGCGACAAGCTCGCCCCGAGGCTCACCGCGATCACCGCCAATCGCAAGGAAACGCGTATCTTCGTTCGCGGCGACAAGACAATCGCCTATGGCGAGGTCATGAGCGTCATGGGCCTGGTCAACCGCGCGGGTTTCAATCGCGTCGCGCTGATTACGGAAGCCCCGGGCAAATCGCGCGGCGCCAGGAAACCAGCCGGCAGGCGGGCGAAAAGGTGAGTGATGCGCAACGCCGCCATGATTTCGGGATCGATCCATGTCGCCGCCATCGCATTGGCCGTAGCCGGCCTTCCGAGCCTGTTCGACAGCGATCCCGCGCCGGAACAGCCGGTGATGGTCGAACTGGTGAGCCTTCCGGAACAAGCTCTGGAACAGAAAAAGTCCAAGCCAGCGGAGCAGCCCCGGAAGAAACCGCCGCCGCCCAAGCCCGAGAAGGTGGAAAAGCCGCCGCCACCGCCACCGACACCCGAACCGGAAGTCGCGCCGCCCGCGCCCGAACCAGAACCGGCGCCGATCGCCAAGCCGATACCCAAGGCCAAACCCAAGATCAAACCGAAACCGAAACCGCCCCGCAAGGCCAAGCCGCCAAAGCGTGTCGCGCGCGTCGCGCCGAAACCGCGGCGCAAGCCACGCCCGCTGGACAATCTGAATTCAATCCTTTTGAATTTGCAAAAGCAGAAACAGCAGGCCGCACTGCAAAAGAAGAAGGACGAGGACAAGGATATGCGCGACGTCCTCAACGCGGCGAGACCGCCGAAGAAGGCGCCCCCCCCTCCCAGCCGCGTTTCCTCCATCGACCGGCGGCGCGACGCGATGATGCTGGCGCGCGCGGTGATGCGTCAGGTCACACCCTGCTGGAGCATTCCGGGGGGCATCAAGGATGCGCATACGATGCGCGTGGGCGTGCGCATCTTCCTAAATCCCGACGGCACGCTGAACGGCTCGCCGCGGATAGAGGACATCGGGCGCATGGGACGCGACCCGGCATTTCGCGCGCTTGCCGAGAGCGCGTTGCGCGCTTTGCAAAACCCGGAATGCAGCCCGTTGCGCCTGCCCATAAAGGAATACGATTCATGGCGCGAAATATCGTTCAATTTCGATCCCAGGGAGTTGCTTCGCTGATGAGAAATTTCTTCCGCGGTTCCCGGCGCCGGCAATCGGGCAAGGTCACCGCATGGGCCGTCACTTTAGCGTTTGCCGGAATTTTCGCCGCATCGACCGCCGGGGCGCAGCTTCGCGTCGATATCACGCGCGGTAACGTCAAACCGCTGCCGATCGCGATCGCGAACTTCATGGGCGAGAGCGACGATGAGGCGCGCTATGGTCGCGAAATATCCAAGGTGATTTCGGCGGATCTTGAACGATCCGGGCTGTTCAGCCCCATCGACCGCAACGCGTTCATCGCTAAATCGACCTCGCTCACGGTCCAGCCGCGCTTTGCGGACTGGCGCTTGATCAACGCCCAGGCGCTGGTGGTGGGCGGCGCGAAGATTCTCGAGAAGGGCGATCTCCAGGTCACCTTCCGGCTGTGGGACGTTTTCGGGCAGATCCAGCTTGTCGGGCTGCGCCTGACGACCACGCGCACCAACTGGCGACAGATTTCGCATCGCATCGCGGATGCGATTTACAAACGGATCACGGGTGAGAACGGTTATTTCGATTCGCGCGTCGTTTACATATCGGAGTCGGGACCGCCGCGGCGGCGCATCAAGCGACTGGCGATCATGGACCAGGACGGGGCCAACCATAAATTTCTGACCGACGGTGGCGCGCTGGTGCTGACGCCGCGCTTTTCGCCGACCGCGCAGGAGATCACCTACCTGTCCTATGTCGCCGACCAGCCGCGGGTCTATCTTTACAACATCGATACCGGGCAGCGTGAGGTGCTCGGCGAATTCCCGGGCATGACCTTTGCCCCCCGGTTTTCGCCGGACGGCAACCAGGTTGTGATGAGCATGGCGCAGGAGGGTAATACGGAGATCTACAGCATGGACCTCCGGACACGCCGCGTGCGCCGCCTGACCGACCATCCGGCGATCGACACCTCTCCGTCGCTTTCACCGGACGGAACGCAATTGGTGTTCAATTCCGACCGTGGCGGTTCACAGCAGGTCTATGTCATGAACGTGAAAGACAAAAAGGTCCGGCGCATCAGTTTCGGAGACGGGCGCTATGCAACGCCGGTCTGGTCACCGCGCGGCGACCAGATCGCCTTCACGAAGATATCCAAGGGAACATTCGGCATCGGCGTGATGCGGCCCGACGGCAGCGGTGAGCGCATTCTGGCGACCGGATTTCTCGTCGAGGGGCCGACCTGGTCACCAAATGGACGGGTCCTGATTTTCTTTCGCCAGCCGCGCCGGACCAATGCGTCGACCGGCGGCCGGCCGAAGCTGTATTCAATCGACCTCACCGGGCACAACGAACGGGAACTCGTGACGCCCATGGATGCATCCGACCCGGCCTGGTCGCCGCTGAAACGATGAAACCGGCCGTGGCCGGAGGGATTAGTAACTTGTTAACCACGATCGATCGACAAACGGAGTACATGATACCATCGGTCATTGATATTGATCTGTTTCACCGGAGAGAAATTCATCACCGGGCAGGAGCGGTTCGCGCCGTGGTACGCGTACCACAAGCGGACCGCGACGCTCC
>CAZPMO010000223.1:4446-7181 GCA_964587515.1 uncultured Rhodospirillaceae bacterium | reverse complement strand
AGGTATTTTTCGGAATCAATCCATCTGTTGCACTAGCAAGTTGAATCCGGGATGTCAGCAGGAATACCTCTAATTGATAACCTGACCGCGCTTGTTTTAAACGATCCTATTTCTTTGTCGAGTCATCCTGTCGGGACAGTGATACGGCCCTATAAGACGCTTGCTGTCAGTTGATATTTAAAAACCTCTGCAGTCTAAGAACGATTTACATCATAGAAAATCGATAACCCGGCTTTGTCAAGGGCTTGCCACTTTGGTTCTCTCGACTTTAAGACGTTCTGCACATAATAAGAGACTCAAAGAATGAGTAAATTTCACTCTATTAAAGTTAGGATTGCCATATTGCTGCTTAGGGTGGGGTTGCTGCCCGCGAAGTGGCAGGAAAGAACAAGAGTGCTTTGGAAAAGAAGGGAATGTCATAGGAGGTTCCGCCTGCATAAATTAGTGTGGGATGACCGGGGGGTTTTCTGTTTGCATCCGAAGCCAGATAAGAAATTGGTGATGGGGTATTACGAGGAGACATATTGGGACTTCCGAACTGATAAGGGTGCGATTCTCCGAGAAAGGGATATAACGCATTACCAACATTTGAAGAAGTTGTGTCCCGAACTGTTCCTTGGTGAACGCAAGCGAGTGTTGAATTTTGGCTCGGGTCACGGAGGCCTATCAGTACTTTTGCACGTTGTGGGCCACTCGGTAGTCAACGTTGAGCCCGCAGGCGTAAAGCCGTTTTTTCCTGAGCATTGGGAATGCAAAAAAGATCTTAACGATGCTACTGGGGCATTTGATTTAATCTATTCAAGCCATAGCCTAGAACATGTTTTTGATCTCGAAGAAACGCTATCTGCCTTAAAGCAACGCTCACATGGAAAGACGTTATTTTTTATTGAAGTACCCAATTGCTCTTTAGCGGAAGCACAGAAGGTCGCGCCCCCACATACTTATTATTTCACTATGGAGTTCTTCAGACGCTTGTTTGCAGAGCATAGAATGTGCTCAACATTTCACCGTAATGACAGCCTAAAATCAGCGGATGGTGAGGAGGGTGGGGTCATACGGTTCGTTGGGACTAGCCTTCTTTCTAAGCCTTAAATACGGTGTCTGAGTCGCTTGCGAGCAGTTCAAGGCAGAAAAGTGGCGAGAAAGAATATGCCACGATGGCCTTCATATTGACTGGAGGTTTAGCGCTTCTTTGATTTTGTGTGCGAGTTGAGTGCTAACCTCGCGTTGAGCATCGATAGTAGAAGCGGCAATGTGTGGTGTAATGAGAATATTGGGGTGATTAAGAAGTTTGTGACTGTACCGGTGCTTCGATGGGTCGGTTTCGTAAGGCGGCTCAGGCTCGAGGATATCTAACGCAGCCTTGGATACAAACCCAGCATCCAGTGCCTCGAGCAAGGCATCATCGGAGATTAATCGAGCCCTAGCGGTATTAATAAAGATAGTACCAGGTTTTAGTTGGGCAAACTGAGGTCGGTTGAACAAGTAAGTATTGCTGTCATTTAGTGAACAATGGAGCGAGACGATATCTGTTTTCCCAAGAAGATCATCAAGGGTTCGATATGTCGTTCCACCTATTTTTTCAAGAAGAAGGGCCCGTTTTTGATCTGGGTCCCAGCCGTGAACCGCTGAGCAAAATTTAATAAGCCTATTGGCAACTGCGATCCCGACATTACCTAAGCCTACTAGACCGATTGACATTTGGAACAGTTCCCGCCCCTCGAGTTTGCTCCTTCTGTAGTCTCCATTTTTCACTGATTCGAGGATCTCGGGGATCCTTTTTGCCAATACCAGCATTTGCGTAATCGTAAACTCAGCGGCTGAAGTGCTATTCGCAGTCGGAACATTCAATATTTGGATACCACGAGTCTGTGCGCTAGAAATAGCGATGTTGTCTAATCCAGTTCCAGCACGGCCGACGAATTTTAATTTTCTCGCAACCTCGAAAAATTGATCGTCGACCAATGTTACGCTTTTGACAACAACGCCCGTAGCGTTTTCAAGTAGCCCTGAAAACTTTGAATAATGGTGGGATGTGCAGATTTGGACGTCTGCAAAACTCCGCAATATTTGGATACCATCATCATGTATTTGTTCGAGAACAACAATGAGTGGTTTCATCCGGCTATTATATCTGCTGGGAGAAATCTGCGATAAAATCGGTTACGAACAATTCTGTCGTCGTTGGTTTAACCGACCGTATTAGATTCTAAAAATCCAGCGGGCAAATTTTGACCATCAACGGAAACACCTCGACTTCGAACAAAGAATTACATAAATACAGGATTCTTAGGTGACTGGAACCATGGGACTGAGGCAGGCCGTTATTTTGGCAGGCGGGCGCGGAACAAGACTGTACCCGCTTACAAAAACTATCCCTAAGCCCCTCGCACTGGTAAATGGTCGACCCTTCGTAGATTATCTGATAGACAACCTTGTTGCTCAGGGAATTGAGTCAATTTTGTTTCTTATTGGATATAAAGGACTTAAGATTGTCAATTATCTGAAGAATGACTCCAGGGCGGAAATAAGCTTTTCAAACGCGGGCATTGATGTAGAGACTGGCGACAGATTGTTGTACGCCAGGCAAAAACTCGACGATCATTTCTTGCTTCTTTATGGCGACAATTATTCGCCGTTGGATTTGAGAGGGCTGTACAAAAAATTCTTAGATTCTGAATTAGATGCCATGATGACTGTCTTTTCGAACAAGAATGGCACTGGAGAGTATGGGA
>CAZPMO010000223.1:0-4346 GCA_964587515.1 uncultured Rhodospirillaceae bacterium | reverse complement strand
AAGAAAGATTTGATTTGTCTTGGCACAGGGAAGTTAAAGAAATTCGCTAACGAACATTGGAGTTGTCATGCAAATACTTGTGACCGGTAACCTAGGATACATTGGTATTGTTCTGGTAAAACGCCTTAAAGAAAGAGGCTTTGATGTAGTGGGACTCGATGTCGACTATTTTCATGGTTGTGAACTGACTCCGTTTAACGGCCCAGACCGGCAGTTATTTAAGGACCTTAGGGAGATAAGTAAGGAAGACCTTAGAGGGTGTGAAGGAGTAATTCATTTAGCTGCCCTGTCAAACGATCCTCTTGGAGAAGTATCTCCAAGCGTTACACACAACATTAATTTTCTGGCAACCAAGAGATTGTTAGAACTTTCTATGAGTGCTGACGTGAAACGTTTCGTATATGCATCTTCGCAGAGTATGTATGGGATTGCGGACTTGAGTGAGGAACTGGATGAAGATCGATCTAAGAAGAATCCATTAACTGCGTACGCTAAGGCAAAGTGGAGTGTAGAGCAGTGGATCGCTCAGCAGCCGAAGGAAAACGATCTTGACATTGTGTGTTTTCGTCCGTCGACAGTTTTTGGTGCAGCTCCGCGTCTTAGATGCGACATTGTCTTCAATAATCTAGTCGCATCTGGATTTACCACAGGAAAAATCGAAATCAAGAGTGATGGGTCACCTTGGCGTCCCGTCGTTCACGTAGAAGATGTCTGTAGCGCACTGATTTCAGGTATTGAGGCGCCGGCGGACCTGGTGTCCGGGGAGGCGTTTAACGTTGGCATTAGGAATGGAAACTATACGGTTGAGGACCTAGCAATAGCGGCCGCGCATTCGGTTCCCGGGTGCGATCTAGTCTTCACCGGTGAGCACACTGACCCTCGGTCGTACAAAGTTAGTTTTGAGAAAATTCACAGTAGGCTCGGAGAATTCTTTAAACCAAGCTGGACCTTAAATGCGGGCGGTGAAGAGCTCGTCAATTTTTTCTTGGATACAGGATTCACAGAGAAAAAATTTCGCGGAGCAATCTGTAACCGACTTCAGCGTATAAAAGAGTTGCAAGCATCAGGAAAAGTAAACAAAAGATTGGAGAGGCTGTCGTGAAATTTGAAGAGCAAGCTTTGGTCGGTGTTTATCTAATAGAGCGATTTCCATTTACTGATGACCGCGGTGCATTTAGTCGCCACTTTTGCAAGGAAGAAATGAAGACGAACGGACTGATATCAGATTTTTGTCAGGCGAATCTGTCAGAGAATCCGCACCCATATACGCTAAGGGGGTTTCACTACCAGGTCCCACCTTATGCGGAAGCTAAGACTTTATCGTGCCTCAGCGGAGAAATATATGATGTAGTGGTTGATCTTCGAGAAGAATCTGAAACATTTATGCGTTGGATCTCAGTTAAGTTAAGTCCAAGTAAACGAATTAGTTTGCATATTCCGAAAGGCTGTGCCAACGCATTTATGACGATGGCGCCAGAGACAGTAGTCCATTATTATTGCTCTGATGCTTATCATCCATGCGCAGAGAGGGGAATACGATACAATGATCCCGCTTTCAATTTTGAATGGCCGCACAATCCTCAAAAGGTCTCATCTAAGGATCTAGGCCACCCTGATTTCTGCGATGTGGGCAGATAAAGGCTCGTTACGATATTAGACAGGTTACACTATCGCTCAACTATTTGGTTACCCGGCGAGATGACCCTATCTCAATAAAAGGGGGTTGCACCGACCAAGAAAGTTAGGCAATCCTTAACAGTGTGAGATGAAGTTAATTTGCTTAGGATATTGAGTAGAACATAAACACCAGCCCTTACGCTTTTCACTCGTTTTCAGGAAAATTGATAAACCCAAGTCGCAGATTATTGCGACAAGCATGCAAATACCTTCTCGATCAACAAGTTGGTATTCCGGGTTTAGTAACTACATCCGACTGGAGCGGGTAAGTTCGAAACGGCACGTTGGGAGACGAAAGATTCTGGAAACCTCTCAGTCATCTAAGGGTGAAAAAACTCATATCCTGACATGCAACTTACCATGGCATCAGAACAACCCCGACTTCGTATAAACCTCGGCGCAGGAAGTGACATCATCCCGGGTTGGATCAACCATGATCTTTTTGCTCTGCCAGGTATTGATCAATCGCACAATCTTAATATCTACCCTTGGCCGTGGAGTGATAGTTCCATTGATGAAGTAGTTGCGTTGGATGTTTTAGAGCATCTCGATGATTTCGTCCGAGCTATGGAAGAGTTGTATCGAATTCTCAAGCCAGGAGGGATGATCCAATTGAAGGTTCCTTACTGGAATTCGGCGTATTGTTATATAGACCCAACTCATCGTCGCGGTTATCATGAGTCAAGTTTTCTTTTTTTTGATCCACGATCTCACTGGTGTACTGATCGCTCTTACTACACACACGCCAGATTCCTTGTTGAGGAACGAGTTTTCCATTTGCATCCGTTTGCGCCATATTTTACTTTCCCCTTTGTAAGGCCTTTCAAAGTCAAAAGCCGTGGGTGGTTCAAAACAATAGGCTTTCTAGGAAACTTTTTCTCTAACATCATTCTAGATTTAGAAGTCTCACTAATAAAACCCGCACCGATAGATGAGGGCAACAGGACAGACATCTAAATTATGCGAGTCGCAATTTATTGGGAGCAAGTTGGCTGGGGAGGCGTTGACTCTCATCTTTTAGAATTGCTGAGTCGATGGCCAAGTGAGACCGATGATTTTGTAATTTTCTGCAATAGGGGTAATCTAGGATATGAACGAATAAAGGATGATCTCGCGTGTTTGAGCAATGTTGAGATAAGACAATATACGCCCTGGTCATATAGCTACCTTATCAGTTTGTTGAGGCCATCATTGAATCGTCGAGTCGCGACAGGCGTTTTGTACCTGATGCGTCCGGTGCTATTCTTCGTAGAGGTAGTGAGAATTAAGAGGCTAATCTCGAAAGATGAGCCGTACCATTGTATGATCGCAACAAACGGTGGGTATCCTGCAGCGTGGGGCGCATTGAGCGCGATCGTTGCCAGCAAAGTCCTAAAAATTTCGAGACGCGTGATGATAGTTCATCATGAAGCGTTGGTACCGGGGCCCCTAATGAGAACGGCGGAATGGCTGGTCGACGAGATAGTAGGTCGGTCAGCACAAGCTATTGTATGTGTTTCTTTCGCGACCAAAGCGAAGCTACTACAAAACCGATTTTTTGATGATCATCGCACTCGTATGCCGGTGATTCATAATGGAATTAACCCTCGCCCCGGTGTAAAGTGGTCGGAAATTCTAGAGAGGTTAAACAGACGTCCTATCTCGGGAGGGACATACTCGTTGGGAATTATTGGAAGGATCGAACGGTATAAGGGTCATGAAGACGTAATCGTCGCCCTCAGCAAAATTCCTACACCATCAAGATTTCATTTGTTCGTAGTTGGGCATGGGTCCCAAGAGGAGATTGAGCGATTGACAAGGTTGGCCGAGAGATGTGGCGTTGAGCAACTCATCGAGTTTGTCGGTTATCTTCCTGGAAATGGCTGCGAGATCGCAAGGTGCTTAGACTTACTTGTTATGCCAACCCAAAGTTTCGAAGGCTTCGGACTGTCATTGGTAGAGGCATTGAGCGTTGGTACACCAGTTATAGCGACTAACGTAGGGGCAGTACCAGAATTTTTTGATAAAGAGTGCGGACATCTTGTCTCCGCGAATTCGGCGGAGGAAATAGCCGTGGGCCTAGTGTCGTTCTTGGCGGATAACGAAATGTGGAGGAGTCGGGCAAAGATGGCAGCCAAAGAATTCGATCCAGCAGGAACAGTAATGGCATCAAAATACCATGCGCTAATTCATCAACTATTGCCGGACTAATCTGAGTCCACAGGGAAAGTGAGAATACTTTTTTCTGACAGATAGAGATACATTCTCATAACAGTGGTAAATTGAAAAGGCTTAGAGTAGGAGTTATTAACGATCTTGATGCGTCGCGCCTAGGGTCATTCGCCTCGATTCATGAGAGGCCTTTTGTTTGTGTATCGACTTACCGGTTTGCCTCTAAGATATATGGCAGGCTGAAATAGCCCCATCTCTGGTAGACATGTCCCTGAGCAAGGAGAATGATCGACAGAACATTCGTCCAAAAATCGCAGCAGAGGCCGTGACAAGAATAATGGGTGACTCGGAATAGTCGTAGAACACCCTTCGAGACTGATGATTATGGTGGCAATTCTACGAAGTAAATCCCGGACTTAGGAGTCATTGTGTCCACTTCCCCGTTATTCGGACACTGCTAAGGTAGAGTTTTCCAACTTCTGCCGATAGATACTGGGCGGCAGATGCCCCAGACTTTC
>CAZPMO010000222.1:0-7204 GCA_964587515.1 uncultured Rhodospirillaceae bacterium | reverse complement strand
CGCCCATGCCCGCGTGATTTCCATCGACGTTTCGGCGGCGGAGGCGCTGGCCGGGGTGAAGGCCGTGGTCACGCGCGACGATTTCCCGGACATGCCGGTCGAGTACGCCGCCGCCGGCGAACTGACCATCAATTTCCGCGACGTGACCCGTAACATGATGGCGCGTGAGAAGGTGTTTTATGACGGACACCCGGTCGCGGCGGTCGCGGCCACTTCCGACGCGATCGCGCGTAAGGCCGTTAACCTGATCAAGGTCGAATACGAGATCCTGCCGCATGTCATCGACGTGGTCGAGGCGATGCAGCCCGACGCGCCGCTGCTGCACGAGGATCAGATCACGGTGGGCGTCGAGCCGCCGCCCGAAAAGCCGTCCAATATCGCCAAGCGTCTCCAATTCGCGCGCGGCGACGTGGAGGCGGGTTTCAAGGCGGCCGATCTGGTGATCGAGCGAGAGTTCAACACCAAGCCGGTGCACCAGGGCTATATCGAGCCGCAGGCCTGCATCGCGAGCTATACCGAGGACGGCCAGGTCGAACTGTGGACGGCGACCCAGGGCCATTTCGTGTTCCGCGCCCAGTGCGCGAAGCTGCTGGAGATGGACATCTCCAAAATCCGCGTGATCCCGACCGAGCTTGGCGGCGGGTTCGGCGGCAAGAACAACGTCTATAACGAGCCGCTGGCGATCGCGCTGTCGCGCAAATCGAATCGGCCGGTAAAAATGGTAATGAGCCGCGACGAGGTGTTCCGCGCCACCGGTCCGACCTCGGGCGCCAACGTGAAAGTGAAGATGGGCTGCACCAAGGACGGCCGCATCACCGCCGCCCACGCCGAGCTAAACTTCCAGTCGGGCGCCTTTCCCGGCTCGTCGGTGCCGATGGCCTCCATGTGCACCTTCACGCGCTACGATCTTGACAACGTCAGCGTCATCGGCCACGACGTGACCGTGAACCGCCCCAAGGTCGCGGCCTATCGCGCGCCGGGCGCGCCGATCTCCGTCTTCGGCGTCGAAAGCGTGATCGACGAGCTGGCCAAGACACTCAACATCGACCCGATCGAGTTCCGGCTGACGAACGCCGCCAAGGAAGGCACCGAAACCTATTACGGCCCGACACTGGGCGCGATCGGCTATATCGAGACGCTGGAAAAGGTCCGCGATCACGAACATCTGAAGGCGCCGCTCGGCCTCAACCAGGGGCGCGGCATCGCCACCGGGTTCTGGTTCAATATCGGCAACGAGACCTCGACCTCGCTGAACGTCAACGAAGACGGCACCGTAACACTGATGCTGGGCACCATCGATGTGGCCGGCGGCCATCGCGCCGCGATGGCGATGATGGTGGCCGAGGAGTTTGGCATCGAGGTCGACAAGGTGCGCCCGATCATCGGCGACACGTCCTCGCTGGGGTACAACTTCATCACGGCGGGCAGCCGGGGCACCTTCGCCAGCGGCATGGCGTCGGTGCAGGCCGCGCGCCAGGCGATGCAGAAGCTGCGTGAGCGCGCCGCCCAGATGTGGGACGTGGACGCCGACGGGGTGGTGTGGGAGCAAGGCCACGCGCGTCCGGCGAGCAGCAATGTCGGCGAGTTCGAGCCGCTGACGCTGGCCGACATCGCGAGGGTCGCGGGCAAGAACGGCGGCGCCATCGCCGGTCACGCGGAGATCAACGCCCAGGGCGCGGGACCCGGCTTCGGCGTCCATATCGTCGATGTGGAGGTCGACACCGAGACCGGCGCCATCAAGATCCTGCGCTACACCGTGGCGCAGGACACCGGCAAGGCGATCCATCCCGCTTATGTGGAGGGGCAGTTCCAGGGCGGCGCGGTGCAGGGCATCGGCTGGGCGCTGAACGAGGAATATATCTACGGCGAGGACGGACGGCTGCAAAACCCGGGCTTCCTTGATTACCGGGTGCCGGTGGCCTCCGACGTGCCCTATATCGACACCGTGATCGTCGAGGTCGCCAACCCCAACCATCCCTACGGCGTACGCGGCATCGGCGAGGTGCCGATCATTCCGCCGATGGCGGCGATTTCCAACGCGGTCGAGGACGCCCTCGGCATCCGGCTGCGCGAACAGCCCATGTCGCCGCCGCGCGTGTTGAAGGCCATCGAAGAGGCCGCGGGAGACTAAGGCGCGTCGTAGCTGTCGAGCAGGCCCTCTACGATTCCGTCGAGGTCATCCCATGGGCAGGCGTTGAAACTGTAGCCGTTCATCACGAAACCCGGCCCGGCGTAGAATTTTTCGTACTGCATATGCCGGCCAGCGAACTCCGAACCGACCAGGTCCCAGGCGAGCCGCAGCAACTTCATGCGATCCGTCGCGCTCTGGTCGGGCATCGACCAGTAGGTTTCGAATTTCTCGCGCAATTCCGGGTCTTCCAACACCGATGAATCGGCGGGCATCTGGATCGGCCCACCGCCCAGCAGATCGCGGACCGTGTCGCAGATCTCGGAATGATGGGTCGTGCACCAGTGCAGCGCGGCGTACATATAACGCCGGTTCACCGTCACGAAGCCGGACCCCGGCACCATCTCCTCGCAGCCGTGGAGCTGGCCCATGATCATGCCTTCCAGCGCCGCGAGGTCCGCGGCGAGCCCGCCCAGCACGGTTTGCACGGCGGGAATCTCGGCGACCTTGTTGGCGCGCGTCACCGCGTGCGCGACCGCGACGATCAGCTTGAGTTTTTCAAGAAACCTGACATTGGCCTGATGATTGGCGAGCGAATGGCCGGGCGTCATCACATAGATCGCCCGCGTCATCTCCACATTGTCGTGCAGGAACACGTTTTCCCACGGCACCTTCACGTTCTCGAACAATACCGCGGCGTCGGTTTCATCGAACCGCCAGGAAAGCGGCGCATCAAACTCGCTGTTCGCGAATTTTTCATACGGCTTGCGCGACCAGATCGAGACGCCGGGCGCATTCAGCGGCACCGCGCAGGTGATGGTTTCCTTTTCATGGCCGGGCGGAACCGGTTGCAGATTGCCGACCCAGGCGTCGTGACAGAAAATCGCCGAGGTGCCGATCATCTTCAGCCCGTTCACGGTCACGCCGTTGTCGTCCTCGTCGACCACCCGAAGAGTCGGCGATACGCCCTCGAAACCATCGACGCGACGGACCCCTTGCGGGTTGGTCACGGTGTGGGTGATGAACAGGTCGTCGCGCTTGGCGCGCTTGTAATAGCTGGTGAGGTTGTCGCCGAATCCGGCATGAAGCTCATTGAGAAGCTCCGGGCGCGTCGCGAGGCCGGACAAATAGCTTGGAAAATTATCCGGCGAGCGGCCCAGCAAACCGTACGTCCAGGACGCGATCCGGCGGTGGGTCTCGAAGCGGCGTTCCAGGTCGGCGCGCGAGCGCGGCAGGATGAAATAGCTGGAAAATTCGTCGCCATCTTCTTTGCACACCATGAGATCGCGATTTTCCGCCGCCCGCTTGCGGTCATAGATCATCGCGAACGAGGCGGCGGCGTTGCGAAAGGCGGGATGGGTGGTGACGTCGTCGACGCGCTCGCGCCCGATATAGACGCTGCGCCCGTCGCGCAGGCTTTCAAGATATTCCTCGCCGCTCAGCAACATCGGTCCCGACCCTTTTCGAAGCGCTTTTCGCTGGTTTCAAGAAGATTATCCCGTCGCCCGACCACGCACCAGTGGGCGGGGCGCGGTTCTGGATTTGACGACCTCGAGAAGCGAATGGCGATGCTTTTGTGAAATAGTCAATTCTGCTATTATCCCTGGCGTATAGTTTGGGGTCGAATGTCGGGAGGTTCCAAAGAATTTGAATTGATTGGGCTTGAGTATTGGGTGAGTCGCGGCGTCTTTACGCCTGAAATTTCGTTTTCATCGGGGAGTGAAACGATGTCCATGCATTTAAGTCGGAGAAACGCTTTCATCTCAAAACTATCTCGACCTGTCATGGCATTTGCGGTCCTGGGAATATTCCTCGCGGGTTGCGTTTCAGATGCCGAATATAATTCCGCCATCATGCGGCTCGACTCCGAATGGAAGACAGCCAATGAACAAACCCTGCACACCAAGGGGCGACGGATCGTCACGCTCTCGCGGGCGGATGCGCTGCTCGCCGCGCGTGGCGCGAGTCGCAAACTCGGCATGCTGGTCGAAAAGGAGAATGTCGAGACCGGCTTCCTTCTCGTGACCGCCGCCGCGCCCACGCCGCTGAGCCGGTCCGAGTGGAAGGAGGTTCAATCCGCCGATACCGCCAAGATGAAATCTGTTATCGCCAAGGATGTTGGCCTGGCCAGTTGGTTCGCGACCCTGGATCCGTCGGCCAAGGATGTGCTGGCCAACGTGCTGGTGACGGAAAAACGCGAGGGCGTGGAGGTCTCGATCGGGATTCGGCTGCGAAACAAGAGGGTGGTCACCGGGCGCATCCGACGCAGCGAGCCGCCGCCGACCGCGCTCCGCATCGGGCTCCGGAAGTTCTGGTCGGCGTTCGACGACGAACTCGGCGCCATGTCGGTTTCGCGGCGCGCGACTGTCGTCCCGCCGCCGGCGCCGAAATCGCAAAAAGCGAAACCTCCTATTCCACGAGCTGTGTCCGTGGCCTCGGTGAAGCAGACAGAGCCGAAGAAAACGGTGAGAACCGGTTCGTTCTCCGATTTGCATTTCGGTAATTATTACGCGTTGGTGATCGGCAACAACCGCTATCGCTATCTGTCGAAGCTCAAGACCGCGGTCAACGACGCGACCGGCGTCGCCAAGATCCTCGAGCGCGAATACGGCTTCACCGTCGATGTCCTGCTCGACGCGGAACGGTCAGATATCCTGCGGGCGTTGGCAAATTTGCGCTCCAGGCTCAATTTTGACGAAATTCTGCTGATTTATTATGCGGGTCACGGATTGTTGGACGAGGTCGGCCAGGAAGGATATTGGCTGCCGACCGATGCCGAGAGCGGCATACCGTCCTATTGGATATCCACCAGCGACATCACGGTGATGCTGCGGGCGATGCGGGCCAAACACGTGATGGTGGTGGCCGATTCCTGCTATTCGGGCACGCTGGTCCGGTCCGATGCGAAGGCGCCCAAGACGGCGACGGCCAGGCGCGCCTGGATCGAGCGCATGCTCTCCAAACGCTCGCGCGTGGCGCTGGTATCCGGCGGGCTGGAGCCGGTCGTCGACGGTGGCGGCGATGGCGATCATTCGGTCTTCGCCACCGCCTTCATGCATGTCTTGAAGGAAAATGACAGCGTGATCGTTCGAGCGCATAAAACGGCCGGTGGTGCTCAATACCCGCCAGACGCCGCAATTCTCCGACATCCGGCGCGCCGGACACGATGGCGGTGATTTCCTGCTGATACGGCGGAACTAGGCCTCCCGCCGAACGCGCGGCGTTTGCGCCCAATCGCCATGCATTGCTAATCTCGTGCGGTACAAAGGGAGGACCGCATGAGTGATGGAGCCACCGAAATTCTCGCGGAGTTCGCGGCGACGCTGAAATGCGAGTCGCTGCCAGAGGACGTGCGCGACTCGTGCAAGCTTTTGCTGCTCGATGCGCTGGCCTGCGCGCTTGCCGGGCATCAGGGTGAGGAAACGGGACAACTCCAGGCCATGGCCGGGGCGCTGGCCCAGTCGGCGGAGACCACGGTGATCGGCGGCGAGAAGCTGTCGCTTGCCGGCGCGACCCTGCTGAACGGCTATCTCATCACCGCCGTCACCATGTGCGACGTTCACCGCGCGACGTTGACCCACGTCACGCCAGAAATCATGCCGCCGGCGCTGGCGATCGCCGAGCACGATTCGGTTTCGGGGAGCGACTTGCTGGCCGCCATCGCCGCCGGCATGGAAGTCACCACGCGGGTCGGCATCGGGCTCGATTATCCGGTCTTTCGCGGCAAGGGCTGGCACGGGCCCGGCGTGATCGGGCCGTTCGGTGCCGCCGCCGCGGTCGGGCGGCTGCGGTCCTTCGATCGGGACGCCATGGCGCGCGCCTTCGGGCTGGCCGGCAGCCAGTCGGCCGGCACCTTCGCGGCATGGGGAACGCCGACGGTGAAGTTCCATCAGTGCCGGGCGGCGCTGTCGGGTCTGATGGCGGCGCTTCTCGCCGAGCAGGAATTCGTGGCCACCCGGGAATTCCTGACCGCCGCCGACGGCGGGCTTTACAACACCTATGCGGAGGGCGGGCGCCCGGCCGACGCCGTCGCCGATCTGGGGGCGCGATGGGAACTTCAACAGATCGCGCTGCGCTTGTGGCCGGGCGCGACGTCGCTTCAGGATGTGGTCACGGCGCTTTACGATCTCGTCCAACGGCACGATGTCGCGTTCGAGGACATCACACGGGTTCGTCTCGCGCTGAACAAGACCCCGTTCGAGATGCATGGCGGCTTCGCGAAATACAAGGCGAAGTTCGAAGCGCTGCTGTCGGCTCACTACGTGACCGCCGTGTTCCTGCGCGACCGCGCGTTGACGCTGGCGCAGTACCAACCCGAATGTTACGACGATCCTGTGCTGCGCCGCTTCGCCGCCGAACAGGTGGACGTCACGCTGGACCCGGCGCTGGAAGACGGTCAGGCGGTGGCGGAGGTCGAGACAAAGGACGGTCGGACGCTGTCGGCGCGCTGCGATCACCCGCTGGGTACGCCGGACAACCCGCTGTCGCGCGCCCAAGTCGAGGAAAAATTCCGCGTTTATGCCGGGGCGCGGTTGCCGGATGATCGCGTCGAAGGCGTGATCGCGGCGGTCGCGGGGCTGGAGGAGCTGGACTCGGCGGCGACGTTGATGGAGTTGTTGCGCCCGACGGCCTAACTGGTCCAGAGATCGCGGAACTGAGTCGCCACCACGCCCTCATAGGGCACGACGGCGTCGATCAGCCCCAGATCGAGCGCGAACTGGTTCATGCCGGCAACGAATTCCTCGGAAATCGCCGGATCGTAGAACGGCAGATCGCGTTCGACCACGTCGGCGATCAATTCGGCCTCGTCGGGCGAAAACAGCTTGCGGCCGACCTCGGTGGCGCGGCTCACGTCTTCCTTCAGGGCGCGCTGGGTCTTCGTGATGGCGCGAATGGCGGCGGCCACCGTATCGGGGTCTTCAGCGATCATCGAATCGCGCGCCACCAGAACCGGCTGGGTATAGTTGAACGCCGCCGGCGGCCCGTCGCCACGGCGCACGTCGAGGACCATCGTGCCGACACCGCGGCGCACCGCGATCTCGGCCCCCATGCCGTTGGCCCAGAACCCGTCGAGTT
>CAZPMO010000221.1:0-7209 GCA_964587515.1 uncultured Rhodospirillaceae bacterium | reverse complement strand
CGCTGGGCCCCGGATCGGGGTCCGGGGTGATGGTGTGGACGGCCCCTGCCTCCGGCATCGATGTGCCATAACGGGGTCGTTGTTGAAACGCCACCTTTGAGAGGAGCCGTCCACCATGGAGATTACCACGATCGGTTTGGATATAGCGAAGAACGTCTTTCAGGTTCATGGGCTCGATGAGCGGTGTCAGCCGGTGCTGCGCAAGCAGTTGCGCCGGGGTCAGGTGTTGAAGTTCTTCGCCGCGCTGGAGCCGTGCCTGATCGGTCTTGAGGCGTGCGGCGGGGCGCATTACTGGGCGCGCGAGCTTGCGGCGCTGGGCCACGAGGTGCGTCTTGTGCCGCCGTCCTATGTGAAGGGCTACGTCAAGCGGGGCAAGAACGACGCGGTTGACGCGGCGGCAATCGCGGAGGCGGTGACGCGGCCGTCGATGCGGTTCGTGCCGGCCAAGAGCGCCGCGCAACAGGCGGCGCTGACGCCGCACCGGGTGCACGACATGCTGATCCGCCAGCGCACCATGCTGATCAACTGCCTGCGCGGTCAGATGGCGGAGTTCGGCGTGATCGCGCCGACCGGCCGCCAGGGCGTGGCCCGGCTGATCGCGATCCTGGGCGAAGCGGACGAGACGCGCCTGCCGGGGTTGGCGCGCGCGATGCTGCAGGAACTGGTGGCCGCGATCACGGCGCTGGAACTGCGTATCAAGAGCGCCGAGAAGGCGATTTTCGCGGTGGCGCGCGCCGACCCGATGGCGCGCCGGCTGATGACCATCCCCGGCGTCGGGCCTATCACCGCCTCGGCCGTGGTCGCCATGGTCGGCGATCCCGGGCACTTCCGCAACGGCCGCCACTTCGCGGCCTGGCTGGGGCTTGTGCCGAAGCAGAACGGCACCGGAGGCAAGATGCGGCTCGGGCGCATCTCGAAGATGGGCGACCGCTATCTGCGCAAGCTCCTGGTGCTCGGCGCCACCTCCAACCTGCGCCAGGCCAAGCATGCCAAAACGCCACTCTCCGCCTGGACCGCGCGCCTGCTGGAGCGCAGCCCGGCGCGTCTGGTCACCGTCGCGCTGGCCAACAAGACGGCGCGCATTATCTGGGCGCTGATGGCCCATGGCGGGATCTACCGCGCGCAAGCCGCCGCCGCTTGAGGCGTCAACGCGTATCCAAGCCAAGGCCGGCGAACGAAAACGCTCGAACCGACCAAGATCGAAAGGAGCAAGGGCGAAGGTGATGATGGCGACCGGACAAACCGGAGATCGGGAGATTCCGCAAATTGTCACGCGCCTCGAGCGCGGCGGGGTGATCGGAGCCCGATCGGCGGATACCATCAGGGCCCGCGGCCAGACAGCGCCGCACCGAGAGGCCGGACACATGACCGCACCCGAAACCGCCGTAAACTACATCACCAAAAAAACCTTGCACCCAGGGGGCCGTCCACACATGACGATCTTTTATGTGGCAACGTAGGCGCGCTTCACCCGGTAGCCCGGCTTAGTACGGCCGGTCGCCCTCGATGCCGACGCGGCGCAGCAGGCGCGGCTCTTCGGCGGGATAATCGGTCCTCGCGTGCTGGGTGCAGCGATTGTCCCAGATCAGCAAATCGCCCGGCCGCCAGACATGCTCATAGACGCAGGGGCTGGTTTCCACGCGGTCGAACAACTCGGAAAGCACCTCGTCGCTTTCGGCTTCCGACAGACCCGAGATGTCCTCGGTCATCAAGCGGTTGACGTAAAGCGCCTGCCTGCCGGTTTCGGGGTGGGTGCGAATGATCGGATGATCGGCGAACACCGCCGTGGCGCGGTCGAGCCGTTCGGTTTTCACCTGGGTCACGAAATCGAACACGTTGATCCCCTGGCGGCCTTCGATGCGTTCGCGCATTTCGGGCGGGAGCGCATCCAGCACGGCGTACATGTTGACGAACTTGGTGTGCCCGCCTTCGCTGGTGATGCGCTCGCCAAACAGCACGGTCGCCATCAGGGGGCGTTCCAGAAACGCGGAATCGGAATGGAACTGCAACTCGCCGCCCGGCAGCGTGCCGATCAGTTCGCCGTTTTCGCGGATATTGCTGACCAGCATCACGCGGGCGTCGGCGTCGGGACGCCGTTCCAGGTTCTGGGCCTGCTGCACCTCGGTGGGGACGCCGAAATAACCGGCGACGACAACCTGCTCGGCCTCGTTCAGCTCCTGGTCACGGAACAGCAGGACCAGATGGTCGAGCCACGCGGCGCGCAACTCGGCGACGGTGTCCCCGTCCAGCTTTCGGCGCAAATCGAGCCCCCTCACCTCGGCGCCGATCGACTCGGTCAGTGGCGTGATTTCCAGCATTTTATCCCTCCACTCGATAGTCCTCGCGCGCGCCGGGGGCGAAACGCATGCCGTGGCCGGGGGTTTCCGGCATGGCCATTTCACCGTTCGAGTCCATTTCGGGCAAATCGACGAACAGCGGCTCCAGCAGCGGGAAATCCTCCAGCCATTTGACCGCCGGCGCGGCGGCGGCGAGATGAATGAACAACGCCGGCAGGAAATGCGGCGTCACCACGACGCCGTAATGTTCCGCGATCTGCATCACGCGCAGACATTCGGTGACGCCGCCCATCATCGCAAGATCGGGCTGGACGATCGCGCAGGCGCGGGCCTCGAACAACGGCGCAAGCTCGACCGCGCCCTGGTGATGTTCGCCGGTCGCGATCGGCACCGGGCAGTCGCGCGCCAATGCGATGAAACCGTTGACGTCGGATGCCGGCAGCGGCTCCTCGAACCACAGCGCGTTCAACTCGGCAAGCTCCGCCGCCAGCCATCGCGCCCGCACCAAATCGCATTTTTCGTTGGCGTCGACCATGATGTCGACATTGTCAGGCAGCGCCTCGGCGACCGCGCCGATGCGCTCGATATCGGCATGGTTGCCGGCGACCCGCAGTTTCACCGCGCGGCACCCGGCCTCGGCATGGGCCAGGGCCTGCGCCACCGCCGCATCCGCATCCTGGGTCGGGCCGTAGCCGCCCGAGCCATATACCGGCATGGTGCGCGCCGCGCCGCCCATCGCTTCGCCGAGCGGCGCGTCGAGCCGTTTCGCGTACAGGTCCCAGGCCGCGAGGTCGATGGCCGCGATGGCGAGGTAGCCCGTGCCGCGCCCCAGCCGGTTGAGCGAGGCCGCGAGTTGACGCCACAGGGCGGCCGGGTGTTGGCACGTGGCGCCGGCCACGAAACGGTCGGCCAGTTCGGCCGCATGGGCGCGCACCACCGCGCCGCCGCCGCCCAGCACATAAGAAAACCCGGTCCCGATTCGCCCGTCGGAATCCTCCAGATCGACCACGATCACATCGACCGCCGTGATGCCGGATCCGCCCATGGGCCCCGGCAGCGGGAATTTCCATAATTCGACCGTGGCTCTCGCCCAGACGCCGTCCATCAACGCTTCCCCCTCGCCTCTTTCTCCGATCACTCTAGCGCGCGGGCTCGGGCGGTGTCACCGAATTAGGGCGTCATGCCCTTTTCGGAGAGTTCGGCCAGGGCGTCCGGGGTTTTGCCGGGATCCTCGATGCCCATGCCGCCGAGGATGTTGGCGGCTTTGGTGAACTGGATCTCATCATATTGCACGACCTCGATCCGGTTGCCCCAGGGGTCGCGGAAATTGAGCCGGTCGCCGATCAGTTCGAGGCCCATCTCCTCGACGGCCTTCCAGACCGGCGCGCGGTCATCGACAACGAAGCCGAAATGTCGTGCGCCATCAGATTCTTGTGTTCGACCTTTGCGAAACTGGATGAACTGATCGCCCATATCCATGAAGGCGTTGATATCGCCCCGTCCGCGCAGGCTGAAATCGAAAAGCTGGCCGTAGAACGCCAGCGCCTCGTCGAGATCGCCGACCTCCAGAACCACGTGATTGATGCCGAGAGCGCGCGCTTTTTTGCCGTCGGTCATGTCGTCCTCCCACTTTGGTCTATTTCGGAACCATCTGGATGCCGCGCGGCGGCGCCTTGGGTGAGCCGTCGATCTTGTATTCCTCGATTTTAGTCGACTTCCTGAGATCCTGCTCGATGTCCTTCATGATCTGGCCGCGGATTTCCTGATAAATCCGGTCGCGCGCCTGCTTGAACGTGGGCGGCGGCTTTTTGCGTTTTTCCTCGACCTTGATGACATGCCATCCGAACTGGGTTTGCACCGGCCGGGGCGTGAATTTCCCCACCTCGAGCGCGAATGCCGCGGCCGAGAACGCCCCGACCATCTGGCCGGGACCGAAAAATCCCAGATCCCCGCCGCGCGCGCCCGACGGCCCGGTCGATTTCTCGCGCGCCAGCTTCGCGAAATCCGCGCCGCCGTCGAGCTGCTTGATCACCTCGACCGCCTCCGCCTCGGTTTTCACCAGGATATGGCGGGCCCGGACTTCCTCGTTGGCCGGCGCTTTCTTCACGAATTCCTCATAGCGCTTGCGCAGCTTTTTGTCGGTGATCCGCTTCACCATTTCGCGCTCCATGAAGGCCTCGCCGAGAATGCGGTCGCGGGCGGTGTCGAGGCGAAGCTGGACCCCCTTGTCCTTGTCGAGCCCCTCGGCGCGCGCCGCCGCGGCGATCAGGCGGACATTGATCAATTCCCGCAGCAGCGGCTCGAAGATGCGGGCCAGCGGCATCGTCTTGTATTGTTTGGGCAGGCCCTTCTGCGCCTCGACGATATCGGAGCGGCGAAGCTCGGCGCCGTTGATGCGGGCCACAACGGGATCGTCGGTGGTCTGGGCCCATGCTGGAGCATTTAGGGTTATCAGACACGCGGCGATCACCGCCGCGCACGGAAGCTTAAAACTCATGGAAAGTCCTTTCATGTCGACCATCCATCATAACCGAATTTTCCCGCCATGGCCCCATTCGCCCGGTAACTTCGCCGTGTTCGTCCAAGGGAGTGGGCTAATTGCGCCCGGCGCCGCTCCACCAGTTCTTGGGTTCAAGGCGGGCGCCTTGTGAAGCGCGGCCATTGAGCCACAGCATGAGGCGTCTGAGGCGCGTTCCCATGAGGCGGCGAATGAGGCGCGAAGAGAGTTTCGAATAGTCCATATTGAAATGGCAGACCCGCATGCAGATGGCGCAATCCGCCCGAAGCTTTGTCCAGTAACGGAAACATTTTTCGCAATCGGCGGACCATTTGGTAACGCCCTTGATGGTGGACCGGTTGGGTCCGACCGGCTGAGGCGGTCCGTGAGGAAGGGCTTTGGGCGGACAGGAATCCGCGCATTTGGTGCAGATATTGCAGTACTCGGTAACGCCCGCCCTGCGCGGCCGGTCGTGGCTCAACGGCAGGTCGGTCATCACTTTCGAGAACCGCACCCGGGGGCCGAATTCGGGCGTGATGACCATCTGGTTGCGGCCGTATTCGCCCATGCCGGCCTTGATCGCAAACGGGATGGTGAGCGCCGTATCGTTGGAAGACGCCACTGCCGCGTAGCCAAGCGACCTGATGAAGCTCGCCAATGACGACACGATGGCCGCCTCGCGGGAGTATTCCCGCCCCGTCGCGGCGGCCGCCAATGCCGACGGATAGGTGCGGACCAGATCGCGATCCATGCCGTGGCCAAGCACGATCACGCTGGTCAACCCTTCCGGCAAATCATTGGGTTTTTCATCATGCGTCTTGGACGCGATGTCGCTGGCATGGGTGTAGACCCAGCGTTCATCGAATTCCGTGATGCCGACGAGATCGGCGCCCATGAATCGCGCCACCTGCTTGATGCGCCGCGTGGTCTCGGTCGGATCGGGCAGGGCGGCTCTTTCCTCGGCCTGCGGCATGAACGGTTTGAAGGGGTCGAGGAAGCCCTCGCGAACGCCCTCCGGCATCCCCCTCGCCGCGAAGTCCCGGGCAACCGACCAGGCGGAGTTGAGTAACGCGAAATCCCACTGGGTGAACCCGTCGCCTTTGCGCGGTTCGGGATTCTGATGCATGGAATAGAACTTGACCACATCGTCCGAGATGACCTTCTCGTCCCACCACGCGCGATTGAAGACATCGTCGCGCTGGCTGAAACGCTCGAAATCGTCGCCGATCACGAAGCCGGCTTCGCGATCGCTGTCGCGAAACCGATCCCAATCGACCGCCCCCTCGGCAGGCCGATTTTCCGGCCAGGTGCCGGAGCGATCCCGCCCGTCATCCGTCTCCACTCAGCCACTCCCCGATCAACCATGCTCACGACGAGAGAAGTGTACGGTCAAGCGGGTGATTGTCAAAACAGGCCGCTCTCGTTGGGGCGCGCGGGCTGTCCCCGCTCGGTGGGGGATGATAGCCTTGGCGGACCAAATCTCCGGGAGAAGGTATTCGGCATGGAGGAATTGTTGGGGCCGCGCGGGGTGGAAATCCTCGACGCGGTGAAACAGGCGGGCGTCACCCATGTCGCGGCGTTGCCCGATATCACCACCAGCGCCGGGCTGCTGTGGCCGCTGTCGGAGGACACCGACCTCACCCTGATCCGTCTCTGCAAGGAGGACGAGGGCGTCTCCATATGCGCCGGGCTGGCCTTTTGCGACCGCCGCGCAGTGTTGCTGATGCAGCAGACCGGGTTCTTCGATTCCATCAACGCCATCCGCGCCATCGCGGTCGAATACCGCCAGCCGATCTGCATGCTGATCGGGTTGTTGCAGAAGGAACCCGACCGGGCACCCACGGAATCGGCGCGTTACGGGGTGCGCATCGTGGAACCCATCCTGGACGCCATGGGGATCGACCATTTCTGCATCGAGGGCTCGGAGGACGTCGGGCGACTGCCGGCGGCCATCGAGCGCGCTTACCAGACCTCGCGGCCGCTGGCGGTGCTGATCGGAAGGACGGTGCGGACATGATGCGGCGCGACGAATGCTTCAAGAAGATCGCCGAGCTGCGCGACGACGCGATCGTGGTCTCGACATATTCCTCGGCCTTCGAGTGGCGCCAGGTCGCGCCGAGCCCGCTCAACTTCGTCAGCGTCGGCGCCATGGGTCAGGCGTCGTCGCATGCGCTGGGCCTCGCGCTGGGCGTGCCCGATCACAAGGTGATCGTACTCGACGGCGACGGCAGTCTGCTGATGAACCTGCCGAGCCTGGTGACCATCGGCGAGGCCGCGCCGCGCAATCTGGTCCATTTCGTGGCCGAGAACGGCTGCTACGAGGCCAATGGCAGCCATCCGATCCCCGGTCAGGGCCGCGTCAGCTTCGCCGGTCTGGCGCGGGCGGCGGGTTATGCCGAGGTGTTCGAGTTCGAC
>CAZPMO010000220.1:0-7224 GCA_964587515.1 uncultured Rhodospirillaceae bacterium | reverse complement strand
GACTCCACAACTAGGCCTTCGAGACGGCGCTTCGCGCCTCCTCAGGATGAGGAAAACTAAATATCTCCTCATCCTGAGGAGGGCCGAAGGCCCGTCTCGAAGGATGGCGCCAGATTTCCAATTACGAGGTGTTCGAACCTCGGGTCTGATGCTGTAAGATGTTGCGTTGATTGCGTTCCAGCGCGCGGACCACCGACAAAAAGACACATTCTCAAGTGGAAGATTGACCAATGGCCGAGGTTAAATACCTTGAAACAGACATCGTAATAATCGGTTCCGGCGGCGCCGGCATGGCGGCGGGAATCGAGGCTCGCGACGCGGGCGCGAGCACGATCGCGTTCGAAAAGACCGCCGCCCCTGGCGGCGCGGCAATCATTTCCGGGGGCGGCTGTTCGATCGCGGGCTCGCCGCTGCAAAAGAAACTCGGCATTCACGACACGCCGGACCTGGCGTTCGATGACTGGATGCGCTGGGGCGGCCCGTCGGTCGATGAAGTCTGGGCCAGGTATTATATCGAGCATTCCCTGCACGACCTCTATTTCTGGGCCGAAAGCCTGGGCGTCAAATGGGTCGACATGAAAATCCAGGAAGGCAACTCCGTGGACCGCTGGACGCGGCCGGACCGGAACGGGCTTGGGCTCACCACCCATCTAATCGACGGCTTTCGCGCCCGGGGCGGCGAAATCCTCACCGACACCGAGATCACCAGGATCAAATTCGACAACGACCGCGTCACCGGTGTCGAGGGCGTCAACGCCGAAACCGGCGAGCAATTCGAGGTCGCGTGCAAGGCCGTCGTGGTGTCCACGGGCGGGTTCAACTCCAATATCGACATGGTTCTGGAGGTCAGGCCCGATCTCGAAGGCGAAAAAATACTGGAAGGCTCGGGACGGGGTTCGACGGGCTCCGGCCACAGGCTCGTGCGTGACGCCGGCGGCTATTTCACCCATCTGGATCACGTCTGGTTCTATGCCTACGCGACCCCGGATTACCTGGACCCCAACCAGCGGCGCGGCCTGGTGTGCCGGCAGATACCGGGCTACATCTGGGTAAATCAGCAGGGAATCCGCTTCCACAACGAGTCGCTGTCGGGTGGTAATTCCGCAAGCCCCGCGCTTCTGGCGCAGTCGCCGCGCCACTCCTGGGCCATCGTGGACACGCCCATGAAAGCCGGCCTCGAGGTCGCCGATCCCTATTATCGCAACGGGGCCGAGGTGAACCGCGAGAACGTCGAGGAGCTTCTGGAGAATTCCCCCTTCATCAAGAAGTCGGACACGCTGGCCGGACTGGCCGAGGAAATCGAGGTGGATGTGCCCGCGTTCCTCGATACCGTGGCGCGTTACAACGACGCCTGCGAGAAGGGGCTGGAGGCGGATCCGGATTTCGGTAAACCGCTCGACTCATCGAAGAAGTTCGACACGCCACCCTATTTTGCCATTAAGTTTTTTCCGCTGGCGCGCAAGAATTTCGGCGGCGTCAAAACCGATATCGAATGCCGCGTACTCAACAAACATTTCGAACCCATTCTGGGACTCTACGCGGCCGGCGAAGTCGCCGGCATGGCCGGTGGCCACATCAACGGCAGCGCCGGTCTCGAAGGCACCATGCTCGGGCCGTCCATCTTCAGCGGACGCGTCGCGGGCGGCTGGGCCGCCCACGAGGCCGGCCATGGCGACGGCTTCGTCGGAAAGCCAAACCGCGACTGACGGATACCGCCGCGCCCTACTCCGCCGCCGCGGCCTTGTCCTTTTCCTGGGCCTGGAAGACCGGCAGGATTTCCTCGGCAATGGCTTCCATGTTGGCGCGCGTCATATCGGCGGGCAGCGTGCCGAACTGGGTCTTGGTGAGTGAGGTGTTGAACCCGGCGAGTTCCTGATATTCGGCGAGCTTCTGGCGCACCGTCTCGGGCGAGCCCATGATCACCACGCCGTTCTCCAGCAACCCGTCGAGGGTCTGGCGCCGGCCGGTGATTTTGGCGGCGCGAATGCGCTTCAGAGATTCCACCGAGGTATAGCCGGGCGGCAGCAGCATCTCGGTCGGCATCTTCAACAGCGAGTTCGCCAACGCTTCCATATGGGGCGCCGCCTCGCGCCGCGCCTTGGCGTCTGTCTCGGCCACATAGATGGTGTTGGACCAGGCGAGCTGGTCGTTGGTCGCCTCGTAGCCCGCCTTCTTCGCTTCTTCGCGGTACATGTCGAAGAACTTGGCCACCGTGGCGATCGGGCTCAGCGTCTGGCAGTAGGTGTAGCCCATCTTGGCCGCCCAGCGGATGGTATCGGCCGACCCCTGCGACGGAATCCAGATCGGCGGATGCGGCTTCTGATACGGCAGCGGCCACGGGTTCACGTAATCGAACTGATAATGCTTGCCCTCGTAGGGGAACGGGCCGGGCTTGGTCCAGGCGCCGATGATCAGATCATGCGCTTCCTGGAAACGTTCATGGGAGAAGCCCGGATTGATGCCCATCGCATGATATTCAGCGCCGATGCCGCGCACGAAACCCGCGATCAGCCGCCCACGGGTAAGGTTGTCGAGGATCGCGTATTCCTCGGCGATCGTCAGTGGGTTGTTCACCAGCGGCAGCGCGCGTCCCAGCACGGCGAGCTTCGCCCGCTTCACCGAACGCGCCAACGCGCCGGCCAGGACGCCGGGAACCGGCATCATGCCGTAGGCGGTCTGGTGATGCTCGTTGAGGCATACCCCGTCGAAACCCAGCTTGTCGGCGAATTCCAGCTCGTCGAGATAGCGATGATACAACTCCGCGCCCTTTTCGGGATCGTATTCCCGGTTGGACAGGGTGACCCATGCGCCATTATTGGCCTCGATCGCGTCAAGATCGATCGCCCCATAGGGCATGAGGTGAAAGTTGAAAAACTTCATGGCGTGATGATCGTTGCAATCCTGCATCGCGTCAACTCAACAGCTTGTCGGGGCCATCGGCGGACGCTACAGTCCGTTCCACAAAAAGACGATCACGGCAAACACGTCAAGGGAGGTTTCCAAATGAAACATTTCGCAAAGCTTCTTGCCGTCGGCGCGCTGGCCACGGCGCTTTCCGGTCCGGCCGCGGCCCAGACCATCACCTTCACCGCGCTGCCTCAGGGCACGATCACCCATTTCATGGTCACCGTGGTCTCCAAGATGCTGCTTGAGAAGACCGACCTGAAAGTGCGCGTGGCGCCCATGCGGGGCACCGCAGCCCAGGTCGCCGCGATCGAACGCGGCCGCGCGGAACTGATGACCATCGACGTTACGCAAGCCGCCGCCGCCCTTCAGGGCAAGGAAGCGTGGGAAGGCCGTCCCGCCAAGAAAATCCGCGCGGTGGCGAAGCTGGTTTCCTTCCCCGTCGGCTTCATCGTCAAAAAGAATTCGCCCATTCGCCGCATCCGCGACCTCAAGGGCAAGCGCCTTCCGGGTGGGTTCAAGGCGTTCCCGCAGGGAATCACCCTGATCACCGCCATGTTAAAGACCGATGGTCTTACCTATGGCGATGTGCGCCAGGTGTTGGCACCAGGGCTGATCCGGTCATGGGAGGATTTCAAGGCGGGCAAGACCGATTCCACGAACATCGCGCCGACTGCCCCCAAGACCAAGGAAATCGACGCGGCGCTGGGCGGCATTCGTTTTCTGGCGATCCCCAACAATGCGCAGACCGTTGCCGCCATCAAGTCGGTGCGCAAGGATTTCTACCTACAGAAATACAAGCCGTTGCCGCACATGACGGGCGTGGTCGAGCCGATGCATCTGTTGACGTTCGACATGGCGATCGCGGCGGGGACACATGTGTCCGATGAAGTCGTCGCCAAGGTCGCCAAGGCTCTGCACGACAACAAGGCGACGCTGGCCAAGGGTCATGCGGTGCTGCGCGGTTTCTTCCCGGCGCGCATGGGTAAAAAGTTCGCGGTGTTGCAATACCACAAGGCGGCCGCGAATTTCCTGAAGCAAAAGGGCCTTCAGTAAGGTCGTCGACGGCCAAAGGTGGCGGAAGACGAAATCGGGGCGGCGGAGACGCGGCTATCGCCGACGGTGCGGTACCTGCGTCCCCTGCTCGCCGGCGTTCTGACGCTGGCCTCGCTGGCCTGGGCGGCCGATCTCTATCGTCTCGTGGGGCTGGTGCTCTACACCGAGCAGTTCCTTGCCGCCATGCTCGGCCTGAGCATCTGTCTGGTGTTTCTGAACTTCCCTGTTCGCCGGGGCGAAAAGCGGGGGTCCCTTCCCAGGTATGACGGCGTGTTGGCGGCCACCGGCTTTTTGGTCGGCGCATATGTCGCGGTCATCTATCCCGATCTGATCGACCGGCTCGATATGGTCGACACCCCGACGGACGCGGTCATCGTCTCTACAGTCTTGTTCGTGCTGATCGTCGAGACGCTGCGGCGCACCGCCGGCAACACGCTGGTGATCGTGGTCCTGCTGTTCTCCATCTACGCCCTGCTCGGCCATCTGGTGCCGGGCCAGTTCGAGACCAGGAAAGTCACGCTCTTCGACCTTCTGATTTACCTTTCTCTCGATACCTCGGCGCTGTTCGGCTTCGGCCTGACGATCGGAACCACGATCGTCTTTTCCTTCGTGTTCTTCGGCCAGCTTTTGCTGCGGTCCGGCGGCACCGAGGTGTTCAACGATCTCGCGCTGGGGCTGATGGGGCGCTACCGGGGCGGTTCGGCGAAAATCGCGATCACGGCATCCAGCCTGTTCGGCTCGATCTCCGGGCTGGCCGCGTCCAACATTCTCGCGACCGGCGTGGTCACGATCCCGTTGATGAAACGCGCCGGATATCCCGGACACGTGGCCGCCGCGATCGAGGCGGTGGCCTCCACCGGCGGCCAGATCATGCCGCCGGTGATGGGCGCGGTCGCCTTTCTGATGGCGGAAATCCTTGGCATCACATACGGCGCGGTGGTGCTGGGCGCGACGATTCCGGCAATCCTCTATTACGTGGCGCTGTTCATTCTCGCCGATCTGGAAGCCGCCAAGCTCGGCATCGCGCGCGTCGAGGAATCCCTGATTCCCCGCATGTGGACCGTCCTGCGCTCCGGATGGCCTTTCGGTGTTCCGTTCGCGGTACTGATATATGGCCTGTTCGGCCTCAACCTCCAGCCCGAAACGGCGGCGCTCCATGGCGGATTGGCGGTAATCGTGGTCGGGTTCGGGTTTGGCTACAAAGGCTCGCGCATGACCATACGCGGCCTGCTCGATTCCATCGTCGCCACCGGGACCGGCGTGGTCGACGTGCTGATGATCGTCGCCGCGGCCGGGTTTATCCTGGGCGTCCTCAACTTCTCCGGCCTCGGCTTCGTGCTGACCGCCGCGCTGGTGGCCCTTGGCGAAGGCAACCTGATCGCGCTGCTGCTGATGGCGGCGGTGATCTGCATCGTGCTCGGCATGGGGATGCCGACCATCGGCGTCTATATTCTGCTCGCGGTGCTGATCGCGCCGTCGCTGGTCGAGGTCGGCATCGACCCGCTGGCGGCGCACATGTTCATTTTCTATTTCGGCATGATGTCGCTGATCACACCGCCGGTCGCGATCGCCGCCTTCTTCGCGGCCAATCTGGCGGACGCGCCGCCCATGCGGACGGGCTTTTCCGCCATGCGGTTCGGCTGGACCGCCTATATCGTCCCCTTCCTGTTCGTCTATTCCCCCAGCCTGCTGTTTCGCGGCGATCCGCTGGACCTGATCCTCGCGCTGATTACCGCGATCGGCGGCGTATGGCTGGTCTCGGTCGGCTTTACCGGCCATTTCACCCGTCCCATGGGCGGCCCCATGCGATCGGCCTTCGTGATCTCCGGCATCCTGCTGATGATGCCGCGCAACGCGGTCGATTGGGGATTGCTGAGCGACATCATCGGCACCGTGGCCGGCGTGCTGCTGGTGGCCTGGGAGATCAGCCAGGTTCGCCGGGCGCGGCTGGCCTAACGGCCGCTTCGCGGCGCGCCAGCACATAGGTCGAGGCGAAGATCACCGCCGCGCCGAGCCACGTCCAGACATCGGGAAGCTGGGCGAAAATGAAATAACCGATGACGGCCACGAAAGGAAGACGCAGGAACATCACCGGTTCCACCAGGCTGGCGTCGGCGTTGGCCAGCGCGCGGGCCAGGCACCACTGCGCCGTGGCCGCCACGATGCCGAACAGCAGCAGCGCCGGCGCCAGGTCCCAGCCCGGTGTGGTCCAGGTCATGGCCGCCGGGACCGCGGCGATGGGAATCTGCAAAACGAAGCCATAGAACACGATCACCGCCGTGCTGTCGGTGCTCGACAGCGCCCGGTTGCTGACGTTGCTGCCGGCGAAGAACGCGGCCGCCATGAGCGCCAGCGGCATGCCGATATTCACCTCGGCGAAACCCGGGCGGACGATCATCAGCACGCCGACGAATCCGAACACGATCGCCAGCCAGCGGTGCGGGCCCACCATTTCCCTGAGGAACAGGATGGCGAAGATGGTGGTGAACAGCGGCGCGGTGAATTGCAGCGCCATCGCGTCGGCGATGGTGACGAGCGTGAACGAATAAAAGGATAACAGCATGCCGAAATAAGACAGGAAGGCGCGCAGGACGTGCAGCGACAGGCGCCGGGTACGCAATGCTCCCCTGCCGGAGCGGATCAGCCACGGCGCCATCAGCGCCACGCCGATCACCTGGCGAAACAGCACGATCTCGAACGTGCTCATGAAGTCGGACAGATAGCGGACGTAGCCCACCGAGCCGGCGAAAAATAACGCCGCCCAAACCATCCATACGATGCCGACCGTCGAGCGGGTCATCGCCAATCCTATCCGCGCCGCGACTTGTGGCGGGATGGGGATCATGCCAACATTCGCGATCCATGTCGAAACCTCAGATCACCATCGCCTGCGCCAATTACGACCGCATCCGCCCGATCGCCGACGGCCGGGTCGAGGTCGAGGGGTGCGACATCAATTTCGTGCCGATGGGGCCGGAGGAAGTGTTCTTCCGCGCCTTTCGCTATGCCGAGTTCGACGTCTCGGAGATCTCGCTCAACAGCTATCTGATGACCACCACACGCGACGCCTGCGCCTATGTCGCTATCCCGATCTATCCGTCGCGCAGCTTCCGCCATTCGATGATCTATGTGCGCGCCGACGGCGACATCAAACGGCCCGAGGATCTGAAAGGAAAAATCGTCGGCGCGCCGGAATATCAACAGACCGCGATCGTCTGGGTGCGCGGCATGCTGGAAGAGGAATATGGCGTCTCGCCCAGGGAC
>CAZPMO010000219.1:2435-7230 GCA_964587515.1 uncultured Rhodospirillaceae bacterium | reverse complement strand
AAAACCGTCAACCATGTCTCCGAACACCTGTCAGCTATCTAACCGGGCTGAACAACTTGATCCGGGGCCCAGCGGTTTTGATGGGACAGGCGGCATAGCCGTTGGGGCCAAGACCTCTTCGCTCCGACACCGACACCGCTGGACCCCGGCTCGGGGGCCGGGGTGACAGTCAGGGAGTGGCGGCTCCTTCCCCCTCAGGCGCGCGGCCAGACCACCGGGTACTGGATGCTGTCGAGGGGATCGCCCTTTTCGAGCACCGAATCCTCGGGCCGCGACGGGATGTAGGGGCGCGGCAGCCAGGTCGCGTCGTCGCCCGCGAACCGCAGCGACAGCGCGCGGCGGCGCACGTCCTCGGTCTGGTTGGGATGCGCCGCATGCAGCGTGGCGGCGTGGAAGAACAAACAGTCGCCCGGCGCCATATCGGCCTCGAAGATATCGTACTTCTCCGGCGCGGCGTCGATATCGGGCGCCGGGCCGTCGAGTTCCTCGGCCTCGGCGACCTCCTCGCCCAGCCCAATGCGGATCGGGCGGTAAATCTTATTCCAGCGGTGCGAGCCTTTCACGAAACGCATCGCGCCCGACCGCGACGTCACCGGATCGAGCGGGATCCAGAACGAGGCGAACTGGCTGCCGGCGACTTCGTAATAGGGGAAGTCCTGATGCCAGAAGGTCGGGTTTTCGGTGCCCGGCTCCTTCACCAGCAGGTGCTCGTCCACGTAATTCAGTTTCGCCGATCCCATCAGCCGCGCGGCGGTCTCGACCGCCGGCGAATCGCTGAGAAAGTGGCGAAAGGCGGCGTTGCGGCGGTGCACGTGATGGTCGGTGAAGAAACTGCCGCGCCCCTCGGCCGCGTAATCCTTCGACAACGGCCCCGGCTCGCTGAGGATTTCATCGACGGCGGTGCGCAGCAGCGCGATCCAATCGGCGGAAAACACCTGCCGCAACAGGACGACCCCGTTCTCGCGAAACGAAGCAATTTGGTCGTCCGTGATTTTTATTGTCGTGACCATGATAGCGGGCCCGGGAGCCCTATTCCGGCTCGGATATGGTATAGCGGCGCAGCAGGCGGGTTTCGGCTTCGGAGAAATCGGTGCGCGCGTGGTTCACGGTGCGGTTGTCCCACAGCACCAGATCGCCGGGCGTCCAGCGATGGGCATGGACAAATTCGGGCCGCTCGGCGTGATCGAACAGCTCTTCCAGCAGGGCGTCGCTTTCGGCGCGGTCCATGCCAACGATGTGTTGCGTCATCAGGCGGCTGAGATAAAGCGATTCGCGGCCGGTGTCGGGATGGGTGCGGACCAGCTTGTGGGTCGCGGCCGAGGCGGCGGCCTGGTCTTCCGAGACCGGCTCCCGTTCAACCGTATCGTAGATATAGATGTGACGCGCCTCGAGCCCGTCGAGCCGCGATTTCATGGCGTCCGACAGCGCGTCGTAGGCGGCGGCCAGATTGGCGAACAGCGTATCGCCGCCCTTGGTCGGCACCTTGATGGCGTAAAGCGAGGTGGCGCGGTAGGGGCGGTCGCGATGGGAGCCGTCGGAGTGGAACAGCATCTCGCCATCGGGCAGCGAGCCGACCTGCCGGCCGTCCTTGCGGATATTGGTCACCAGCATCACGCCGCGATTTTCGTTGGTGGTGGCGAGCACGCCGGACGGCGGACGATAGTCGCCGTCGGCCTCCCCCAGCACCGAAGCGACGCGGATCTGGTCGCTGGCGGTGATCTGCTGGCCGGGAAAACACAGCACGCCATGGACGGCGAAGGCATCGTATATCCGCTTCGCCGTCGTCGCATCGAACGGACGATGCAAATCAATACCCGTAACGCGACCGCCCAGCGCGGGACCCAGCGGCGTAATTTCCATGGCCATTTTTTATTCTCCGCCCACCGTGGTGCATGACGAAATTCTAGGGCCCGCCGCCGCCCCTGTCCATGCCGCGCCGCGCGGGATAGGATATCATGAGGCGGAAATCGCAAGCATCAACAGGGAGAACGGACATGGCGGATCAGGCGCAGGCCGATGAAAAGGAATATCCGTGGCAGGGCCACGAGTTCAGGTTCGAGGTGGTGGCCGAGACCGAGGAAGGGCTGCTGAAGAAGGGCAGTTTCGTCGAACCCGAGCACCTTTCGCAGTTCAACGTCTTTTCGGACGAAGGCGCAAACCTCGGCGGCGGCAACACCGCGCCGACGCCGATCGGCTATTTCATGCTGGGGGCCGGGTTCTGCGCCCTGACCCAGCTGACCCGCTACGCAAAGATGATGAAAATCGACATCAAGGGCGCGAAAGCCACGGTCAGCTCGCGCTACCGCACCGAGGGCTCGGTGCTGCGCGAGACCATCCAGGGCACGCCGAACGGCTTCACCATCGCCATCGACGTGGTCTCCGACGACCCGCCCGAACGCGTCGCGGCGCTGGTCCGCAACGCCGAGGCCGGCTGTTTCGTGATGCAGGCGATCGAGAACCCGACCGAGGTCATCCGCGAGGTCACGCTGAACGGCGCGCCGCTGGACGTCGCCGCGCTGAAGGGCTGACGACCACGCCAGCGGTACCGTCATGATCATCGACATGCACACCCACTATGTTCCGGCGGAGATGGCCGACGCCCTGCGCGAACGCCGGGCCGCGCCGTGGATCGAGCGGATGGACGATGGCGACGAGCGAATTCACCTGCCGATCGGCGCGCTGGCCTTCGGGCCCCAATTTACCGACATGGCGGCGCGCCTCGATTTCATGGAGTCGCTGGGTGTAGACCGCCAGCTTCTGTCGTTCCCCGGCCTGTTCGGCCTCGACAGCTGCCCCCTCGCGGAAGCCGGGCCGCTGCTGCGCCTGTTCAACGACGATCTGGCGGCGCTGTGCCGGGATCATCCCGATCGTTTTTCCGGACTGGCCGCCCTGCCATTCGCCGATATGGACGCGGCTGTCGCCGAGTTTCGCCGCGCCCGCACCGAGCTCGGCTTCGTCGGCGCCATACTGCCCAATAATTTCTTTCTCTCCATTGCGGATGCGGAACGGCTGCGCCCGCTGTTCGAAGCCGGCCAGGAGCTGGGGGCGCATTTCTTTATCCACCCCGGCCGCCGGCCCGACGAGGTCCCTGCCCCCGGCGCCGAGGCGGCGCGGTCGCCCTTCGCGGATTTGATGCTGCACCGTCAGGCCCTCGACGTGCAGAACAAGGTCGCCAGCGCCATGGTGACGCTGCTGTTCTCCGATTTTCTCGATCCGTTCGACAACGTCTCCATGCATGTGGCCAATCTTGGCGGCACCCTGCCCATGGTGATCGAACGCATGGATCACGCATCACGACTGCGCGTACCCGACGCGCCGGTCCCGTCCGAGCGCGCCGGCCGCGTCCATGTGGATTGCTCCTCGCTGGGCGCGAAGTCGCTGGAGATCGCGGTCGCGGTCTATGGCGCGGACCGTATTGTGCTCGGCACCGACTGCCCGATCTTCCGGGTCGACTGGACGCTGGATGCGATCGCCAAGGCGCGCCTCGACGATGACCAGCGGGCCGCGATTATGGGCGGTAACGCTGCCGCGCTCTTGCAACGCCTGGAAGCTTAAGAAATTCCGATCCGTATAATTCCTACAGCAGGAGGCCATGATGGAAAATATCGTCGAACAGATGCGCGATCTGATTTACGCGAACCGGATATTATCGAATGAAGGGGTCGTCGATGCGTTCGGCCATGTCAGCATGCGCCATCCCGATAATCCGGATCGCTATTTCATGTCATGTTCGCGGGCGCCCGAACTGGTCACCGCCGACGACATCATGGAATTCACCCTCGACGGCGAGCCGGTCGATGCGCGCGACCGGCGCCCTTACGGCGAACGCCCGATTCACGGCGGCATATTCGAGAAACGCCCGGACATCAATTCGGTGGTCCACAACCACGCCCACGAGTTGATCCCGTTCGGCGTGACCGGGACGCCGCTCCGGGCCATCGCCCATGTCTGCGGGCCCATCGGCACCGAAATCCCCACCTGGGACATCCGCGACAAATTCGGCGAGACCGATTATCTGGTGGTCACCATGGAACAGGGCCGCGACCTCGCGGCCTGCCTCGGCGATGGGCGCGTCGCGCTGATGAAGGGCCATGGCGGCGTGGTGGCCGGCCGCAACGTCCGGGAATCGGTGATGACGGCGGTCTATCTTCAGGTCAACGCCAGTTGCAACTGCAATCGACGATGCTGGGCACCGCGGATTTCCTGACCCCGGGAGAGGCGGAAAAATGCACCGCGCGCCAGTTCAGCCCCCTTGGTCTCGACCGGGCGTGGGATTACTGGTGCTCGCGGACGGGATATCAACATAGGTAGAAACGCCTAAAACCAATGATCTGGGGGCAATTCCCGATATCGAACAGCGATATTTAACCTTTTTCGCTTCAACTATTCGCTGAACGAATACCGGAACTGGCTCCGGTATTCCCCGCGGAATAGTGTATTTTGAGTTCCCAGGCTAACAGCGTTCGGGAAGACCGGGACCGGTTCGTGGCTTTCGCTTTCGCCGCGGCCGATTTGATGATCGAACTCGACGGCGACCATCGCATCAAATTCGCCTCCGGCGCCGCGAAACAGCTTACCGGTCGCGACGCCGAGAAGCTGATCGGAACGCCGTTCGCCGATATCCTGTCGCCCCAGGACCAGCGGCTCTCGAGTATGCTGATGCGCCAGCTCGAGAAAAATCCGCGGATCCATCCGACCTCGGTCCGCATGGCGGCAACCGAACGCAGCGCCCTGCTGGGCGGTTGCCACCTGCCCGGAACGGCCGAGGAGACCTTCTATATCACGCTGGCCGGCG
>CAZPMO010000219.1:0-2425 GCA_964587515.1 uncultured Rhodospirillaceae bacterium | reverse complement strand
TTTCGGGGATGGAAAATCTCGGCGACGCACAGCGGGACAACGCCGCCGGCGTGCTGGGCAAGGACGATTTCGGCGCCCTGGCGCGCGATCTCGTCAACGAGGCCAAGGTCACCGGCGCGGAAAACATGATGACGCTGCTCGATCTTCCGGGCGCCGAAAATATCGTGGACGGATCGCCGCTGAGCGACGCGCTGGCCGATGTCGGCGCTTTTCTGCGCGCTCAATCCGTCGGAGGAGACGCGGTCGGTCAGATCGCGCCCGATAAGTTTGGCGTAATCCACAACAAGATGGTGGATCCGAAAGATCTCGAACGCCAGGTCGTCGCCATTTCCCAGGAGCGCGACCCGTTCGGCAAGGGGTTCGAGGTAGAGGGGCACGGCGTCGCGCTCGATGCCGCGACCCTGAACGATGAGGAGATCGCCGGCGTCCTGATATACACCATCAACAAATTCGCCGAGGCGCGCGACGGCGGCTTCACCATCGAATCGCTCTCCCACGGCGTGAAGGGCCTCGCCAAGGATACCGCCGAACGGGTGTCGTCACTGAAGAAGACGCTCTCGGAACGGGACTTCGATATCGTCTTCCAACCGATCGTGGACCTCGACAGCAACGAAATTCACCACTACGAGGTGCTCACCCGTTTCGCGAAAGGCGAATCGCCGCAAGAAACAATCATTTTCGCGGAGGATACCGGACTGATCGAACAGCTCGATCTCTCGGTCTGCCAGAAAGCGATCGCCGTCATCAAGGACTATGCCAAGCGCGGCGATCCCGTCGAACTGGCGATCAATGTCTCCGGTCGTTCGCTCAAGAGCACGGTATTCGTCGAGGCGGCGCGCAAGCTTCTCTCCACCTTGGGTCCGCTCCGCCCGAATATGCTGCTGGAGGTCACCGAGACGGCCCAAATGGACGACCTCGTCATGGTCAACAAGATCCTGGAGCGCTTCAGGGCTGACGGCGTCCGCGTATGTCTCGATGATTTCGGCGCCGGCGCCGCCTGTTTCCCCTATCTTCAAACACTGACCGTGGATTACGTGAAGGTCGATGGCGCCTATGTGAAGGATGTGCTGTCGAATGAGCGCGATTACGCGATCGTGAAATCGATGGTTTCGCTATGCGCCAGTCTGAAAATCGAAACCGTCGCCGAACGTGTCGAAACATACAGTCACGCAATGGCGCTCCGCCAACTCGGCATCCATTACGGTCAGGGCTGGTATTACGGCAAACCATCCCCGGACCCGGAAATCCCGGGCGACTTCAAGCTACGCCTCGCCCATGACCGAAAGACGCAGTCAGAGCAAAAACGAATGAGCGGAACAAACGGCGCGCGTTAGCGCTGCGCATTCTCCATTCCTTTCCGATCCTTTCGCCAACCTCGCGTGGATTCGTCCGCGCCACGGTGATAAGTTCCGCGTCGATCGTCCGGTCCATGATCGTCCAAGCGAAAGAAGTCCCATGCCCCTCGACGGCGATATCGGCAAAACGGTTACATTCGTCCTCGACGGGCGCGAGGTCGAGGCGGCGCCGGGCGAAACCATCTGGGAAGTCGCACAACGGCTGGGGACCGAGATTCCGCATCTCTGCTTCGCGCCCGAGCCCGACTACCGGGCGGACGGCAATTGCCGCGCCTGCATGGTCGAGATCGAGGGCGAGCGCACGCTGGCGGCGTCGTGCATCCGCGCGCCGGCCGACGGCATGGTGGTCAATACCGCGTCGGAGCGCGCGCAGGGCTCGCGACGCATGGTGTTCGAATTGTTGGCCGCCGACCAGCCGACGCGGGAAAGCGCCCATGACGGGAATTCGCGTTTCTGGCGCTGGGCCGACCGGATCGGCGTGGCGCGAAGCCGTTTCCCGGCGCGGCGCGCGGCCGCCGCGGACTCCAGCCATCCGGCCATCGCGGTCAATCTCGACGCTTGCATCAATTGTACGCTCTGCGTCCGCGCCTGCCGCGAGGTTCAGGTCAACGACGTAATCGGCATGGCCGGACGCGGCGCGGATGCAAAGATCGTATTCGATTTCGACGACCCGATGGGCGCGTCCACCTGCGTCGCCTGCGGCGAGTGCGTCCAGGCCTGCCCGACCGGCGCGTTGCTGCCCGAGGCGGTGCGGCGCACGGACGCGCCGGGCGTGATCGAGGCCGACCGCACGGTCGATTCCATTTGCCCCTATTGCGGCGTCGGCTGCCAGCTCACCTTCAACGTCAAGGACGATAAGCTGATCTCGGTCACCGGGCGTGACGGGCCGGCCAATCACCAGCGGCTCTGCGTCAAGGGGCGCTTCGGCTTCGACTACGTCCACCATGGCGACCGGTTGACCCAGCCGCTCATCCGCAAAGACGGAGTGGCCAAAGAGGCCCACGGCGATGTGGACCCGTCCGACCCTTCCAGCCATTTCCGTGAGGCGAGCTGGGACGAGGCGCTGGAGG
>CAZPMO010000218.1:0-7325 GCA_964587515.1 uncultured Rhodospirillaceae bacterium | reverse complement strand
GGCACCGCGCCGTGTTCCTTCAGCGCGCCCGCGAGATCGAGGTCTTCGGGAAACAGCAGTTCGACCTCGCCGCCGTCGCCCTTGTCGGCGACCATGGCCGCGAAACCGGGTGCGAAGATTATTTCATCGCCGGGCCGCAGGCGTTTGGCCGGACGCGCGAAGGCGCGCCACCCGTTGGGCCCGGCGCGCTTGTGCAGGGTAACCTCGACCCTGGCGTCGCCGCGCCGGCCGGTCAGCCGGGCCGGGATCACGCGGGTATCGTTCACCACCAGCACGTCGCCGGCGCGAAACAGACCGGGTAGCTCGGCGACGGTCCTGTCGGTCAGCCGCTCGCCAACCTCCAGCAGACGCGCCGAATGGCGCGGCGTCGCCGGGCGCGTCGCGATGGCGGACGCCGGAAGGTCGAAGTCGAACGCGTCGGTTCTGAGACCGGCATCGGGTGATATCAAGGCATTGTCGGTGGTCGTCATCCTTGTCCGTCCCGCGGATAGTGCTCTAGGTGGCCGGTTTGACGCCGAAACGAACCCCCGTCGCCCCCGCTACCCCGATCAGGACGACGATCATCCCGCAGGATTCCAGGACTCCAGGGACCTCGCCCAGCACCGGCACCGCCAGCAGGATCGCGAACACCGGCACCAGGGCGACCACCAGCGCGGTTCGCGCCGCGCCGAGAACGGGGATCGCGCGCATATAGAGCACGGCGGCCAGGACGCCCACGGCAACCGCCTGATAGAAGGCCTGGAACCACCAGTCGGCGACCGGCAGGCGCGTGATGACGGGGTCGAGAAAGACGAAATAGATCGGCGCGAAGATCACGAAATTGATCACCGCGACGATACTGAGCCCCAGCACCGGATCGACCCGCCAGGCCCGCATGGCCACGGTGAACGACGCCCACATGATTGCAGCGCCGACGAACATCAGATCGCCTTTCCAGGCGGCCGGGGCGCTCTCGACGAACCCGCCCCAGCCAAGCGTCAGGAGTCCGAACAGGATCAGCACCAGGCCGCCGATGCGCCAGTTCGTCAGCTGGTCGCCCAGGAAAATCACGCTCAACAGCGCGGCGATCATGGGAATCGTGCCCTGGGTAAAGACGCCGGCATGGGCGACCGACGATAAAGACAATCCGCCCGCCATCAGAATGTTCATCGCGGCGCCGCCGCACAGCGCCAGAAAAAGACCACGCCCCCAGCCGATTCCGCCGAGCCGGGCCGGCGCATTGCCCAGGAAGATCGGCAACAACAGTAGCGCAGACGCATAGCGGAAGAAGGTGAGATCGGCGGCGCTGAAGGCACCCTGGAGCCCGACCCGGGAGATCACGAAGAAGCCCGCCATCAGCAGCGCCGCCGTGGAGGCGCTTACCACGGCCACGCGCGGCGAGACGGTGGCGCCGATCTCGAAAATGCGCAGCGGCGACATCCTGGCCGGATCGGGTGTCGCGTCGGGGATGGGTCAGTCCTCCCACAGGCCTTCGATGAACTCGATGATTCGGCGATGTTCGGGCGTGTCCTCGAACGTTACCGGCGCACCTTCTTCCTCGCGCGTCAGGTTGCGGGACCAGTCGAGCACGTAATCGCGAAGTTCCTCGTCGGTCAGGATGAAGCCCAGCACCTTGTTCTGGATATCGAGCGGCGGATTTGCCTGGCCCGTGACGTCTCCAATCGCCGTACGCAGATAGATGACGGTGTCGAGGATGAGCTGCGCCTCTTCCATGCTCCAGTGCCGCGACGGCTCGAAATCGAATTTCTTCAGGGCCGCGAGCTGTTGGCGGGTGACCGAGCCGGGCTTGCCGAAGCGCGGCATCGATTTCGGCTGCTCCTGGCCACCCTCCGCAACCGCGTGAAGTTGTGTGTTACGGCGCGCGCGGGTCATACGCGCACGACGCAAAAACAACCAAACCACGACCGCGACGGCGACCGCTAGTACCAGACTATCCATTGGGCGATGTTCTCCTCTTATGACGCCGCGCCGAACTTAACTTCGATGTCCCCGTCGCGCCAACTGTGATATTGACCGGCGTTTCCAACCTGCCGCCGGTTCATGATGGGCTCATTATACCGCGTTTTCGAAGCGCCGTTCGATGCGATCCCGCGACCGTTGCGCGGCATGTTGCTGATGCTGGCGTCCTCGGTCAGCGTCGTGGTGATGAACGTCACCATCCGTCATGTGTCGGACGACGTCCACGTCTTCGAAGTGGTGTTCTTCAGAAATCTTTTCGCGTTCCTGATGTTCGCGCCGTGGTTTTTCGGCAGCGAGGTCAGCCCGTTCCGAACCAGCCGGTTTGGCATGCTGACGCTGCGCGCCGTGCTGAACACCCTCGCGCAGTTCGGCCATTTCGCGGCGCTGGCGCTTATTCCGCTGGCCGACGTGACGGCGCTGGGCTTTACCTCGCCGCTGTTCGCGACGCTGCTGGCCGTGCTGCTGCTGCGGGAATCCATGAGCGGTCGCCGGTGGGCCGGGCTCCTGCTGGGGCTCATCGGCGCGTTGATCATTCTGCGGCCCGGTATCGTCGAGGTCGGTCTCGGGCAGGGGTTCGTGCTGCTGTCGACCAGCACCTGGGCGTGCGCGTTGATCGTCATCAAGCTGCTGTCGCGCACCGAATCGAGCCTGACGATCGCGATGTATTCCGGGCTGTTGCAGGTGCCGCTGGCCTTCGCCGCCGCGGTTTTCGTCTGGACGTGGCCGAGTTTCCAGGAAATCGGCCTGTATGCGATGATCGGCGTGCTCGGCGGTTTCGCACAGCTTTGTCTTGCGCAAGCCTTCCGCGACGCCGACGCGACGCTGGTGTTGCCGGTCGATTTCACCAAACTGGTCTGGGCCAGCATCGCCGGCTATCTGTTCTTCGCCGAAATGCCCGATGTCTGGACCTGGGTCGGCGCGGCGGTGGTCTGCGGCGCGGTTCTTTACATGGCGATACGCGAGAAAAAGGAGCGTTCCGTCGGGGAGGCGGTATAACATCGCGCCGTTGGAATTAACGAATAAGGTGGGACGGCATGGCCGACGGGACAAAGGTGTGGCTCGACTACACCCAGGAACAGCTCGATTACAATTATGACCAGCGGGCGCTGGTCACCAATTTTCAGGACTATTTCGACCGCTATATCGGCGAGAGCGCGCGTGTGCGCGAGGAATTGGAATGCCGCCGCGCGGTGCCCTACGGGCCCAGCGAGATCGAGAACCTCGACATCTTTCCCGTGAAACAGGCGAACGCGCCGGTGGTGGTATTTATCCATGGCGGCGCGTGGACCCGTATGAACAAGGACATGGTGAGCTTTCCCGCCGAGCACTTCGTCGCGGCGGGGGCCAATTACGTGGCCGTCGAGTTCGGGCTGGTCCCCGATGTCACGCTCGACGAGCAGGTCCGCCAGAACCGCGCCGCGATCGCCTGGGTTTGGCGCAACGCCGCCGAGATAGGGGCCGATCCGGACCGGCTCTATGTGGTTGGCCATTCGTCGGGCGCCCACGTCACCGGCCTGATGGTGGTGACCGACTGGGAGCGTGATTTCGGCGTGCCGCGCAATGTCATCAAGGGCGCGATGTCGTGCAGCGGCATGTATGAGATGGAGCCGGTGCGGCTCAGCGCGCGTAACGAATATCTGCATCTCGACGCGGCGGCGGTCGCGCGCCTTAGCGCGCTGCGTCAGATCCCCGACGACGGGCCGCCGCTGATCATCGGCTATGGCGAGCACGAGCACGAGGAGTTCCGGCGCCAGTCGATCGAGTTCGCCGCCGCCTGGCGCGCGCGCGGGCTCGAATGCCAGGAATTCGACCTTCCCGGCATGAACCATTTCGATGTCAGTTTCGACTTCGTTAACCCCGCCACCCCCACCATGGCCGCGATGCTGGAGATGATGTCTCTTTAGGTATTGAGGTGCGCGAATGCGCGGCTGGTTGATAGCAACGATCGCGGTGGCGATGCTGCTGGGCGGCGCGCCGGACGGCGCCTCGGCCCAGGGCAAGAAGGCGACGAAAGCGGCCGGAAAGACGACGCGAATTCTCCGCGTAGGGCCCAAACGAAAACTCAAATTCCCGAGCCATGCGGCGCGGATCGCACGGGCCGGCGATACAGTTGAGATCGACGCCGGCGATTATGTCGATTGCGCGGTCTGGCGCACCCGTCGGCTGACCCTGAAAGGCGTCGGCGGCTACGCTCACGTTCATGACCGGCAGTGCGGGAAAAAAGCGATCTGGGTATTCTATAACGGCCCCGTGACGATCAGCAGGATAAGATTCTCCTTTACCGGGATCCGATTGAAGAAGAACGATGACGACGCCATTCGCTGGGAAGGCGACAGCCTGCTCACCGTTCTCGATTCGTGGTTTCACGATAATACCACCGCGATTCTCACGCATAACCGGCGTACGTCCAGCCTCGTCGTGTTGCGCAGCCACTTCGAGCGCAATGGCAATTGTACCGTCTTTTGCGCCCACGGGATTTACGCCGGGTCGATCAAGACAATGGTGGTCCGTGACTCCAAATTCGTCGGTCAAAGTTTTGGGCATCACATCAAGAGCCGGGCGCTTTATTCCGAGATCGTGCGAAACAGGATCGAAGACGGTGTGGAAGGAACCGCGAGCTTTTCGATCAATCTTCCCAATGGTGGTACGGCGCTGATACGCGGCAATTACATTCAGAAAGGCCCGAAGTCGGATAACAACAAGGGAATGATCGCTATCGGCGAGGAAGGCGCGACGAATCCGAGCCGGGGCATCGTGATCCGGAACAATGTGTTCCTGAACGCCCAGAATCGCGGAACCAATTTCGTCTGGAACCGCAGCAAGCAGAAAGTCCTGATGCAGGGGAACCGCTTCCACGGCCCCGGCTCGAAGCTCAAGGGCCCGGGCCGTGTGCGTTAATTCGCGACCCGCCCGTAGCGGTGCAGCTCCATCGCGTGGCGGCGCAGCCAGCTTCGCGACGGCTTCGAATCCGGACACAGCGTCTCCACATGGGCCCAGAATTGCAGCCCGTGGTTCATCTCGGCGAGGTGGGCGACCTCATGGGAAACCACGTAATCGAGCACCGGTTCCGGCGTCATCACCAGGCGCCATGAGAAGTTGAGGTTGCGGTCGTCGGAACAGCTTCCCCAACGCGTCTTCTGGTCGCGGATGGTGACCCGGTTGACGGGATAGCCGAGTTGAACCGATTTCTCCTCGACCCGCCATTTGATCTCATGCGCCGCCTGGTCGCGCATCCAGCGGATCACTCGATTGGCAAGTTTCGCTGGATCTCCCGCCACCAGCAGTTCATCGCCATGACGCCGCGTCGGCGCCCGCTTTGCGTCGATCTGGCGGATATGGATCGGCTGGCCCAGCAACGGCACGACGGCGCCATCGACGAACGGGATCGGATCGAGGACGCGCCGTAGCCGGCGTTGCACCCAATCGACGCGGGAGCGGGCAAAATCCCAGCCGTCGCCGATATTGGCGTCTTCCGGCAGGACCAGCTCGACCGCGCCGTCGAGATTGCCGACCTGAAGCAGAATCCAGCGCGCGCGCTTGCTGCGCCTGACCATCACGTCAACCTCGCCGCCGTCGGGGAGTCGCAGAACGTTCTGCGGTTCCCCGCCCATGATGTCGTTGCTTTCCATCCTGTTCCGACGCCTTCTTCCTGGATACCTCCCTTTTTTGAGGGGTTATCCGCGAATTTTTCATCCATTATTCCAGGGCGTTCGGTGTCTTCGGCACCTTCCAGCCGGTGTTAATCTTCTATTAACCAGTATGCCAGATTTGGCCGTTTCGGGCAATGGCGAGGCCCCGATCTTTCCGCATTCGAAATGAATTATTGGCGGAAAATCAGTGTTTTAGGAGACACGCGCCGCGAGTCTCAGCATCCGGATGACCAGAAGGGCGGCAATGGCGGGAGGCAGCACGGCGAGGCTGTAAAGCCAGCCCATGGCGTTCGCCACCGCCGCCTGTGTGGCGCCGTCGCCGAGCCCGGCGCTGTTGGCGATCAATCCCGAAATCGCCGCCGCGAAGGCGATGCCGAGTGAGCGCACCGCCGGCATGGCGGACGCGGTCACCGATTCCTCGCCCTCGATCGCCGCCGACATGGTCCAGGAAATCGCATGGACGTTGGCCACCCCTATTCCGATTCCCAGAACCGTCACCCAGACCGCCAGCACCCAGATCGGCGCCACGCCGATGCCCGCCGCGAGCCCGGCGATGGAGACCGCCGTAATAACCAAGCCCCAGAACATCGCCGCCCGCGACCAGGCGTCCCGCCACCCGGCGACCCCCAGCGAGCCCGCCGTCCAGGCGATCGAGAACAACATGGAGAAATAGCCGACCCACAGCGGCGAAACGCCATAAAGAATCTGAAGCACCAGCGGCATAAAAATCAGCGCCGACATATGGGAAAACGACAGCAGGAAGGACACCCAATAGGCGGTGCCGACCGGCGAGAACAATGACATTACGCGCGATGGGAAAAGCCGGCGCTCGGCCGTGGCGTCGATCCGGAATGTGGTCCAGGCGAGCACAATCGCGACGATCACCAGGACCATTGTCGCGGCGGTGGAACGTAGCTGGCCCGTAACGCCGACGGCCAGCACCGCCAGCGAGATCAGCCCGATGCGCAGGAATGGCCAGGTTGGCGCCGCCATGGGCCGGCCCGAGGCCGGAATCCGCCGCCACGATGCAACCGCGAACAGCGCGACGCTCACCACCGACAGCCAGAACACGCCCCGCCACCAGCCCATGTCGGCGAACACCCCGCCGACCGCCGGTCCGATCACCGCCGCGATGCTCCAGGTCGTGGTTATCAGCGACAGAATACGGGTGCGCAACGCGCCTTCGTAGAGCGTACCGACCAGCGCCATGGACAGCGACGTCAGCAGTCCGCCGCCGAAGCCCTGTACCAGTTGCCCGGCGATCAGCGCCGTCATCGACGGCGCCACGGCGCTGGCCAAGGCGCCGATCCCGAAGATCACCGCCGCCAGCACATAGGCGCCGCGCCGATGCAGCGCCGACAATGCCGGCTCGCCACTCGCCGCGCCGGCAATGGTGCCCACCATGTAGGCCATGGCCGGCCAGGCATAAAGCGAGATGCCGCCAAGTTCGGACGCGACCGACGGCATTATGGTGGAGATTACCAGGATATTGATGGCGTGCAGTATGACGCCGACATTGAGCAGGATGGAATAGGCCGCGCGCCCGTCGCGAAACAGGTCGAGCCAACCGGCGCGTTCCTCGGTCATGGCGCGACAATAGGGCAACCCCCGGTTTACCGCCAATGCCGTGTTCTACCGGGCCTGGGTAATCGTATTAGGCCGTCGAAAGCATTCCTAGTTGTGATCTCTCACGAGGTTGTTCATTCGATCCCACCC
>CAZPMO010000217.1:0-7389 GCA_964587515.1 uncultured Rhodospirillaceae bacterium | reverse complement strand
GATTATCGCGGCCGGGTCCGTGATTTCGTGGCCGAACATATCCTGCCCCTGGAAGCCGATCCGGCGACTGCCGACGAGCACGAAAATATTCGCGACGACGTGCTTTCGGGGATGCGCGAGAAGGCTCGGGCGCAAGGTCTGTGGGCGTTGCAAATGCCCAAGGAGCGCGGTGGCCAGGGTTTGCCCATTGTCGGGATGGCGGCGTGTTACGAGGAAATGCCGGTCCATTTACGGCCCCGTCTGTTTCAACTGCGCCGCGCCCGATGACGGCAACATGATCCTGTTGAACCGTGTCGGTACCGAGGCCCAGAAGGAGCGTTGGCTGCAACCCATTATCGACGGCAAGGTGCGTTCGTCCTTCGTGATGACCGAACCGATGCCGGGGTCCGGGTCCGATCCGTCGGCTATGCAGACCTTCGCCGAGCGGCGCGGCGACACATGGGTGATCAACGGCCATAAATGGTTCATCACCGGCGCCGGGGTCGCGCAGCACTTCATCCTGATCGCGCGCACGTCCGATGACGAACGGCGCGGCCTCACCGCATTCCTGTTCGACGCGGACCAGCCCGGTTGGGACCTGGTGCGCCGGATTCCCATCATGGGCCCCGAAGAACATGGCGGTCATTGCGAACTGCGCTTCGATGGTCTCGAGATCAGGGACGAGAACCGCTTGATGGGAATTGGTGAAGGATTGAAGGCGACTCAGATCCGGCTTGGCACCGCGCGACTGACCCATTGCATGCGCTGGACCGGCATGGCCAAGCGCGCGCTGGAGGAATGCTTCGGTTACGTCCAGGAACGCGAAAGTTTTGGTGCGCGGCTGGCGGAGCATGAGGGCGTCCAGTGGATGCTCGGCGATGCGGCGATGCAAATCGATATCGGGCGGTTGCTGACGATGCGCGCCGCGGCCAAGCTCGACACCGGTGATTTCGCGCGCAAGGAGGTGTCCATGGCCAAGATTGTGGTTGCCGATGCGCTGCACACCGCGATCGACACCGCGATACAACTGGTCGGCGCGCGCGGCTATTCCAAGGATTTACCCCTTGAATGGATGTACCGCTATGCGCGTCAGGCGCGCCTGGTCGACGGCGCATCGGAGACCCACAAGATGGTGCTGTCGCGATACCTGTTGAACGAGGGCATCGACTTCTGGAGCTGGGATTGAACGGCAATAACGCACAGTCCGCGCTAGCCGCCTTCATTGCCAAAGCCGCCGGCGCCACCAACGCGGAATTACAGCGCGATGATTTACTGGTCGGCGGCGCAATTCAGGAGAACCGCGCGCTCGATGTCATGATCGAGGGCGGTTTGATGGCCGGGACAGCTCGCCTGGTGCTGCGGACCGAGGCGAAATCGACGGTGCCGGAAAGCCTGCCGCTCGATCAACAATTTGCCCTGCTTAGCGCGGCCCACGCCGCCGGCGTGACGGTTCCCGAACCGCTATGGTATTGTGGCGACGGATCGGTAATCGGCGCGCCGTTCTATTTGATGCGGCGCATAGAAGGCGAGGCGTTGGGTGGCCGCATCGTTCGTGGCGCGCCGCACGAGGCGTTGGCGCGAAGGCTGGGCGCGGAGCTGGCGAAGATCCATTCGATCACGCCGCCGCGCGAGGATCTGGCTTTCCTTGAATTGCCCCGCCACGGGCCGGCGCTCGATTCGGTGATGAAATACCGAGCTTATCTCGATGCCGAACCGGCGCCTCATCCGGCGCTCGAATGGGGCCTGCGCTGGCTGGAAACCCACGCCCAGCCCCCGGGAGAGACCGTCCTTGCGCACCACGATTTTCGCACCGGCAACTATATGGTCTCCGACGGGGAGTTGACCGGGGTTCTCGACTGGGAGTTCGCCGGATGGAGCGAGCCGATCGAAGACCTTGCCTGGTTTTGCGCGAAATGCTGGCGGTTCGGCTCGGACAGCTTCGAGGCCGGCGGCATCGCGTCGCGCGAAATATTCTATTCGGGCTACGAAGCGGGATCCGGGCGCCAAATCGACCGCGACGCGGCGCGATATTGGGAGGTGATGGCGCATGTCCGGTGGGCCGTCGTGGCGCTGCACCAGACCGCGCGTCATCTAAGCGGCGCCGAGCCCAGCCTCGATCTCGCGCTGATTGGCCGCCGGCTGCCGGAACTTGAATATGAAGTTTTATCGTTGACGGGGGTGGTGTGATGCGCGACAGGCCGGATGCGGTCGATCTTCTCGCCATAGCGCGCCGGCGATTGCTGGAGGAGGTGCTGCCCGCGCTACCCGCCGACCAGAGATACAACGCGCTGATGGTCGCCGCCGCGATGGGAATCGCTGGGCGAGAAGCGGAAAATGGCGACGCCGGCATGATCGCGGAACGCGAGGCTCTCGTCGAATTGCTGGCACCCCAAGGGGATGGCGAGCCGTCGCTCGATGATCTCAATCGTCGCTTCGCGGAGGATCTCAGGGCCGGCGAGTTCGACAATCCCGGGCCTCGGCGCGACGCCGCGACGCGTCTGCTGAGCGAGACGACCCTGGCGCGGCTTGGAGAATGCAATCCCAACTATCTGAAAAACGACGAGTAGAGACGAATGGCAGAAAAAGAAAAGTCGAGTGGTTTTGATCCGGTGGTCACCGAGGTCGTGCGCAATGGGGTCTTCGCGGTGACCGAAGAAATGAAATCCAATCTCATGCGCACCGCCTACAACATGATCATTTATGAGGCGCTGGACTTCACCGTTGGGCTGTTCACCGCGAAAGGCGAAACGGTTTCCATCGGCCTCGGGTTGCCAATGTTCATCCGGGGCATGGCCGAAACGGTGAAGGCCAAACTCGCGCATTTCGGTGCGGACGGCATCGAGCCCGGCGATATCCTGCTGACCAACGACGCCTACATTACCGGCAGTCATCTCAACCATCTCACCTTCAGCCTGCCGATATTTCACGAGGGCGAACTGATCGGGTTTGCCTGTTGCATGGCCCATTGGCCCGACATCGGCGGAACGCTCGACGGGATGACTACCGATATCTTCTCGGAAGGCCTGCAAATCCCGATCCTGAAATATCAGCGCGCCGGCGTGGTCAATCAGGACCTGCTCGATATCCTCTATATGAATGTACGGCTGCCGGATCGAGCGATGGGCGATCTCCGCGCCCAGCTTACCGCCATCAAGACGGGCGAACGCCGATTCCTGGAACTGATCGAACGCTATGGCCGCGACGAAGTGCTGACCGCGATCTCCGTAATCATGGATCAGTCGGCGGCGGCTGCGCGCACGCGCACGCTGGCGATCCCCGACGGCGTCTACGAAGCCGAATCTTTTATGGATGACGACGGCGTCAATGTAAGCGAACCGATCCCCATTCGCGTACGCGTCGAGGTCGCGGGCGATGAGATGACCGTCGATCTGTCGAACGTCGCGGAACAGGTGCGCGGCTTTTATAACTCCGGCGTGACCACGGGCCATGCCTGCGCCCAGGTGGCCTTCAAGTGCCTGACGTCGCCGCGGGACTATCCCATCAATGACGGATCGTTCCGCAACCTGAAAACCATCGTACCCATGGGCAAGGTGGTCAGCGCCCGGCGGCCCGCGCCGATGCGCTGGTGGATGACGTTCCCGATGACCATTATCGACACGATTTTCAAGGCGCTGGCGCCGGCCATCCCCGACCAGGTTGTCGCCGGGCACCACGCCGACCTGGTGATCGCGATGATCAACGGCGTCAACGTCGAGAAATCGGAATTCTTTATCGCCTTCATCGGGCCGACCGGCGGTGGCTGGGGCGCGAAACGCCAGGAAGATGGAATAAGCGCAACGATTTGCATGAACGATGGCGACACCCATAACAGCCCGGCCGAGCAACTCGAGGCGAAATATCCGATCATGATGGAATCCCACCGGTTGCGCCCCGATTCCGGCGGTCCCGGACGGCGGCGCGGCGGGCTCGGCATCGAGACCGTGATTCAGGCGCGGACCAATATCACCATGAACACCCAGATCGAACGGGTCCACTGCGCGCCCTGGGGTCTCGAAGGCGGTGGCGTGGCCATTGGCAACTCGGTGGCGGTGCGCCGCGATGGCGCCTGGAAAGACGACTTTCCCAATGCCAAGGTGCTGACCGCGCGTCTCGAAGCCGGCGAGGCCTTCGCCTTGCGGTCGGGCGGTGGCGGTGGTTTCGGCGCGCCGTTTGAGCGCCCGATCGAGGAGGTGCGCGACGATCTTCGGCAGGGTTATGTGTCGCCCGAATCCGCGCTCCGGGATTATGGGGTGGTCTGTGATCCGGACACGCTCGAAGTTGATATGGAGGCCAGTGCGCGGGCGCGCGAGGCGCGCGCCAAGGACTGAAGTGGTCATGCGCGGTTTCAGCCGCTAACATCGGCGCAACGCGGCCATATCATGGAGATCAATAGAACGTCATGCGGACCATGGTTTCGGCGATCGAACGGGCGCGCCGGCTTTACGGCGCGCGTCCGGCGATCCTCGACCCCGAACGCGACTTTACCTATGCGGAGTTCACTGATCGCGCCATGCGCGCGGCCGCGGCGCTTCAGCGACTTGGCATCGGCCAGGGTGATCGCTTTGGCATTCTCTGCCGCAATACCTTCCGACATGCGGAGTTGATCCACGCCGGCTATTGGATGGGCGCGGTGCCGGTGCCGGTCAATTACAGGCTCGCGCCACCGGAAATTCGCTTCATCCTGGACGATGCCGATTGCCGGTTGCTGGCGGCGGAAGATGCGCTGATCGATCTTGCGACGGCGAACGAACTGGCGCCCTGGCAGGACCGCTTCCTTTATATTGCCGCGGCGCCAGCCGACGTTTCATGGCCGCAATACGAGACACTGATCGCCGAGGCCGAGCCGGCGGAGTCTCATCCCAGCACCGAGGACGACGATGCGATCCTGCTCTATACGGGCGGGACGACAGGGCGCAGCAAGGGCGTTCGGCTGAGCCATGCGAACGTCTATTCCAACGGCATGCAGGTCGCGCCGGCCATGCGCATTCGTCTCGACGATGTCTTTATCCACGTCGCGCCGATGTTTCATTCGGCTGATCTTCTGGGCACCGCATTTACGCTGATGGGCGCGGCTCACGTCTATCTGCCCCAATTCACGGGCCGAAATCTGTTGCAGGCGATCCAGGATCACCGGGTGACCATGGCGATGCTGGCGCCGACCATGGTGATAATGACCCTGCAGGAGGAAGATTTCGACAGCTTCGATATTTCGAGCTTCCGGTTGCTGTTCTACGGTTCCTCGCCGATGGCGGTGGAATGGATCCGCCGCACCATCGAACGTTTTCCCGGCGCCGAGCTGCAGCAGGGCTATGGCCTTACCGAGACATCGCCGATCCTCACGACGCTGGACATGGAAGAACACAAAGAGGCGCTCGCTTCCGGTCAATTCGAGTTGCTCAAATCGGTCGGTCGCCCGGTGATCGGCGTCGATCTGCGTATTTTTGACGATGATGGGTGTGAGGTCCCGGTCGGCGAGGCGGGCGAAGTGGTGGTGCGCGGTCCCAACGTCACCAGGGGATATCTTAACCGCGCGGAAGAAAATGAAAGCGCCTTCCGTGACGGCTGGTTTCACACCGGCGATGTCGCTTGCGTCGATGCGGGCGGCTACATGTATCTGCTCGATCGCAAGAAGGACATGATCATCACCGGCGCCGAAAACGTTTACTCCTCGGAGGTCGAGGCGGCGCTTTATCAGCATCCCGGGGTGCACGAGGTCGCGGTGATCGGGGTGCCGGACGAGAAATTCGGCGAGGCGTTGTTCGCGGCGATCGTGCCCGCGCCGGGCGCCGAGTTGAGTGAGGGCGACATCGTCGATCATTGCCGCGAGAGGATCGGCGGTTACAAGATTCCCCGCCGCATGGCGTTCGTCGATGAATTGCCGAAAAGCGCGATGGGCAAAATTCTCAAAACCGAGCTCCGCAGGATTTACGGCGGCGCATGAACAACGGCGGAGGCGGACGAAAATGAAGGACACTCTGAAGCAGGAATTAAAGACCACCCGGCGGGTGACGGTCGACCGAGACCGGACGATCGATTTCATGGGCGAGGAACTGCGCGTCTATGCGACGCCGTGGATGGTGCGCGATATCGAGGAAACCTGCCGCCTCCTGGCGCTTGAGCATCTCGACGACGGCGAGGACAGTGTCGGCGCGCGCGTCGAGGTCGATCATCTGGGCGCGACGCTTCTCGGATGCTGGGTTGATGTCTCGGCGACGGTGATCGAGGTCGATGGTCGCCGGGTTTCCTTCGATGTCGACGTCCACGACGCGCTGGACCATGTCGGCAAGGCGCGCCATGTCCGCTTCGTGATAGACAAGGACCGTCAGAAACAGCGTCTGGAGGCGAAGGCCCAGAAGTTGAGAGAGGCCGGCGAGCTGGGTGGGGCCAGTTGACCCGTCGGGCCGTTAAGCCGAGGCGCGTTCCAGTTCGAGCTTTTCCTGCTCTTCTTCCGGGTCCGGCGGCCGCGCGTCCAGCACCGGCGCGGCCCAGCTCAGCGGCATATCCTCCATCTCGCGCGCGTTGGTGCTGTACAAGTTGAACAGCCCCGGCTTGCGGCCGAGCTTGATCCGCTTCACATAGCGCGGACCCTCATCGATCAGCTGGACGACGCAGAGCTTGCCGAGACATTCGACCGGCACGCCCTCGTAATTGCGCGTATAGAACAGCAGCCAACCTTCCTCGATAGGCAACATTGAATCGCCTTCGACTTCGACCGCCACGGTTTGTTGCGGGTCGAGGCCGGTCGGGCAGCGAACCATGCGCTGGCCGTGACCGAGCGGGTAGGCGTCGACCGAGAAGACCGACGCGCCGGCGCCGACCTTGCCGACAACCGGGACCTTGGCCAGTCCCTCGACCAGATCGATGATACTGCAGCCGAGAGCTTCGGAAACCTGGGTCAGCCGATCCAGCGTGATCGAAACCTTGCCGGTCTCCCACTTGTGGAGATGGCCCGCCGACGTGCCGAGCCGTTCGGCCAGTTTCTCCAGCGTCAACTTGCGAAGCTTCCGCCAGTATCTGATGCGATTAGTCATGTCGTAAAATTGCCATAAACGCAAATTAAAGACCATGGCATGATACGAAAAATCCCTCTTGATAATATTTCATATAATGCAATATATGGGCGGAATCGAATATCGAAAAAGTATAAAATGGGAGGAAATTTCAACCAATATGACCGAAATTTCAAGAGATTGTCGGAAAATATCTGGCGCGATCAAGCAGAGATCGCCTGAAATTAGACCTTATTCGCTATTTTATTCGCATCCGGCCATGTGCGCCCGATGTCCGGCCCATTTCATCCGGAAAATTTCAGGGGTATTCAATTTATTACGGAAATTGCAAACCGAAGTCCCGGGTTGGGCCATGTCGGTCACCCATTTGATTGCTGTGCCATCCCGTAGGATCATGTCG
>CAZPMO010000216.1:7266-7498 GCA_964587515.1 uncultured Rhodospirillaceae bacterium | reverse complement strand
GACGAAGTTGCAGGGTTTGTGGCGGATGTCGAGCTGGTGGACCAGGATATCGTCCCAGGCGTCCTTGCAGGCGCCGGTCGAGCCGGGCACCGCGAACAGATAAGTGCCGCCCGCGACCCCCGCCGTGGCGCGCGATTGCACCGTCGAGGTGCCGATCTTCTGATAGCTCAGCATGCGGAACAGCTCGCCGAACCCGGCGACTTCTTTTTCGTAGACCGCGTGAAACGCCTCC
>CAZPMO010000216.1:0-7229 GCA_964587515.1 uncultured Rhodospirillaceae bacterium | reverse complement strand
GCGATCCATTGACGCAGTTGCGCGACGATGGCCGATTGTTCGTCGCGGACGATCACCTTGGCGGCGGCGTTGTGCCCCGCCGCCGTTATGCGCTCCACCAGGGTCGCGCCGGACCGGTCGGTTTCCTCGCTCCGCGTATCGGAGACCGTCATCACCGCGATGTTGATCGCGACGAAGGGAGTTTTCTCGTCAATTCCGAACATCGCCGTCCTCTTCGTTGCGGGCGAGAGACTTGGGCTTTTGGTCGAGCGACGTGTAGGCGGCGGGTTCTCCCGCGGCCAGGGCATCCAGCGACGGCGCTTCCTGCCCCAGCCGATACCGGTAGATCCAGAAATTGGACAGCACGCGCTCGACGAATATGCGGGTCTCCAGCGACGGGATGCTCTCGATGAACAGAAGCGGGTCGAGGAATTGGCGCTTCTTCGCCCGGCGCCGCCATTTCGCGAGATTGCCGGGACCGCCGTTATAGGCGATCGTCACCAGCAGCATGTCGCCCTTGATCAAATCATGGCCGATCAGATAACGCAGATAGCGCTGGCCCAGCGAGATGTTGAGCTGGGGATCGTAGAGCTGGTTGCGGCGATGGCCGCGGAAGCGTTTTCGGGCCATGAAACCGGCGGTCGCCGGCATAAGCTGCATCAGCCCGCGCGCCCCGGCGGAGCTTTTCGCCCGCGTGTTGAAGCGCGATTCCTGGCGCATGAAGGCAAAAATCAGCGCCCGATCGATCACAAAGCCTTCCTTGGGGTGCCATCTCGGGATCGGATAAAGCGCGCCGTAATGAGGGGCGCCGTTTTCCTCGGTCAGCATCGACGCCGTTTTCAGCGCCAGCGACGGCAGTCTGATCGCCTCGGCCAGCGCCAGCAGCGCCCGACCGAGCACGCGGTCATCGTTCGCGGTCAGCGACCGAAATTCAAGCTCCGCGCGCTCACTCTGCCCGACCTGCAGCAAAGCAAGGCCGCGCTTGCCGGCGCGATGGTCGACGATCTTGTCGATATGGGCCGGGGACAGGCCCGGCACCGACCAGTCGAAAGCCTTGCGGACGCCCAGCAGGCGGCTCGCCAGCAGGCCGTAGAATGTCGTCGGGTGCTGGGCCGCGACCTGCAGCCAGCGGCTGACGCGCTCCGGGCGCTTGGCCAGCATATTGGTCCGCGCCGCCCAGAACGCCGCCGCGCCGAGCGTCCAGCCCGAGCCCCGGCCAAGTTCCGCCATGGCTTCGAAATGATCGGCGGCCTCGCTGAACTTGCCCAGCCGATAAGCCGAAAGACCGGCGGTCCAGTTGGCCAGCGGCATGTATTTGCCGATGCGCCGCGCCGCCGGCGCGCCGAACGCGTAGGCCTGCTGCGCGAGGCCATGATAGAAATAGCCCATGCCGATATAGGCGCGCGCGATGGCTATCTCGTTGCGGTCGAGGATACGCTTGGTGTGCTTGCGCTTGAGCAGATTGCGCGCCAGCGTCAGCCGGCCGGCCCGCGAATAGATGCGCGCCTTGTTGATGATGCGCCGCGCCGCCCGCCGCGCGCGCGGGCCGCGCCGCTTGGACGAAACATAGCTGACTTCGCGCTGCCAGGGATATTCCGCGTAATCGGGCGCCTGGCCGAATTGGGGCGACCGTGGCCGCCGCGCCTTGCCCGGATTGCGCCTGATCGCCAGCCGGTACAGCCGCCGCGCGTCGGGGTGATCGGCGTAATGCCGCAGCCATTTCGCCAGTTCGCGGTAGCGTGACCGGTATCGGGTCGGGTGCAGATAGCGCTGCGCAAGGACGTGGCCCATCAGCAGGCGGTCCTTGAGCTTGCGAATCTGGCGGTCGGCCTTGCGCCAATCGCCGCGCGTCTGAAGCGAAAAGATCGTCCGGTAGCGCGCGACGTCATCGGCGTCGAGCACCCGCGACATTATCGATTCCAGCGTGGCCGAATCCGTGGCCGGGCGCGCATGATCGCCGGCGTCCGCGACGCTGGACGCGCCCCACGCGGCGATCACCGCGACGATCGCGGCGCCGCGCCGGAGGGGCTTCAATAAGCGGTTGAGAACCATAAAGAAACCAATTCTCATCCCTGCCTAGATAGAGAAGCCAACCCCATTTCACAAGGGACGATCATGAATTATTGGGGAGGCTTGATCTCATCGAGCCGCTGCCTGATCTGGATCAGATCCTGCCAGGTTTCGCGCTTCTGGGCCGGCGAGCGCAGCAGGTAGGCGGGATGGAGCAGGGCGCGCGCCGCGATCGGCGATTTGAGCCCGGGGCCGGCATAGTTGAACCAGCGCCCGCGCAGCCGCATGATTCCCTCGCGCGCCTTGAGCAGCGTCTTGGCCGACGTGCCGCCGACCGGGATCAGCAAATCGGGCGCGACCAGCTCGATATGCCGCTCGGTAAACGGCAGGCAGGCCGCGATTTCGGCGTCGGTCGGGTTGCGGTTGCCGGGCGGCCGCCACGGCAGAATGTTGGTGATATAGGCGGTTGACCGATCGAGTCCGATGGCCGCCAGCATGAGGTCGAGCAGGCGCCCGGCGGGTCCCACGAACGGCAGTCCGATCCGATCCTCTTCGCCGCCCGGCGCCGCGCCGATCAGCATCACGCGCGCCGTCGGCGCGCCGTCGGCGAAGACGAATTTATTGGCCGTCTGTTTCAGCGGGCAGCCGTCGAACGCCGAAAACGCGGCTTGCAGCTCATCCAGGGTGGTCGCGGCGGCGGCGATTTCGCGGGCGCCTCGCTCGATCTGGTCGCGGGCGACGAGCCGGGGTTCCGCCGCCGGGCGGGGCGGCCGCGCATCCGTTCTCGGCGCGTCGTCGCCTGCCGTGGACGCCTCGGGCGTCGGCGTCGGGGTCTTGGCGGCGGCGCGCGCCGATTCCGCATAGCGGTCAATCGGGCGATCGCCGATTGCCTCATCCACGCCTGCCGCTATATACCAGTCGAGCAGGCCGGTCAGAGTCCGTTCTCCTCGCATGGGCGGAACCTATCACGGAGGCCGGGCCGCCGGACAGAATTATCGGGACGGGGCATGGAACGCGAAGCGATGGAATTCGACGTGGTGATCGTGGGCGCCGGTCCCGCCGGGCTGTCGGCCGCGATCCGGTTGCGTCAACTGGCGCAGGAGGCGGAGCGTGACGTCACCGTCTGCGTCATCGAAAAAGGCTCCGAGGTTGGCGCCCACATCATGTCCGGCGCGGTGCTGGAACCGCACGCCCTGGAAGAGCTGTTTCCCGACTGGAAGGAACGCGGCGCGCCGCTGCACACGCCGGCCAGCGACGACCGGCTCATGCTGCTGACCGAACAGCGCGCCATTCGCTTGCCGACCCCGCCGCAGATGCGCAATGACGGCAATTACATCATCAGCCTCGGCAATCTGTGCCGCTGGCTCGGCGCCCAGGCCGAGGAACTCGGGGTCGAGGTCTATCCCGGGTTCGCGGCCGCCGAACTGCTGTATACCGACGGGGGCGGCGTCGCGACCGGAGATATGGGGATCGGCGCGGACGGCGAGCAGACCGAGAATTATCAGCAAGGCGTCGAGCTTCACGCCCGCCAGACGATTTTCGCCGAGGGCTGCCGGGGCTCGCTGACCAAGGAACTCACGGCGCGCCATGATCTTCGCGACGGGGTCGATCCTCAGACCTTCGGGATCGGCATCAAGGAATTGTGGGAAGTCGCGCCCGACCAGCATCATCAGGGCCGCGTCGTCCACAGTATCGGCTGGCCGCTGGACTCGGGCACCTATGGCGGCTCGTTCCTCTATCACCTGGAGGACAACCAGGTCTCGGTCGGGTTCGTCATCGGGCTCGATTACACCAATCCGCATCTGTCGCCGTTCGAGGAGTTTCAGCGCTTCAAGACGCACCCCGCCGTGCGGCCCACTTTCGCGGGCGGCCGGCGCATCGCCTATGGCGCGCGGGCGCTGACCGAGGGCGGTTTCCAATCGGTGCCCAAGCTGAGTTTCCCCGGCGGTCTGCTGGTCGGCTGCGCCGCCGGGTTCATGAACGTGCCCAAGATCAAGGGTTCCCACACCGCGATGAAGTCCGGAATGCTGGCCGCCGAAAGCGTGTTCGAATCCCTGTCCGGAGACGGGTCGGCGGAATGCGCCGACTATGGCGAGCGAATCCGGCAAAGCTGGCTGTGGGACGAGCTCAAGGCGGTGCGCAATATCCGCCCCTCCTTCCGCTGGGGCTTGTGGCTCGGCATGGCCTATTCGGCGATCGACACCTATCTGCTGCGCGGCCGCGCGCCGTGGACGCTTCACCATCACGCCGACCACGACCGGCTGCGCAAGGCCGCCGACGCGCCGGTCATCGACTATCCCAAGCCCGATGGCGAGGTGAGTTTCGACCGCAATTCCTCGGTGTTCATTTCCAACACCAATCATGAGGAAAACCAGCCGTCGCATTTGCGTCTCGCCGACGATTCCGTGCCCATCGACGTCAATCTCGCGCTCTATGACGCGCCGGAGCAGCGCTATTGTCCGGCCGGCGTCTACGAGATCCTGCGCGACGACGATGGCGGCAACCCCCGCCTTCAGGTAAACGCTCAGAACTGCGTCCATTGCAAGACCTGCGATATCAAGGATCCCAGGCAGAATATCAACTGGACCGTGCCGCAGGGCGCCGATGGGCCGAATTATCCCAATATGTGAGGAAAGCGCGAATCACGGCGCTCACAGAGGGTGCTGACGGGGGTCTTGTTAGTTTGTACTATGGACCCATCTAGAAGGGAGCGGGGACGCTGGAACACGCGGTAGACGGTGTGTTTACGGAATTTGGCTAGTTTATGCCGCCCGCGGAGATGATTTTGGCGCCTCGATGTTCGATTTGCAGGACTATCGTCGTTTTTCAATGACCGATCCGGTTTCGCCCGCCGCCGTATCAATACGGCTGAGACGCCTGGTTCCGGTGTTTGCCGCCTGTCTGGCGTTGGCCGCCTGCGCGTCCGAGGCGCCCTCGACCCAGGGCCAGGCCCCGGGCCAGACCGCCGTCGCCGCGATGGAACAGGCCGCCGCGCGGGTCGGCCCGGCGGGCAAGCCCGTCGGGATATCCGCGACCGGCAGCTACCTGGCTGGGCGCCATGCACAGAAAACCCACGATTATCGGACGGCCGCGAAGTATCTGACGCGCGCGTTACGCGCTGACGCCGGCAACCGCGCGTTGTTGCGCCGGACTTTCGTCGCCGACCTCGCGGACGGAAAATTCAGCGCCGCCGAAAATGTTGCGCAGCGTATCGTCGACGTCGACGCGGGCGCGCCGCTGGCCAATCTCGTGCTCGCCGCGGCCGATATCAAGGCGGGCCGGCACAAAGCCGCGGAAGACCGTCTCGCGAAGATCAAGCGGCGCGGGCTCTCTACCTTCGTGGTGCCGCTGGTGCGCGCCTGGGTCGTGGCCGGGCGGGGCGATACCGCCGCCGCCATCGCGGCGTTGAAACCCATCGGCAAGGTCTCCGGTTTTTCCATTCTCTATGACCTCCATGTCGGTCTGCTGCACGATTTCGCCGACAACGCGGAACAGGCCGAAGCCCATTACCGCAAAGCGGAATCGAAGTCGCGGCGCTCGACGCTGCGTGTCGTCCAGGCATTGGGCTCGCTTTATATGCGAACCGGCCAGACCGATCGCGCCCGTGGGGTCTACGCCAAATATCTTCAGGAAAATCCCGATTCCCGTCTCCTGCTGTCGGCATGGGACGGGCTTGAAAAAGGAAAGCCGGAGCCCAGGTTCGCCGCCAGCGTGCGCGACGGCGTGGCCGAGGCGCTGTTCAATGTGGCCAGCACGCTGACCCAGGAGAACGCGATCGAACTGGCGCTGGTTTACGGCCGGATCGCACTCGACCTGCGTCCCGATTTCGCGCTGGCGAAAATGCTGGTCGGCGGCATTCTTGAGACCCTCAGCCGCAACCGCGAAGCGATCGAGATTTACCGTTCGGTGCCGGAGACGTCGCCTTTGTGGTGGTCGGCGCGGCTCAGGACCGCCTCCAATCTTGAATCTATCGACAAGGTCGAGGAGGCCATCGAACAGTTGCGCAGCATGGCGCGGGAAAAAGACGCGCGTTCGGACGTGATGATCAATCTCGGTGACCTGCTGCGCTCCGAAAAGCGTTTCGGGGAGTCGGTCGACGCCTATGACAGGGCGATGAAACGCATCGGCAAGATCAACAAGCGACACTGGACCATTCTGTATTCCCGCGGCATCGCGCTGGAACGCTCCAAGCAGTGGAAGCGCGCCGAGAAGGATTTCGTGAGCGCGCTGGAACTCAACCCCGACCAGCCTTATGTCCTAAATTACCTCGGATATTCCTGGGTCGATCAGGGGATCAAACTCGAACGCGCGCGTAAAATGATCGAGCGCGCGGTTCAGCTTCGCCCCAACGATGGCTATATCGTCGATAGCCTCGGCTGGGTGCTGTACCGGATCGGCAAGTACAAGGATGCGGCCAAACAGCTTGAACGCGCCGTGGAACTGCGCCCGCAGGATCCCACCATCAACGACCATCTTGGCGACGCCTATTGGCGGGTCGGACGCGCCGTCGAGGCGCGCTTCCAGTGGCGGCGGGCGCTGAGCCTCGGCCCCGAGCCCGATCAGACCTCCGCGATCCAGAAGAAGATCATCGATGGCCTCTCCGCCAACGAGAAGCCCGAAACGGGAAGCTGATCCCCGGTTGGCGGGCTCCGAACCAGGCCTTTCGGTTGAGGCGCCGGCAAAGATCAACCTCTATCTCCATGTCCTTGGCCGCCGCGCGGACGGCTACCATCTGCTCGACAGTCTGATTGCGTTCGCGACGGTGCGCGACCGGGTGACGCTGCGTCCCGCGCCCGCGTTCAGCTTCGCCTCCGACGGTGAATTCGCGGCCGCCCTGCCGCCCGGCGACGATAATCTGGTGAGCCGCGCCGCGCGGGCGCTGGCCGAAGCGCGCGGGATGGACCCCAAATGCGCCGTGACGCTGACCAAGGATTTGCCGGTCGCGGCCGGTATCGGCGGCGGATCCGCCGACGCCGCGGCGACGTTGCTGGGCCTGCGGGCGCTGTGGGACCTCGACATCGACGATGACGAACTTTCCCGTATCGGGTTGACGCTGGGCGCCGATGTGCCGGCCTGCCTGCGCGGGACGACCCTCTATGCGGGCGGCGTAGGCGAGCGGATCGATCCCGGTCCCGCTCTGCCGCCGCTCGGGCTGGTTCTTGTCAATCCGCGTGTGCCGGTTTCGACGGCGGAGGTGTTTCGCCGGTTCGCCGGTCCGTTCTCCGAACCCGGCCGGCTTG
>CAZPMO010000215.1:2553-7500 GCA_964587515.1 uncultured Rhodospirillaceae bacterium | reverse complement strand
CATCGGAGGGCGTGGCGATGATGGGTCGTCAGGAAGCGGATCAGCGGCTTTTCTTTTACGATTTTTGTCTTGATGATCACGTTCCGTCGGATCATGTGCTTCGGCGGATCGAACTGTTTCTCGATTTCAACGAGATCCGCAACCGCCTGAAGCCGCACTACAGCGTCATCGGCCGTCCGTCGATCGATCCCGAGCTGATGATCCGGATGTTGATCGTGGGTTACTGCTTCGGCATCCCGTCCGAACGCCGGCTGTGTCAGGAGGTTCATCTCAATCTGGCCTATCGCTGGTTCTGCCGGCTCGGGCTTGAGGACCGCGTGCCGGACCACTCGACGTTCTCGCTCAACCGCCATGGCCGGTTCCGCGACGGCGACACCTTCCGTGTGGTGTTTGAGAGCGTGTTGCGCCGCTGCATGGCGGCGGGTCTTGAGTCGGCGCGCGAGCGCAAGACGGTCGAGATGCTGTTCGCCCACCTCAAGCGCCATCTCGGATTCGAACGGCTACGCCTGAGGGGGCTGTCGGGCGCTCGCGACGAGTTCCTGCTGGCCGCCACCGTCCAGAACCTGAAACGCCTGGCCAAGCTCGCCGCCATACCGCCGCCGATGCCCCAAATGGCCTGATCCGATGCCCGAAAACCCCAGTAAATAACCAATAACCCGAAACCGCCCCGGCATCACACCGAGGCGGAACCAAAATGTCCGCTCCTACTAGAAGCGGACACAGAAAAACCGCCTGAAAGCGACTTTATCAACGGTATCGGTCAAACTCGAAAGTCGGCGACGACATCTCCGATGTCTGTAATCGGAAGCCATTGGGACATTGCGACGAACATCTGAATTTCCAGCGAGGTGATCGGAATCCGACCCGTTTCGTGGAGCCCTCAGACCGTCGCCGGCATGGCGACGCTGAATTTTTCCGCGACCTTTCCGAGATTTTCCCAGCGGGCCGTCGGCATCGGGATGCCGTCGCGACCGCGTTCCGCCATCACCCGGTCGCCGCGTTCGCCGGGGACCAGGATTTCGTCGACGCCGTCGGCCGCGGGCTGGTTTTTCAGCAGATCGACCAGCGCGTCGACCTGGGCGCGGAACTCCTGGGGATCGATGAATTTCGCGATATCGACCGCGATGCAAAGTCCGTTCTGGCGAATGGGGCGGCCGCGCGCCTGAAAGCCGATTTCCTCGGTGATGATCGGATTACCCACCATCAGGCTGATCAGGCATTCCATCATCAGCGACAGTCCCGCGCCCTTCGGCCCGCCCAGCGGCATCGGGATCGTGGCGCGCGCGCCGTCGGTGGTCGGGTTGCCGTCGTCGTCGAGCGCCCAACCTTCCGGGATCGGCACGCCGGCGTTGCGCGCCTGGGTGATCTTGCCGCCCGCGACCACCGCCGTCGACATATCCAGCAGTACGGGCGCGCGGTCGCCGCCCGGCACCGCGATGGTGATCGGGCTGGTGGCGATCGATGCCGTGCGCGCGCCGTGATAGGCCATGTTGGGCAGCGACGACACGAAGGCGAGCCCCGCGAGCCCCTCGCGCGCGGCCCGTAGGCTGTAATATCCGATGGCGCCCGAATGGGTCATCTGGCGTACCAGCGCCCAGCCGATGGCGGTCTCGCGGGCCTTTTCCATGGCGCGGTCCATGGCCCACCCCATGGCCACCGGGCCCGGCGCGCGATCGGCCTCGATCATCAGCGATGATACGGTCTCGGTGGTGATGCGCATGTCGGGCGCGGGGTTCATGCCGCCGGCCTCGATCATGCCGAGATAGCGCGGGACGCGCTCGACCCCGTGCGACCCCACACCCCTGAGATCGGCCCACACCAGCACGTCGGCGACCTGCGCCGCGTGATCCGCCGACATGCCGGCGGCCACGAAAATATCGCGACCGAACCCTCTCAACGCCTCCGCCGTGACGCGCCGTTCTCCGGAACTCATAAATGCCTCGCTGATGACCCGTTAATTTCGCCAATACGCCTAACACAAGACCCGGCCATCTCGGAAGAGCGAGGCCCCGGGATTTGTTTTGGATGACGAATTAGGCAACACTTGAAGGGCGCGATAATGGAGATGCGGCATGAAACACATTGTTCGAACTTATGTTTTGACCTTGGCGGTGGCGCTCTCGTTTTCACAGGCTCCCGCGTGGGCGCTGGAACCGGCGGACAGCGCCGAGACGAAAAAATATGTCCATCCGCAATTGGGCTGGTCCATCGAACTTCGCAAAGACTGGGTCCTCGGCAAACAAAGCATGAAGTACGTGGAATTCGGTTCGCCAAAGGGACATCCCTGGGCGCGGGTCAGCGTCCGCGTTTTCGGGGTTACGCCGAAGGCCGGTCCCCTGGGGAGCTTCACCCGTATGGCGCGTGCGTCTTTTCGACGCAAAATGGAATAAGAGGGCACCCGCTTCACCGAAGTCTCGCAGGAGAAACGACGGCTGGTCGGTGGGATCGCCGCGCTCGAGTTCATCAAAGAAAGTGAAACTAGTAACGTCACGTTCGTCACGCTGGAAATGTGGACGGCGGTGAGGGACCGGCGTTTTTTCGTTGACGCCGCGACCGAGAAGGCGAGATGGGAGGTGCTTCGCCCGACCCTCGAAGCCATCGCCTATTCGTTCTCGCCAGTCCCGGAAGCGGTGACATCGGCAGCGCCCAAGATTTTCACCTATGCGTCCAATATCGGATCGGACGGTGACCCGGCCCCGTCTTTGCAAAAAGTCCTGCCGCCGGCGGAGCAAGGCAAGGCGGAAGCGCAATTCCTGCTGGGTGTTATGTACTCGCTGGGGCAAGGCGTCTCACAGGACGAGGCCAGAGCGGTGAAATGGTTGCGGAAGGCGGCCGAACAGGGTTTCGCCCCGGCCCAGAACGATCTTGGCGTAAAATACCAATGGGGCCTTGGCGTTTCGCGGGACTATGCCATCGCATTGAAGTTGTATCGCGCGGCCGCCGCTCAAGGCGTCGCCTTCGCCCGGTATAATCTGGGCCAGATGGCCTATGACGGCAAAGGCATGAAGCGAGACTTCATCGCGGCGGAAAAATGGTACCGCGAAGCCGCCGAACAGGGCCTCGACCGGGCCCAGTCCGACCTCGGTCATCTGTACGAGCAGGGCCTTGGCGTGGAGCAGGATTATGGCGAAGCGAAAAAATGGTTCCTGAAGGCCGCGGCGGCGGGAAACGTCAACGCGCTGCATAATCTGGGCGATCTGTATTTCAGCGGCAAGGGTGTCGATCCCGACCGGAAGATCGCGGCGGACTGGTTCCGCAAGGCGGCCGAGCGCGGGCACGCGATGTCCCAGTTCAGGCTCGCCATTCTCTACTTCAAGGGCTTAGGCGTGACGCTAGATCCCGTGCGGGCCCACAAGTGGATTTCCGTGGCGATTTCCCGATTGCCGCGCGGCCGAATTCGCAAATTATCGGAAGGGATGCTCTACGAGATCGAAGCGGACATGGACGAGGACCAGATCTCGGAAGCCGAATATCTGGCCCAGAAATGGACGCCTGAAAAACGGCCCTGATCGCGGCGGGACCTTTTCCTATTTTTGCATTTGTCTTTCAACGACCACGCTCGCCACCAGCAAGGTTACCGGCCAAAGACCGACGAAAATTCCCCAACGCTCCGCATGCGCTTCCTGCAAGACCGCTCTTAACGCGGGATCCTTGATATTCTGCAGGACCGGCCTTACGAGTTCGATGTCTGGCCCGATGTACCAAAGCAGCCATGAAAGCGGAATACAAATAACTCCCAACCAAAACAGTACTTGAGGTAACCCCTTCATTTTTTTCCTCCTCGGTCGTGTTGCGGAGTTCGATCATCCAGTTCGCGTGATCGTTATACCAAGGATACCGATTCGGTCATTGTCCTGAAAATCGGCGTTACCTGCTTCATGACGGCGCAGGCAGGTTGCCCGGCTTACATCGACTGGAAACACCGTAGAACGGCCTCTCGCGACGCCTTGGCGACCGCCGGGTCGTAGGCGTCCTTATGGGGCATGGAAAAATTATGGCCGGCGTCGGGATGGGCGACGATCTCCGCGTTGGCGTGAGAGGCGTATGAATCCTGGATCGCCTTGACCTGGTCCATGGGGATCACCGGGTCGTCCTCGCCAAAATGGAAACTGACCGGGCAGGTAATCTTGTGGGTCTCGTCGAGGTGCCGCTCGATATAGGTGCCGTGATAGGCGGCCGCCGCATCGATGCCGTAACGCGCCGCCGCGATATGGGCGTAGCGCCCGCCGAAGCAAATGCCGAACAACGCGATCTTGCCGTTGCATCGCGGATGCGCGCGAAGGTGGCCGATGAGGTCCTGGATATCGAGCAGGCCCTGCTCGAAATCATAGGCGTGGTAGCGTCCTTGCGCGATTTCCCGGTCGGTGGTGGGTCCGGGATGCACGCGCCAGAAAATATCGGGCACGGAAACGATAAAGCCGTCATCCGCCCAGGCCCCGGTGATCGCCCGGGCGCTCTCGTCGACGCCCCAGATGGCGGTGATGAAGAGGATGCCCGGCAACCTGTCGTCGCCGTCCGGCGCGGCCAGGATGCCGGTAAAGTCTTCGTCGTTTCGGGTCGTGTAGGTGATGTCGGTAATCGCCATCGTTCATGCATCCACTGGTCAGGGGTTTCGGAAAAGCCGGGGTCGGCCGACATTGACATGTCCAGAGCGCCTCGTCATGAATTTCACATGATCGTTCGCGATGAATCCGCCAATGATATTGCCGCCGTCGGGCGCGTGGTCGCCGCCGCGTTTGACCGCGCGGCGGAAGCCGATCTTGTTGATGCGCTGCGAGGGACGGGCGATGCGGTGATTTCGCTGGTGGCCGAGGACGGCGGTGAAATCGTCGGTCATGTTCTGTTTTCGAAACTTCAGGCCCCGGACCGGTGCATCGCGCTGGCGCCCGTATCGGTAACCCCTGATCGCCAGAACCAGGGAGTCGGATCGCATCTCATTCGGGAAGG
>CAZPMO010000215.1:0-2527 GCA_964587515.1 uncultured Rhodospirillaceae bacterium | reverse complement strand
TGGCGCGCCGTGTTTCTTCTTGGGGAACCGGAATATTACGGGCGCTTCGGTTTTAGCGCCGCCGCCGCCGATAAATTCGACACCATCTATCCCAAGGCCTATTTTCTGGCGCTGGAACTCACGCCCCATTCCCTGGACCAAGACGCGGGAGCCGTGATCTACGCCTCTCCCTTCCTGGCGCTGGAATAAACGACCACCCTTGCGGGCCAGCGGCATTCGTCCGCCGACGAATCCGTCCAATGGTCTATGATTTGCCGCTTGTATTTTCTGGAAAGACGTCGAGTTATGGTGCTGGACCCCGATATGATCCGGACGACCGTCGCGGAGATCGAAGCGGGCTTTTCGGGGTTGAGTCCACCCGGTGACGCAGGATTGCTGCATCCGCAATGCATGGACGACGGTGACATAGTGGATTTCTATGGCGCGCCCGACAGACGGCAGCTAACGGACGACATGATCATCAGCAACTATGCCGCGCCGTCATTCTTCAGTGCGGGGGCGTTCCAATATTATATACCCGCTTTCATGATCTGGTCGCTGAACCATTACGACACGATCGAGTACGCGCCCGAGAGCACAATCCGCGCTTTCGATCCAACAAACGAGGCTCCGGGATTGTACGAGTTCCAGGTTTCCAAATTTGCCCTGTTCACCGAACCGCAATGCGCGGCCGTCATCCGGTTTCTCCAGGCCTTCTCCCCCGATCCCGATCTTGGACCGATTGCAATGGATGCGCTGGAGAACTATTGGCTGCGACAGGATCCGATTTCGACGTAATGCGAGAGAGGACGGAGGAAGAGTATGCCGCCCTGCATGAGAAGGCGGGCTTGCGGCTTGAACGGCGAAACAATCGGTGAACCGTTGGAGGACGTCTATCGACGTCCTCGAGCGACGCCGTGGCATCGCCGGTCGCGCGCAATTGCGAGTCGCTTCCGGGGCAACTATTGTGCGGCCATGACCATCAACGCCCCGCTTGAGCTTTGGCGCGAGACCGTGTTGCCCGAATGGATCGACTATAACGGGCACATGAACCTCGCATATTACGTGCTGATCTTCGATCACGCGACCGATGCGTTTTTCGACAGTGTCGGTTTGGGGTGGCATTACCGCGATACCGCCAATTGCTCGACCTTCGCCGCGGAAACCCATGTGACCTATGATGGCGAGGTCACGGAGGGGGCCGAGGTCAGGTGCACCACCCAGCTCCTCGATTACGACGAAAAGCGCCTGCATTATTTCCATCGCATGTATCATGCGGAGGAAGGTTTTCTGGCCGCGACCACGGAGCTGATCAGCCTGCATATGGATCTCGCCATTCGCCGCGTCACGCCCATGCCGACGGAAATCCAGGCCAATCTTGAGCGCGTCGCGGCGGCCCATCGTGGTCTGGACAAACCCGAACAGGCGGGCCGCGTCATCGGCATCCGGTCGCGCGGCGCGGGCGCATAGAAATCACGCGGAAAGGACCGCCGATTGACCAGCGGCGAGCACGGGGTAGGCAATACGGCGCGAGTGCGGGGGCGCGCGGGCGTCCGCGACATATTGCGCCGCATACTGCGTAACGATCATCTCCTGCTGCTGTTTCTCGCGCTGGTGGTCGGCATCGCGTCGGCCTATGGCGCGATCCTGTTTGTCGAACTCTATCTGTCGATCCAGTGGCTCGGGTTCGGAACGAATTCGTCCCAGATGATCGATCATGCGGCGATGTTGCCGGCCTGGCAGCGCGTAGCGGTGCCGGCCGGGGGCGGGTTGGTGATCGGCCTGATGGTCCGGTACTTCATGCCCGGTCGCCGGCCGCACGGCGTGCCCGACGTGATCGAATCCGTCGCGCTGCGCGCCGGCAGCCTCGGGACCAAGGCCGGCATCGGCGCCGCGGTGATCAGCGCCGCCTCCATCGGGGCCGGCGCCTCGGTCGGACGCGAAGGACCGGTGGTCCATCTCGGCGCGACGCTGGCGTCCCAGGTCGGCGAGAAACTGCGGCTCAGCCGGTCCCAGACCGTGACGCTGCTGGGCTGCGGGGTGGCCGCGGCGGTGTCGGCGTCGTTCAACACGCCGATCGCCGGGGTGTTTTTCGCGCTCGAGGTGGTGATCGGCCATTACGCGCTCAGCGCGTTCGCGCCGATCGTGATCGCCTCCGTCGTCGGGACCATGATCTCGCGCGCCCATTTCGGCGATTTCCCCGCCTTCGTGATGCCCGAACACGCGGGTGTCTCGGCGCTCGAATTTCCCGCCTTCGCGCTGCTCGGTATTCTCAGCGCGGTGACCGCGATCGTGTTCCTGAAAGGCGTGACATTTACCCAGAAGACGGCGGCGCGGGTGCCGGTGCCGCCATGGTCGCGGCCGATGTTCGCCGGGATTCTGGTCGGGCTGATCGCGTTGGCCTTTCCTCAGGTGCTGGGGGTCGGCTATGGCACCACGGACGCCGCGATCCGGCAGGGTTTCACCTTCGAGTTCCTGATCCTGCTGCTGGTCGCGAAGACCGCCGCGACGGCGCTCTCGCTGGGCGGCGGCTTCGGCGGCGGCGTGT
>CAZPMO010000214.1:0-7541 GCA_964587515.1 uncultured Rhodospirillaceae bacterium | reverse complement strand
GGCATCGCCATGCGAAGCGCGCCTATCCACGGGGCGGAATAATCTCGGTCAAATGATTCTATTTGGTCGGATAGCGCTCTAGTGTGGTTTAATCCCGGTCACCGACCACGAAATCATCGAGGGCATCATGGCGGATCTGACGATCGGCGTTATCGGCGCGGGCGGGCGCATGGGCGGCGCCGTTATCCGGCAAATCGCGGAGACCGAAGGCTGCACGCTGGTCGCCGCCAGCGACGCGCCGGGCATGCCCGGCATAGGCCGGGATTCGGGCGAGCTTGCCGGCCTGGGACAGAACCGCATCGCCATCGGCGATGACGTCGCATCGGTGATCGCCGCCGCCGAAGCGGTGATCGAATTCACGCTGCCAGGCCCGACGGTAGAGCATGCCGCCGCCATCGCGGCGAAAGGCGGCGCTCATATCATCGGCACCACGGGTCTCGACACGGACCAGGAAGCGGCGCTGCGCGTGGCGGGCGAAAACGCGCGCATCGTGCACGCGCCCAATATGTCGAAGCCGGTCAATATCCTTTTCGCATTGACCCGGCAGGTCGCCGCCATGCTGGATGATCGTTTCGATATCGAAATTGTGGAGATGCACCACAAACACAAGGTCGACGCGCCATCGGGCACGGCGCTGGGTCTTGGCCGCGCCGCGGCCACGGGACGCGGGGTATCGCTCGACGATGTCGCGCAAATGTCTCGCGAGGGCCATACCGGCCCGCGAAAGCAGGGAGATATCGGTTTCGCGACGCTCCGGGGCGGCGACGTGGTCGGCGATCACTCGGTGGTCTTCGCGATCGAAGGCGAACGATTGGAGCTGACCCATAAGGCCGCTTCGCGTCAGATATTCGCGCGCGGCGCCGTCGACGCGGCGCTTTGGACCGTCGGCCGCCCGGCCGGGCTCTATTCAATGTTCGATGTCCTGGGACTGACCCCACCGACCTGAGCAGTGTCGCCGGCGCTTTTCGGCGTTAAGCCATGCTTAGGAAAGACCATATTACTATTGTTGTAGCACGAAAGTTTTAGATTCGCCTCTTCGCGGGCGCATAGCGATATGGCACGGCGATGAAATCATACGAGATACAGTTCCGACGCGACGGAGCGTGGAAGACCGAATTGGTCCACGAGGATCGCGAATCGGCGCTTTCCGAGGCCCGTCGCATCGATCAGAAAGCTAAGCGTAATGACGACGGGTTGCGCGTGGTCGAAACTTATTTCGACGAGCGGACCCAGGAATACAAGCACAAGACGATATTCCGCGATGCAAAGTTCCAAAAGCAGATGTCGGAGAAAATACAAAACAGCCGAGAGGCCGGAAAACCCGCGCCGAAGGCCAAAAAAACCGTGCAAACGACATCCGGAAACCGGAAACGGAGTTCAACTATGGTCGAGATCAATATGATCCATACCTACCTGTATGCATCCTTTCTGGCCGTAATCTCATTCGCATCCGGTGTCCTGACGGTTGGTCTGTTGTAATTATTTTCTTTGTAGCGACCCAAATAGGTATGGCGCATGAAAACCGTAAGCGATGTTCTGGAACAAAAAGGAACGGAAGTGGCAAAAATCCTACCGGACGCTCTGCTTGGCCATGCCGTCGAGGAGCTTGACCGATATGGGATCGGCGTCTTGTTGGTGATTGATGATAGTAAGCGGCTCGTCGGGATCATCTCGGAACGAGACATCATCAGCGGCCTGGCGGCCGGCCGGAGCAACCCATTACATCGACGTGTCGAGACCCTGATGAAGGTGGCCGTTCAAACGTGCGCGCCCACGGCCAAGATCACCGAGGCTTTGACCGTGATGGAACAGCATCACATTCGCCACCTGCCCGTGGTCGATGACGATAACATTCTCGGCATCATCAGCATGCGCGATCTCATGTACGCCGTGCTGGACGCCACGAGAATGGAAAACGACGATCTTGGCGACATGAACGACCTGATGGCCGACATGGTCGTGGTCGACGGCTAGTTCAGCGTGTCCCGACGCGCCGCCTCCCAGGCGATCATCGCGCGTTTGCGGGCGCTGCCCCAGCGGTAATCGGTCTCGAACCGGCCCGAGGCCCGGATCACCCTATGACAGGGGATCAGCCAGCCGACGGGATTATCGGCCAGCGCGCTGCCGACCGCGCGCGCCGCGCCGGGCCGGCCGATCGCGCGCGCGATATTGCCGTAACTCGTGAGCCGACCTGGCGGCAAGCGCATCAACGCTTCCCACACCTTGATTTGAAAGTTGGTTCCCTTGAGCCAGAGCTTCACCGGCGCTTCGCCACGTGCCGGCGTGGCCGCGAAGGCCGCTTTCGCCAGCGACGCCGTGTAAGCCGAATCCTCCCGAATTGCGGCGCGCGGCCATCGCGCGTGAAGTTCGGCCAGTTCGGCATCCAGGCCGTCATCACCCGCGAAAGCCAGTGCGCAGATGCCGCGTTCGGTCGCCGCCAGAAGAAATTCGCCAAACGGGCCTTCATGAAGCCCATAGCGAATCTCGACGCCGGCGCCCATCGCCTTGTATTCGCCGGGCGTCACCGCCTCGTAACCGATGAACAGATCATGCAGGCGCCCGGGGCCGGAAAGCCCGGCATCGAAGGCAGCGTTCAACACCGGTTCGGCATCCTCGAGCATCGCTTTCGCGTGATCGACGGCGAGATAGCGCATGAACCGGCGGGGACTGACCCCGGCCCAGCGGGTAAACAGACGCTGGAAGTGATACGGGCTGAGACCGGCGGCCGTGGCCAGTTCACCAAGACCGGGCTGATCGCGGTAATGCGCCTCGAGATGGCGGATCGCCGCTTCTATGCGGATATAATCCCGCGCGTGGTGGGGTATCTGGGTTTCCATGCGGCAACGATAATGTCGGAACCGCCGTTCGCGCCACCCGAATCTTGCGCTGGATTCCCTTACTCGGCGGCCTGGACGGGGAATTCGCGCAGCTTACGAAGTTCGAAACTCAGCGTGTCGGCGAAATCAAGCCGTTCGTCCGGCGTCAGGAATTCCCCGATCACCAGGGCCTTGCCGTGCGACGACAAAACCAACTGGCTGCCGGTGCGCGGCGGATCTTCCTTGGAAATTTTCAGCCAGTACGGCTGGAATTTCCAAGTCATGAACCTGCCGTCGGGATGGACCCGCATCACGGTCAGCGCGGACTCGGTCAGCCGTATGGTCTCGTACATCCGGGCATGCCGGTAATTGATCCGAAACGCGAGAAATATCAGCAAGGCGTCGAGGCCAATGAAGCCGATTACCGGCCACGTGCCGAGCAGCATGAACACCGCGCCGGCCACGAAGCTGACAAAGGCGACCGCCGACATCATGATGACGAAACCGCTGGGGGTCAGGCTGCGAAACGGCTCCAGCACGGCTTCGAACAGCACCGGACCGGTGTCGACCCCGTCTATCGATTCATCATAAAGCTCGGGCGGTACATCAAACATAACCATACTATACCTGAAATTTTCGAAAAATCCAAGCAATTACAATGTGTTGGTTAATATCTGTGGTTAACGCCAGGCTTTATCCCGCGCCCCGCAGAGCGTAGATTACCCGAATGTGCGCGATGATGAAAAAGCCCCAGATCGAAGAATTATACAGCCGCCTGTCTGCGGCCGACCCGGAACCCGAAGGCGAATTGGATTACCGCAACGACTATACGCTTCTGGTCGCTGTGGTGCTGTCGGCCCAGGCCACCGACGTCGGGGTCAACAAGGCCACCAAGGAATTGTTCAAGATCGCCGATACGCCCGCGAAGATGTTGAAGCTGGGCGAATCGAAGGTGCGCGATTACATCAAAACCATTGGCCTTTATCGCAACAAGGCGAAGAACGTTATCGGCCTCAGCCAGAAATTGATCGACGAGCATGGCGGCGAGGTGCCGCGCGACCGCGACTCGCTGGTCGCGTTGCCCGGCGTCGGGCGCAAGACCGCCAACGTGGTTCTAAATATCGCCTACGGCGAGCCGACGATTGCCGTCGATACGCACATCTTCCGGATTTCCAACCGGCTCGGCCTCGCCCCGGGCAAGGACGTTACCGCGGTCGAGGCGGCGCTGGAAAAACGCACCCCGGCGCACTGGAAGCGCCACGCGCATCACTGGCTGATATTACACGGGCGTTATGTCTGCAAGGCGCGCAAGCCGGAATGCTGGCACTGTATCGTGAACGATCTTTGCGGCTACAAAGCCAAGACCACGGCTTAGGCTAGGCCCTATCTATCCCCGCTCCAGCCGCTGGACAAGCAGCGCGCCGAGGCAGGCGCGGGCGGTCGTGTGGGCCTTGGACGCGGTGCGCGCCTCGAAATAACGGACGGTCGCGCCGCCGGCGTCTTTCCCGTCCCGGCCATACAGGAACAGATCGAGGATGCAGGCCGGATTGCGGTAGCGCCACAGTTCCGCGCCGGCGTCGCGGCGAACGAAGCGCGGCGGCCCCAGAAGACCGGTGAGCGCGTCTTGATCGAGCCCCATAAGCTGCTTCGGATCGTCATTCACCTTGGGTCGCGAAACCAGTTTCTTATCGACGACCGATGCGCGCGGCTGATCCTTCAGCGTAGCTTCGCCGGAAGGATCCGGGGTGCACGCAACAAGCGCAAGGCCCGCCGCAACCGCGAATGCCGCGGCGGGACCGGCGGAGCGGCGACCCGATACACAAAAAATCGTGCGGGCCTTCAACACGCTTGCAAATGCAATGGCGGCTATTCGGCCGGCGTGCTCGCGACGTAGGCGCACTTCGCGCCCGCGGGCGAATAGACCTGGACGTCGCCGACCACCTCGCCGCCGCGCTCGATCTCGATCTGGCCGAAGCGCACCTTGCCGGTAATTCGGCCCGTGGCGCGAACCACCAGAAGCTCGCGGGCAATCAGCTCGCCGTCGAATGTGCCGCTGATCTCGGCGACGTCGATCTCGGCCTGACCCTTGAAGGTTCCGCCTTCGGAAACCTCGATTTCACGGCAATCCGTCATATTCGCCTCGACATGACCTTCCACGACCAGCTTGTCGCACGAATTGATCTCGCCGTTCAGCGCGATTTCGGGCCCGACCACCAGCTTTTTGCCCTCTTCTCCGCCGATCGAGCGGTCACTCCGACGCGAGCTGCCGCCGTGGATATCCGCCGGCCTGCGCACCAGTTCCGGCCGACCCGTCGCGGCGCGCGGCGCGCGGGACGACATGCTCGACGAACGTGCGTTTGAATTGGGCGTCGCGGTGGTTGAATCCGCGTCTGAATCGGCGTTTTCCGCGTTGGCGCCGCCTTCGTCTTCCTTCTTGCGACCGAACATTTTTCGGCTCCCTTTCCTGAAAACCGACCGGTACGCCGATCGATTCCCGTTACGTCATTGACTTCGATTCCGTTTCGCGGCGCATCAGCCCGGCCAGGACATGGACCATGAACGCGGCCCCCACAACAGGCATGATCCAGCCGACAACCGGGACGCTTAGCAACACCGTTATGACGATCCCGGCGACCAAAACCCGCCACCGGCTGGCTTTACGCAACTTCCGCGCTCGCCCGGTATCCGACCGTCGCAGCGCGACCAGTTCGAAGTATTCCCGGCCCAGAAGATAGCCGTTTAAACCGTAGAAAACAAAGAGATTAACCAGCGGTACAAAATAAAGCGGCAGCACAATCAAATTAAGAACCACGGTCACCGCGAGTAATCGAGCGACCGTTGTCGCGGTTTCCCAGACCGGCTGATGGCGGGCCGGCGGCAGATCCGGATAGTGGCGTCGCTCCACCGCGTCGACGATTTCATCGAGAAAAAATCCGACGATCACCGTTGCGAAGCCGGGAAACAGGATCAGTCCGACCACGAATGCCGCGACGCCCCCCAGCCCGGCCAGCAGGGAATCGAGCCAGCCGATGCCGAACGACGAGATATTGGCAAGCGCCCAGGTCGCCGCCGCCACCAGCGCCGCGAACAGGACCAGCGACATCAGGAAAGACCGGACCACGACACGGCGCACCGGCGGATCGGAAAGTTGGCCCAGTGCCTTGAGCAACGAAGCAATCATCGCGGCTGCTTATCGCGCCCGGGGCGTCGGGGCAAGCGGCGAAATTCGCTTGGTGCGCCAGCTTCGAGTCTTGGCTAAGTCCCGCGCATGCGTATACTGCCGCCCGCCCAGCCCGCCCCAATCCGGAGGAAACACCCATGGCCGAAACGCCCCTCGACGTCATTGGCGTCGGAAACGCCATCGTCGATGTGATCGCACAGGCCGAAGACCGGCAACTCGATACGCTCGGGCTCGAAAAAGGCGCGATGACGCTGATCGATTCCGACCGCGCGCGCGAGCTTTACGAACAGATGGGGACGGGCATCGAATCGTCGGGCGGCTCGGCCGCGAACACGCTGGCCGGAATCGCGTCGCTGGGTGGAAACGGCGCCTATATCGGCAAGGTGCGCGACGACCAGCTTGGCGAGGTGTTCAGCCACGACATCCGCGCCGCTGGCGTCGATTACCGGCTGCGCCCGGTGGCGGACGGACCGCCGACGGCGCGCTGTCTGATTTTCGTGACCCCGGACGCCCAGCGCACAATGCAGACCTTCCTCGGGGTCAGCGTCGAGCTGGGACCGGACGATATCGACCCCGAGGCCATCGGCGACGCCTCGATCACCTATCTGGAAGGGTATCTGTTCGACAAGGACGAGGCCAAGGAGGCCTTCGTGAAGGCGGCCGAGATCGCCCATGCTGCCGGACGCAAGGTATCGCTGTCGCTGTCCGATCCGTTCTGCGTCGATCGCCACCGCGCATCGTTCCTGCATCTGGTCGAGGGCCATATAGACATTCTGTTCGCCAACGAAGCCGAGATTACCTCGCTCTACGAAACCGAGGATTTCGACGTTGCGATGGGCAATGTCCGCGGCCATTGCGAGATCGCGGCGCTGACGCGGGGCGCGGAGGGCTCGGTGATCGTAACCGCCGACGAGGTCGTCGAGATCGCGGCCGCGCCGGTCGCCCGGGTGGTCGATACCACCGGCGCCGGCGACCTGTTCGCGGCCGGGGTGCTTTGCGGCCTGACCAAGGGGTACGAGCTGGCGACCTGCGGGCGCATCGGCTCGATCGCGTCGGCCGAGATCATCAGCCATTACGGTGCGCGCCCCGAGGCTTCCCTGGCCGGTCTCGTCGCCGGAAAGCTGGGGTAATTACGCCGCGCCACGGCGCGATTTGGACATTGTAAACCGCCCGCCCAGGCCCAATCTAATCCCGGGCGGGGCTTGCGCGTGGCGCCGCCGCGCCCCAACACAACACCCTGCGGATAAACGAGTGAGTTGTTATGAGTACCGGACTTCGTAATATCGCGATCATCGCCCATGTCGATCACGGCAAGACCACGCTGGTGGACGTGTTGTTGCGTGAATCCGGCAGCGTGCGCGCCAACCAGCGTGTCGACGAGCGCGCCATGGATTCGAATGACCAGGAACGTGAGCGCGGTATCACGATTCTCGCGAAATGCACGTCGGTGCCCTGGCGCGACCTCCGCATCAACATCGTCGATACGCCGGGCCACGCCGATTTCGGCGGCGAGGTCGAACGCATTCTTTCGATGGTCGACGGCG
>CAZPMO010000213.1:0-7561 GCA_964587515.1 uncultured Rhodospirillaceae bacterium | reverse complement strand
CGCATCGCGCTACGCGCCGCGCCTGCCCGAGAAACCGATTTGCCGCCATCAAATGGTTCTATTTGGTCGGATAAAGCCGACGCAACCGTCATCAAGACGCCATTTTTCGACCCTCGAAGCGAGAAAGCGGTCGTAGCGTCAGATCAATCGCACCAGCCAAGTGGGCTTTGGCACAGGCACTCGACGGGCAGTCGGTTTTAGGAAGCCTGAGATTTCCGTATCTTCCGGCTTTGACGCTTTTCGAACAGCTCGCTAAGCGAGAAATACACGTTTGCTCCGAGAAAAAGGACAATGATTGATATCGCGATGATATCGACGGCGTCATATACATGCCCTTCCTCGAAAATATACTTATCGAACCGATCGTATATAATTTGCATTGTCATAAGAATTCCGCCGAAAAACGCAAGTTTTCGGGCGAACTCAAAAACGAGGCTCTTGCGGAAGTAATCTACGACCGATTTTCTGCGTGTGATTGAAGATCGGATTTCTATCGATTCCTGAATACAGGAAATCATATTTTTTTCACAATAATAGTCAAACACACTCCTAATGAAAATAATAATAAACTCACATATATAAAATCGTAACTATAAATTTCTGTGTGATATGCCCATAATAAAAAAAATTGAACTAATAAAATTACAATAAAGATGATAGAAATCGTAGAAATAGAGAATACTAATTTCCAGCAGGATGTTTGTATTTTATTTTTTTCCTCCATGCTAACAATGTATCCGTCTCCACCCCAATGAATGCTCGTCGGATACATTATAAAATCTTCTCCTTTAGCTTCAAAGAAATCGGACATCCATTTTTCTTGATCCCAGTAACGCATGCTCAATTCACCTTTATTGGACCGAAGCAGCCATCTTGACCGACCGAGCTAACGGCGACGAGCTTCAACCCGTGCGATATTTTTACTCCAACCACCGCCAGAGCGACTGTTGCGCGATTCGACAAGCGGCGGTCAAGAGGAAGAACAGATACATAATATGCACGCGATTTCGCCCGTTCACGACCGAGAGCACAATGTAAGGGTGCATGACTAAACGATTGTTAAACAACCTGCTCTGAAAGATGAATCGTGCGAGGCATCGCATATTTGCGAAACACACTATCCGCGCACTTCCACGGCGCATGAGTCGTGCAGAATTCGAAAGGCGGTCTTGAATTATACCTCAAGCTGCCAAACGGCCCCGATACAGCTTGTAAACCATCAGACCGAGCACGATGCCGGCGGTGTTGGCGAGCAGGTCGATGGCCTCGAAAGACCTTTCGCCCGAGAGTTCCTGGATGATTTCGAGCCCGAGCCCCAGGAAATAGACGGAAAGACCGATGTGGCGCACATTTCGGCGAATCCAGGTGTTCATCGACAGAAGTACGGTCAGACCCGCATAGGTCCCCATGTGAAACAGCGCCCAAATGCATTCCAACGGCAGCACCGTGTCGAGATTAGCGCTTTTATAGAGCACGTTGAACGAGTGGACCGGCGACGGCGCGATGCTGAGATAACCCAGCGCCGCCAGCGGCGCGACGGTGAGCAGAATGAACGGGACCGGATTAATGACGCCGTGTGCTGATTTCATGAGACCCCCCGGACATGGTTGCGGATAAACGGCCGACAATGTCGATACGGGGAATCATGCAAGTTCCGTGCCAGATGAGTTAAATCATGGAGTTTCAGGACCTTGGGAGAATGTTGAGAGGTTAATGAAACGCCAACTGTAAAATATTCCGACAGTTTTTATCTTAAAATGCTAAAATCGTGTAAATTTATTTGACAATTATATTTCTCAAATATGAATTTAACCTATCATTATCAATTATTAATACTGGATATTAATTCAATTCCAGCGTCGCGCGCCCTTGGTGATCGAAGCGAACCCGTTATTGACCTGCTTAAACCAGGGGTTAATATGCGCCGCGATAGGTTCCGGGGGAACGGTGGCGTGACACCGGGATACTGTCGAGCAGACGATCCCTGCGGGAGAGACCGGTCCAGCACCGGCGCCGAAGGAGCAACCGCCCCGGAAACTCTCAGGCAAACGGACCGCAGGGGGATGCCACTCTGGAAAGCAGGTCGCGGGCGTAATGGCGCCGCGGCTTCACCGAAGGGGTAAGCCGGGATCCGTCCCGGTGAATCTTTCAGGTCCACGGACAGAGGGGGTAGGCCGACGCCCGCGACTTGGGCGCCGACTGGACCCATTTGTCGGAGGACCGCATGACCGATTCCACCGATGCTTCGTTGAAACGCACCGCGCTGCATGATCTGCACGTCGCGTTGGGCGCCAAGATGGTGCCGTTCGCGGGCTATCGGATGCCGGTCCAGTATGCCTCAGGCATCATCGCCGAACATTCGCATGCGCGCGAAAAGGCGGCTTTGTTCGACGTCTCCCATATGGGGCAGGTCAAATTGTCCGGCGCGGCGCGGGTCGCGGCGCTCGAATCCCTCGCGCCTGGCGATATCGCCGCGCTGGAACCCGGCCAGATGCGCTACACGATGCTGACCGACGAGACCGGTGGTATCCTTGACGATCTGATGGTCACTAATGTCGGCGATTATCTGTTCCTGGTGATCAACGCCGCCTGCAAGGAAGACGATCTGGCGCACCTTGCCGCGACCATCGGTGGGACATGCGAGATCGAGGAGCTTTCCGGCCGCGCGCTGCTCGCCCTTCAGGGGCCGGCGGCGGCAACCGTTCTGTCGCGTCTGGTTCCCGGCATTGAGACGATGGCGTTCATGACCGCGCGGCCCGCCGAGATCGACGGCAGCCGGCTGGCGATCACGCGCTCGGGCTATACCGGCGAGGACGGGTTCGAGATCTCGGTGCCCGAAGAAGACGCCGAGCGCATCGCGCGTTTGCTGCTGGATGCGGACGAGGTCGCGCCCGCCGGGCTCGGGGCGCGGGATTCGCTCAGGCTCGAGGCCGGCCTCTGTCTCTATGGCCACGATATCGATCGGACCACGACGCCGATCGAAGCGGGTCTGGCGTGGACGATCAGCAAGCGGCGGCGCGCGGAAGGCGGGTTTCCCGGCGCCGAAATAATCCAGGCGCAACTCGCCGACGGCCCCACGCGCCGTCGCGTCGGCATCGCGCCGGACGGACGGGCGCCGGCGCGCGAGCACACCGAGATCACCGATTCCGACGGCGCGCCCATCGGCGAGGTGACCAGCGGCGGCTTCGGGCCCAGTTTTGCCGGGCCGGTCGCGATGGGATATGTGTCCACCGACCATGCCGCGCCCGACACCCCCGTCAATCTTATCGTTCGCGGCACGCCGCGCCCGGCGCGGGTGCGGAAGCTGCCGTTCGTCCCGCACGGCTATTTCAGAAACTGAGGAGAATTTCGTGATGAGTGATTTGAAATATACCGAAGATCACGAATGGGTCCGCGTCGACGGCGACGTCGCGGTGATCGGCATCAGCGATTACGCGCAGGGACAGCTTGGCGACGTGGTGTTCGTCGAACTGCCCGAGACGGGCAAGCAGATGGCCAAGGGCGACGAGGCGGCGGTAATCGAATCGGTGAAGGCCGCCAGCGAGGTTTACGCGCCCGTTTCCGGCGAAGTGGTCGAGGTCAACGAACCGCTCAACGACACGCCCAACCTGGTCAACGAAGCGCCGACCGGCAACGGCTGGTTCCTGAAGATCCGCCTTGGCGATCCGTCCGAGATCGACGGGCTGATGGACGAGGCCGCCTACCAGAAATTCGTCGAAGGGCTGTGACATGCGCTATCTGCCGCTGACGGATGCCGACAGGCGCGAGATGCTGGCGGCGATCGGGGTTACGGACGTGGATGCGCTGTTCCGCGATATCCCGGAGTCCGGACCACTGAATTCGCCGATCGACCTGCCGCCCCACGCCGGCGAAATCGAAGTCGAGCGCGCGCTGACCGCCATGGCGGGACGCAATGTCGCGGCCGGGTCCGTGCCCAGTTTCCTGGGCGCCGGTGCCTATCGTCATCATGTGCCGGCCACCGTCGATCATCTGATTCAGCGCGGCGAATTCCTAACCGCCTATACGCCGTACCAGCCGGAAGTTTCGCAGGGAACCCTGCAGTCGCTGTTCGAGTTCCAGACCCAGGTGGCGCTGATCAGCGGCCTCGATGTGGCCAATTCTTCCATGTATGACGGCGCCACGTCCTGCGCCGAGGCGGTTTATATGGCGTGCCGTATCACGCGGCGGCGCCGGGTGGTGCTGTCGGGCGCGCTGCATCCCCATTATCGCGCGGCGGTGGAGACCGGCGTCCGGTTTCTCGACGCCACGGTCACCGCGCTCGCGCCGGATGCCGACGGCGACGAGGATGCCGCGGCGGCAATCGATCCGGAGACCGCCTGCGTGGTGGCGCAGTATCCGGATTTCTTCGGTCGCCTGCGCGATCTTTCGGCCTTGGCCGAGGCCTGTCACGCGGCCGGCGCGCTTCTGGTGGTGGCGACGGCGGAAATCGTCGCGCTCGGGCTGGTGCGATCGCCCGGCGAGATGGGCGCCGACATATTCGTCGCCGAGGGCCAGTCGCTGGGCAACGGTCTGAATTTCGGCGGGCCGTATCTGGGACTGCTGGCGTGTCGCGACAAACATGTCCGCCAGATGCCGGGCCGGCTGGTGGGCGAGACCGTCGATGCCGACGGGCGGCGCGGCTGGGTGCTGACGCTGGCCACGCGCGAGCAGCATATAAGGCGCGAGAAGGCGACCAGCAACATCTGCACCAATTCCGGTCTTTGCGCGCTCGCTTTCACCATCCATCTCGCGTTGCTGGGGGAGGCGGGATTCACGCGCCTCGCCGGGATCAATCACGCCAACGCCGCGCGGCTCGCCCAACTGCTGGGCGATATCCCGGGCGTGGAGATATTGAGCGAGGGCTTCTTCAACGAATTCACCGTACGGCTCGCGAAGCCGGCGGCCGCGCTGGTCGATCGTCTCGCGGAGCGGGGCGTGCTGGCCGGCGTACCGGTCTCGCGCCTGATTCCCGGCGATGCGGCGCTGGAAAACCTGCTGCTGGTCGCGGCCACCGAGCTTACCGGCGAGGATGACATGCAATCGCTCGCCGAGGCGCTGCGGGAGGAATTGCAATGAGTGTGGAGTCTCCCGGCCATCGCGGGTTGCGGATGGAAGAGGCCCTGATCTTCGAACAGGATTCGCCCGGACATTGCGGCGTTGATCTGCCCGCGCCCATCGATGTTCCCGATCGTCTCGGCGGGCAGCGGCGGGACGTCCCGATCGGCTTGCCGGGCCTGTCGGAACCCCAGATCGTTCGTCACTTCACAAGGCTGAGCCAGAAGAATTACGGTATCGATTCGGGCCTTTATCCGTTGGGGTCGTGCACCATGAAGCACAATCCGCGGCTCAACGAAAAGCTGGCCCGGCTGCCGGGCTTCGCCGATCTCCACCCGTTGCAGCCCATGTCCACCGTCCAGGGCGCGCTCGAAGTGATGGATATGGTGGCGCACTGGCTCAAGACGCTCACCGGAATGCCGGGTCTGGCGATGTCGCTGGCCGCCGGCGCCCATGGCGAGCTGTGCGGGCTGATGACCATTCGCGCCGCGCTGGAGGCCAGGGGCGACGCGCGCAAGCGCGTGCTGGTGCCCGATTCCGCGCACGGCACCAATCCCGCGACGGCCGCGACCTGCGGCTATGATGTCCGGCCAATCCCGTCCAACGATCGCGGCCGGGTCGATCTCCAGGCCCTGAAGGACGCGCTCGACGGCGACGTTGCCGCCTTCATGCTGACCAACCCCAATACGTGCGGCCTGTTCGAGGACGAAATTCTCGAGCAGGCCCAGGCGATCCACGACGCCGGCGCGTTCTTCTACTGCGACGGCGCGAATTTCAACGCCATCGTCGGGCGCGATTTCGGCATCGATTGCATGCATCTCAATCTGCACAAGACGTTCTCCACGCCCCATGGCGGCGGCGGGCCGGGCGCGGGTCCGGTGGCGCTGTCGGCCGAGCTCGCGCCGTTCACGCCCTTGCCCGTGATTGCGCACGGGCCGGACGGCTGGAATCTTGTCGAGCACGCCGGCGCGGCGTCGGAGACCACCAATTCGGTCGGGCGCATGAAGGCGTTCCATGGCCAGTTCGGCGTTTTCGTACGCGCGCTCGCCTACATGATGAGCCACGGCGGCGACGGCTTGCTCCAGGCGTCGAGCGACGCGGTGTTGATCGCCAATTACGTGCTGGCCCGGCTGAAGGACAGTTTGAGCCTGCCCTATGACGGGCCGTGCATGCACGAGGTGCTGTTCGACGATCGTTTCCTGGCCGATAGCGGCGTGACGACACTCGATTATGCGAAGGCGCTGATCGATGAGGGCTATCACCCGATGACCGTGTATTTTCCCCTGGTGGTCCACGGCGCGCTGCTGGTCGAACCCACGGAATCCGAAAGCAAGGAGTCGGTGGACCGGTTTATCGAGACGCTGGATGCGCTCGCAGCCCGCGCCCGCGACGGGGATGCCGAGTTCTTCCATGAGGCGCCGCGCCATACCCCCCGCCGCCGGCTCGACGAAACGGCGGCGGCGCGTCATCCGGTGCTGCGATGGCGTCCGCAAGACACGCTCGGCGAGGCCGCGGAGTAGTGGCGCGAGAGACGGCCCCGACCCGGGAAGCCCTGTCGCCCGCCGGGGTCGCCCTGATCCTCGCGGTGGGTCTTGCCTGGGGGTTCAACTGGCCGGCCATCAAGATCGCGGTGACCGAGATATCACCCTGGACCTATCGCGCGGCATGTCTGACGGTCGGCGCGCTGGGTATGCTCATGCTGGCGCGCGCCCGGGTCGGCCGGCTGAGATTGCCGCGCCGTGAAATCGGTCCGGTCGTGATCATGGCCCTGCTGAACGTCACCGGCTTTCAGATGTGCGTCGCGTTCGGGCTCGGCATGATGGACGCGACGCGCGGCGTGATCCTCGGCCATACCTAGCCCCTCTGGGTGGTGTTGTTCGGGGCGTTCATCCTGCACGAGACCATGACCGGGACACGGCTCTGGGGCCTGCTGATCGGCCTCGCGGCCATGGCGCTGCTGATCGCGCCGGAAGCGGCGGCGCTCGGCGCCGCGCCCATGGGCGCTTTCCTGGTGGTCGCCGCGGCGGTGTCGTGGGGGCTGGGTACGGTTCTTTTCAAGCGCTTCGATTTGTCGTTGAGCGCCATCGAACTGACCGCCTGGCAGCTTATCTTCGGCGGTATCCCGATCGTGATTTGCGCGCTGATCTTCGATCCCGCGCCCGATGTCTCGGCGCTCAGTTCGCGGGCCATCATCGCGGTGCTGTACACGGCCTTCGTCGCGCAATGGCTGGGGCAATGGGCATGGTTCCGCGGATTGCAGCTTTTGCCCGCGTCCGCCGCCGCGATCGGCTCGCTGAGCATCCCCATCGTCGGGTTGTTCGCCAGCGCGATCCTGATGGACGAATCGATCACTTGGATCGAATCGACGGCGCTGGTGCTGGTATTGATCGCCTTGAGTCTGGTGCTGATCGGCCCCGCCGGCCTCGAAGCGCTCAGGCGCCGTCGGTAATATCTAGAGCGTTTCACGGTTTGACGGAAGCGTAGCCTGCGTTTTGGAAGTAATTGG
>CAZPMO010000212.1:0-7801 GCA_964587515.1 uncultured Rhodospirillaceae bacterium | reverse complement strand
ACGCGCAGCGAAGTCGAGGAAATTCGCGGCGTCGCGTCTTCGCGCGGCTCGTTCGACGTGCTGATGGAAGCCGGCTGGATTCGCCCCGTCGGGCGCCGCCAGACGCCGGGACGGCCGGTGACCTGGGGAACCACGGCCGGATTTCTCGAAGATTTCGGGCTCGATAGCGTCGGCGATCTGCCCAGCGTGGATGAGCTCAAGGCGTCCGGGGTGCTCGATACCCGACCCGCCGGCGCGATCATCCAGGATCTGGCGCCCAACGACGATCCCGATGTCGACCCGGAAGAAGAAACCGGCCGCGACGATGACGATCCGGCGGAAGCGTTGCGCGACGACGAGGAAGATGGCGACGGGGACGAACATCAGACGCATCTCAGCGGCGGGGCGGTAACGCCGCCGCGCACCACGCCGACACTTGTCGACCTCGGTCCGGAGCCGACGGTTCATTCTTCCGAGATCGATGACGCCTGAACCCAGGCATTAGGTATACAATCGTCGACGCCGCTTCGGCGGCATTGCTATTGAGAATTGTTTTCAATAGGGTCTTCGTCGATTGGCATTGACGCAATAAGGCAAAGGAGTCCGGCGCACACGCTTGAACAAGCGGGTGAAACCGGATCACGGAGTGGCGAGCTTACAAACCGCTTTGAACAGACGGTTCGGAGTGGCCTCGCGTCGGCACAGGCTGCGGATCGACGTATGGTCGCTGTCCGCCATGGTGGCCGCCGCGCTGATCGCGACGCCGGTGCTGGTGATCGCCGGCTATTTGTTCGTACCGGCCGGCGATGTCTGGACGCATCTCGTCGAGACCGTTCTCGCCCGCTATGTGGTGAACACATTTTTGCTGATCCTCGGCGTCGGCGTCGGCGTCTCGGTGATCGGCGTCGGCACCGCGTGGCTGGTGACCATGTGCCGCTTCCCCGCCAGACCCGTGTTCGAATGGGCATTGCTGCTGCCGTTCGCCGTGCCGGCCTACGTGCTCGCCTACACCTATACCGGGCTGTTCGATTTCGCGGGGCCGATTCAGACGTGGCTGCGGGATCTGTTCGGCTGGGGCCGCGCCGATTACTGGTTCCCCGAGGTGCGATCGCTGGGCGGCGCGATGGTGATGTTGTCGCTGGTTCTCTACCCCTATGTCTATCTGCTGGCGCGCGCCGCCTTCCTCGAACAATCGGTATGCGTGCTTGAGGTTAGCCGAACCCTGGGACGCGGCCCATGGCGCAGCTTCGCGACGGTGGCGATTCCATTGGCGCGGCCCGGCATCGTCGCGGGGTTATCTTTCGCGCTGATCGAAACCTTGAACGAATTCGGCACCGTGGATTACTTCGCCGTCGACACCTTTACCACCGGCATCTACCGGACTTGGTTCGGTCTCGGAGAGGCGGCGGCGGCGGCCCAACTGGCCGCGATGCTGCTGGTGATCGTTTTCACGCTTATTCTGGTTGAGCGGTGGTCGCGTGGCGGCGCACGGTTTCACCATACTTCGCTTCGTTACCGCGCCCTTCCCGGCTATCTGCTGACCGGCTTGAGGGGCTGGGCGGCATTCGCGGCTTGCTTCGGCGCGGTATTCCTCGGTTTCCTGTTGCCCGCCGGCGTGCTGTTGGCGTGGTCGGTCGAGACCGCGGGCGAGTCGCTCGACGCCGGGCTGTTGGTGTATGCGCTGAACAGTTTTGTCCTGGCCGCGATTACCGCGGTCGCGGCGGTCGCGGTCGCCCTGTTGCTGGCTTATGGCATGCGTCTCAAGCCCTCTATGGCGATACGCGCCGCGACACGGATTTCCAGCATGGGTTACGCGGTGCCGGGTGCGGTGATCGCGGTCGGAATCTTGCTGGTCTCGACGCAGATCGATAATGGCATCGACGCCTGGGTGCGCTCGAATTTGGGATTCTCGACGGGGCTGATCATCACCGGAACCGTCGGCGGCATGGTTTTCGCTTATCTGGTTCGCTTCCTCGCCATTTCACTCAATACGGTCGAGGCAAGCCTCGCCAAGATCACGCCCAATATGGACTGCGCGGCGCGGACTCTCGGTCAGACGCCGTTCGGCATGGTCAGGCGCGTGCACGCGCCGTTGATGTGGGGGAGTCTGCTGACCGCGGCAATGCTGGTATTCGTCGATGTGATGAAGGAACTGCCGGCCACCATCATCATGCGGCCCTTCAACTTCGATACGCTGGCGATCCGGGCCTATCAGATCGCCTCCGACGAACAGCTCGCCTTGGCCGCGACGCCGGCGCTTGGAATCGTTCTGGTCGGCATCGTGCCGGTGATCGCGCTGAGCGTCGCGATCGCCCGCGCAAGACCGGGGCAGAGCGATGACTGAGGCGGGTGCGGTTCAGGACGGGCTGGAAGTCAAAGGGGTCGGGCACGCTTTCGGCGACCGGCGCGTGCTGGAAGATGTCAGCCTACAGGTGGGGACCCGGGAAATTCTCTGCCTGCTCGGCCCGTCGGGCTGCGGCAAGACCACCCTGCTGCGCCTGATCGCGGGGCTCGAGGATTTGCAGCAAGGCAGCATCCTGGTCGATGGCGAGACCCTGGCCGACCCGTCTTTCAGCATTCCGCCGGAACGGCGTTCGATGTGTCTTTTGTTTCAGGATTTCGCACTGTTTCCGCATCTCACCGTGCTCGAAAACGTAACCTTCGGCCTCAGTCACCTTACCGAGGACGAGCGCCAGAAACGCGCGCGCGAAGTGCTGGATCAGGTCGGCATGCTGGGCTATGCCGAAAGCTATCCGCACGTGCTGTCCGGCGGCGAGCAGCAGCGCATCGCGCTGGCGCGCGCGCGCGCCCCCCGGCCGAGGCTTTTCCTGCTCGACGAGCCGTTTTCGAACCTCGACGTCAGGCTGCGCAGTCAGCTTCGCGATCTCGTCCTGCACGTTCTGAAGCAGAGCGCGGCCTCCACTTTGATCGTCACCCACGATCCCGAGGAAGCGATGTTCCTGGGCGACCGAATCGCGGTAATGCGCGACGGTCGCATCGTCCAGCAGGGCGCCCCGGAAGAACTCTACAAGGCGCCGGCCGATGCTTTCGTCGCCGGGTTGTTCAGCGAGGTCAACCGCATCCCCGGCGTGGTCGCCGAAGGGCAGGTGGAGACCGGGATGGGCCGCGTGATGGCACCGGGAATAGCGAATGGAACGGCGGTTGAGGTGTTTGTCCGCCCTGAATCCGTGTTCATCGTGGCCGAGGGCGAGGGAGCGCGGACCGCCAAGGTTCTGACATCGCGCATGCTCGGCCAGTCGAGCCTGGTCCATCTGGCGGTTCCCGGCGAAGACGGCCAGGAACTCCATCTGCATGTCCGCGTCCAAGGGGGCGACCGGCCCGGGGAAAACAGCGTCGTCGGCGTCCGCATCGATCCGCCGCGGGCATTCGTGTTCCCGTTAGAGGAAGACGATTAACCCCGATACGGACAGCGCTGAAATCATTCAGGAAAATCCGGCTCCCGCAATGTTGCGACGCAGCATCGTTTCTGCGATGATCGCGCCAGGCAGCGATATATTTCGAATGACGGGAGTATAAGTTCATGGGCGGATTCACCGGCATATGGCAATGGGTGGTCATCGCCGTTCTCGTTCTTTTACTATTTGGTGGCCGTGGCAAACTTTCGGGCCTGATGGGCGACGCCGCGAAGGGAATAAGAGCATTCAAGAAGGGCCTTAAGGATCCCGACAGCGCCGATAGCGCGGCTGCCGAGGAGCCGGCCAAGACCCTGAATGCGGAAACCAGGGCGGCGGCGTCGGAGACCGAGAAAAAGGACGAGGCCGCGAAAGGTTGAGCCGCCATGTTTGACATCGGCGGGTGGGAATTTCTGGTCATAATCGTGCTTGGGATCGTCATTATCGGTCCCAAGGAACTGCCGGGCGCGATCCGTAACGTGACGATGTGGGTGCGCAAGGCGCGCGGCCTGGCGCGTGAATTCCAGGGCGGTCTCGATGAGATCGTGCGCGAATCCGAACTCGACAAGCTCAAGGACGATCTCGATCCGACGGGAACCATGAATACGCTGACCGCCGACGTCGAGAACGAAATCGGAGAAGGGTTCGACTACGACCAGGGCGACTGGTTGAGCGATCACATGGATGACGAGGATGACGACGACGGCGAGGAGACCTCGATCGCCGACGACGCTCTGGACGACGCTCTGGACGACACCCTGAAGGAAACGCCGGAGGATTCGGCGGTCGCCGACGAGGCCGACACCACAACCCGCAGCTGACCGTGGCCGAAACCGACGCCCTGGAACAAAAGAAAATGCCGTTGCTCGATCATCTGGTCGAGCTGCGCCGCCGCCTGATCTATTGCATGGTCGGCTTCGTCGTCGCCTTTTTCGCCTGCTTCTTCGTGGCCGAGGATATCTTCTCCTTCCTGGTCGCGCCGCTGGCCGACGCGATGGAAGAGCGCGACGGCGCGCGGATGATCTTCACCGCGCTCCACGAGGCGTTTTTCACATACATCAAAGTCGCTTTTTTCGCCGCCGCGCTGATCGCCTTCCCGCTGATCTCGTCCCAGCTCTGGATGTTCATCGCGCCCGGGCTTTACCGCCACGAAAAGCGCGCTTTCATCCCGTTCCTGATCGCGACGCCGGTCCTGTTCACCATGGGCGCGGCGCTTGTCTATTACTTCATCATGCCGCTGGCCTGGGATTTCTTCCTCGATTTCCAGAAACCGGGCGCCGCCGGCGATCTCGCCATCGAGGTCGAACCCAAGGTCGATCAATATCTATCGCTGGCGATGCGTCTTATTTTCGCCTTCGGGATCGGGTTCGAACTGCCCGTGGTGCTGATCCTGCTGGCGCGCGCCGGGATCGTGACGTCGGAAGGGCTCAAGGCCAAACGCCGCTATGCCGTCGTCGCGGTGTTCGTGGCCGCGGCGCTGCTGACCCCGCCCGACGTGATAAGCCAGATCGGTCTCGCGCTGCCCATCATCGTGCTTTATGAGATTTCGATCGTCGGCGCCCGAATGGCCGAGCGCAAACGCGCCCAGCGCGACGCGGCCGCGGATGAGGACGAAGACACTGGCGAGGACGCCGAGCCTTGATTCGGTATAGGTTCGCGCCGGGAGCCGATTGAGCATGCATGATTTGCGCTGGATAAGGGAGAACTCGGACGCCTTCGACGCCGGGCTGAAACGGCGTGGCGTCGACGCGATGGCGGCGTCGATCGTCGACCTCGACGCGACCCGGCGCGCGACGCAGACCGAATTGCAGGAAATCCAGACGCGTCGCAACGAGGCCTCGAGGCAGATCGGCGTCGCGAAGAAGGCCGGCGAGGACGCCGACGCGCTGATCGCCGAGGTCGCGGCCCTGAAGGATCGCATGGCCGCGCTCGAGGATTTGAGCCGCGAACGTGACGCCCATATCGACCGCGCGCTCGAGGCGATACCCAATTTGCCGGCCGATGACGTGCCCGATGGCGCGGACGAGAGCGCCAATATCGAGGTGCGCCGGGTCGGGACCGCGCCCGATCTCGATTTCGACCCGAGAGAGCATCACGATATCGGCGGCGCGCTCGGCATGATGGATTTCGAGGGCGCGGCGAAGCTGTCGGGATCGCGCTTCGTGGTGCTGTCGGGCGCACTGGCGCGAATGGAGCGCGCCCTGGGGCAGTTCATGCTGGACCTGCACACCACCGAATTCGGCTACCGGGAGATCAACCCGCCCGTGCTGGTCCGCGATACCGCGCTCTACGGCACCGGCCAATTGCCGAAATTCGGCGAGGATCTGTTTCGCACCACGGTCGATCATTGGCTGATTCCCACCGCCGAGGTGCCGCTGACCAATCTGTTCGCGGGCGAAATCCTCGATGAGTCCGCGCTGCCGCTGCGCGTGACCGCCCTGACCCCGTGTTTCCGCTCCGAGGCCGGCGCGGCGGGCAAGGACACCCACGGCATGATGCGCCAGCATCAGTTCTCCAAGGTTGAGCTGGTCAGCATCGCCCATCCCAATGCGTCGGCCGATGAGCATGAACGCATGACGGCGGCGGCAGAGGAAGTGTTGAAGCGCCTCGGAATTTCTTACCGCACTGTGGTTTTGTCGACCGGCGACATGGGATTCTCCGCGCGCAAGACCTACGACATCGAGGTGTGGCTGCCGGGTCAGGGCCAGTTCCGCGAAATTTCGAGCTGTTCCAACTGCGGCGATTTCCAGGCGCGGCGCATGCGTGCGCGGTTCCGCCGCGACGGAAAAAAGGGCACCGAATTCGTGCATACGCTGAACGGGTCCGGGCTGGCGGTCGGCCGGGCGTTGATCGCGGTGATCGAGAATTACCAGCAGGCGGACGGTTCCGTCGCCGTGCCCGACGCGCTTCGCCCCTATATGAACGGGGTCGACGTGATCGGCCCCGATCGCTGAGCCGCATGGATCTTTCAAAGTCCCGCATCCTCGTCGCCAATGACGACGGTATCCACGCCCCCGGGCTGAAGTCGATGGAGCGCATCGCCCGCGCCCTGGCGAAAGAGGTATGGGTGGTCGCGCCCGAGACCGAGCAGAGCGCGTCGGGCCATTCGCTGACGCTGACCGCGCCGCTGCGCATCCGCAAGGTGTCGGCGCGCAAATTCGCGGTCAGCGGCACGCCGACCGACTGCGTGCTGCTGGGCGTGAACCACATCATGAAAGGCAACCCGCCCGACCTGGTGCTGTCGGGCATCAATGCCGGCGGCAATCTGGGCGAAGACATTACCTATTCCGGCACCGTGGCGGCGGCGATCGAGGCGACGCTGATCGGCATTCCCGCGATGGCGTTGAGCCAGGTGCGCAAGAACGGGGTCTCCGTACCCTGGTCGACCGCGGAACATCACGCCGCCGGGGTCATCAAAAAGCTGGCGGCGGCGGGCTGGCCACGCGGCGTGCTGATCAACGTCAATTTTCCCAACGTGCCGCACGACCGGGTCGAAGGCATCGAGATCGCGCGCCAGGGACGCCGCAAGATCGGCGGCCGGCTGAACGAAGGCATCGATCCGCGCGGCCACCCTTATGTCTGGATCGGCGCGGAACGCGATGAAGACCCGTCATTCCGGGGTTCGGACCTGGAAGCGGTGCACGCGGGCCGGATCGCGATCACCCCGCTAGGGCTCGATCTTACCCACCGGCGCACAATGACGGCGCTTCGGAAAATTTTCCCATGACCCTGGAAACGACCAAGATCCGTCTGGTGATGGAGTTGCGCGGCCAGGGCATTACCGACACAAACGTGCTGGGCGCCATTGAGCGCGTACCGCGCGAGGAATTCGTGCCGGCGACATTTCGCGATCAGGCATACGAGAACACCGCGCTGCCCATCGGCCATGGCCAGACCATCAGCCAGCCCGCGGTGGTCGGGTTCATGTCCCAGGAACTCGAGATCGGCGCGCGCATGAAGGTGTTGGAGATCGGCACCGGGTCGGGTTATCAGGCGGCGGTGCTCTCGAAGCTGTGCCGGCGGGTCTATTCGATCGAACGCGATCGCGATCTGCTGGCCGAGGCCGACAAGCGCTTTCGCGACCTCAGGCTCAACAACATCGTCACCAAGCGCGCCGATGGCCGGCTCGGCTGGCCGGAGCAGGCGCCGTTCGACCGCATCATCGTGACGGCGGCGGCCGAGGAAGTTCCCTCGGCGCTGGTCGAACAGCTCGCGCCGGACGGCATCATGATCATTCCGGTGGGCGGAACTCCCGATACGCAGCATTTGCTGAAATGCCGTTGGACCGAAGATGGGTTCGACAGCGAGACCTTGTGGCCTGTCCGTTTCGTGCCGTTGCTCGCCGGAATCACGGACAATGAAAATGGGGAATCGCGGCGCGGTTAGCGCCGTTGATCAATTCACAAGAC
>CAZPMO010000211.1:7278-7803 GCA_964587515.1 uncultured Rhodospirillaceae bacterium | reverse complement strand
GTCATATGCGCGGCCGCGAGGTCTTTCTTCTCGCCATCGAAGGCCAGGCCGATCCCGGCCGGCTCACCACGCCGCCAGACGCCTGGGTCAAGATGGGGCAGGGCGGCAAGGGTATAAAGTTGATGCGCGCCGCCGGCGTCAGCGAAGTGGTGTTCGTCGGCAATGTCGGCCGGCCTTCCATGTCGGATCTGACACTCGACGGCTGGTCCGTAAAATTTCTTGCGCGGATCGGCAAGGCGTTGTTCGGCGATGATTCCTTTTTGACGGCCTTCGCCCGGGCGCTTGAGGATGAAGGGCTGACGGTGATCGGGCCGGAGACCGTTCTCGATGGTTTGCTGGCTGAACAGCGGCAATATGGCGTTGTCGCGCCGGATGACGACGCGCTTGCGGATATCACGCGCGCCGCCGAGGTCGCGCGGGCGCTGGTGATGTCGGGAAGCTGCTCGCCGGTGACCGAACGGCAAATCGCGCGGGCGTTGGCAGCGGGCTTTGGCGAAGTGGCCGTGGATACGGCGCAGTTGGTAA
>CAZPMO010000211.1:0-7268 GCA_964587515.1 uncultured Rhodospirillaceae bacterium | reverse complement strand
GGATGACGACGCGCTTGCGGATATCACGCGCGCCGCCGAGGTCGCGCGGGCGCTCGGTGGGCTTGATATCGGTCAGGGCGCGATCGTTCAGCAGGGATTGGTGCTCGGCGTGGAAGCCGCCGAGGGCACCGACCGGCTGATCGAACGCTGCGCTGCGCTCCGCCATGAGGGGCCGGGCGGCGTCCTGGTAAAGGTCAGCAAGCCCGGCCAGGAACGCCGTATCGATCTGCCGGCGATCGGACCGGAAACGGTGGCGCGCGCGGCGGCGGCCGGTCTGCGCGGCATTGCGGTTGAAGCGGGGAATGCCCTGATTATCGACAGCGACGATGTGGTCCGCGCCGCCGACGCGGCTGGGATATTCGTGGTCGGCATTGCGGGGCCACGGTGAACGGGTCGCCCGAGACCAATGCGACGCCGGATCGCGCCTCGCCGCTCGTCTATTTGATCGCGGGCGAACCCTCCGGCGACGCAATTGGCGCACGATTGATGGCCGCGTTGAAACGCCGCGCCGGTGATGATGTCCATTTCGCCGGGCTCGGCGGCGAGGCGATGACAGCGGCGGGGCTGTCGAGCCTGTTCCCGATCGCGGAGTTATCTGTGATGGGAATATTCGAAATTTTGCCACGGCTTGCCGCGATCGTGCGGCGCATGTCGGAGACCGCGACGGACATAAAGCGCCTGCGCCCGGACGTGGTGGTTTCGATCGACGCGCCTGCCTTCTGTTTCGGGGTGTGGCGGCGCCTTAAAGGTTTTGAGGCGCCGCTGGTGCATTACGTGGCGCCCACGGTCTGGGCTTGGCGGCCGGGCCGGGCGCGCAAATATGCCCGCCATATCCAGCATCTTCTTGCCCTGCTTCCGTTCGAGCCGCCTTATTTCGAGCGCGTCGGGCTGCCGTGCACCTTTGTCGGCCATCCTTGTCTCGAAACCCGCGCGGCGTCGGCCGATGGGCCGGGGTTTCGCGCCCGTCACGGGCTCGACGGCGACGGGCCGGTGATCGGCGTCCTGCTGGGCAGTCGTGGCGGCGAGATCAGCCGGTTGCACCCCATATTCGGTGATGCGGTCAGGCGGCTTGCCGCCGAACGGCCGGGGTTGCGCGTCGTCATTCCGGTGGCGCAGGGTCTCGAGGAACGTATCGCCGGGGCCTGCGCGGACTGGCCGGGCAACCCGGTGTTGGCGCGCGGCGATCAGGAGCGCTATGACGCGATGGCGGCCTGCGACGTGGCCATCGCCGCTTCCGGCACGGTGGCGCTTGATCTCGCGCTTGCCGGCGTCCCCATGGTGATCGGCTATCGGCTGAACCCGCTCACCGGAGCCCTTGTCAACCGGATGGTTCGGGTCGACTATGTCTGTCTGATTAATCTGCTGCTGGACCGCCTCGCGGTCCCCGAGTTGTTGTTGAAGGACTGCCGCGCCGACCGGATCGCCGATGAAGCTGCCCGTCTTCTGGATGACGGAGAAGCGCGGCGGGCGCAACTCGACGCGGGCCGCGAAGCGCTGGAGATGCTGCGTCCGGACGGCGCGTCACCGAGCGACCGGGCCGCCGAAATGGTGCTGCGCATCATGCGCGGAGATGCCGGGGATATGGAATTAAACGAAAACAGGGAAGTGGGAGCAAAGGCATGAGCGATACAACGGGCACGGAGAATTACCGTTATCTGCACACCATGCTCAGGGTCATGGATGTCGATAAATCGGTTGATTTTTACACGCGCCATCTGGGCATGAAGTTGCTTCGCCAGAAGGAATTTCCCGACGGAAAATTCACCAATACCTTCCTCGGCAATGGCGACGAGGACAGCAGCACCGTGCTTGAACTGACCTATAACTGGGATCAGGAAGAGGCTTATGAGCTTGGCTCGGCCTTCGGTCACCTCGCCGTGGCGGTGCCGGACGTCTACAAGACCTGCGAGGCGCTGGCCAAGGAAGGCGTCAGCATCCCGCGCCCGCCGGGTCCTATGAAATTCGGCGGCGGTTCGCGCGATATCGCGTTTATCGAGGATCCGGACGGTTACAAGATCGAGCTGATCCAGCGCGATTAATTTCAGCCGCGCCTATTTTCAGCCCCGCTTGTCGATCGGAACAAAATCGCGCTTGTTGGGTCCGGTATAGAGTTGGCGGGGTCGCCCGATCTTCTGGTTCGGATCCTCGATCATCTCGTTCCACTGCGCGATCCAGCCGACAGTGCGGGCAACCACGAAAATCACCGTGAACATGCTGACCGGAATGCCGATCGCCCGGAAGATAATGCCGGAATAGAAATCGACATTGGGATAGAGCTTTCGCTCGACGAAATACTCGTCTTCCAGCGCGATGCGTTCCAGCTCCATGGCGAGTTCGAGCAACGGCTCGTCCTTGATGCCGAGTTCGTCGAGGATTTCATGGCAGGTCTCGCGCATCAGCGTCGCGCGCGGATCGAAATTCTTGTAGACCCGGTGTCCGAAGCCCATCAGCCGGAACGGATCGTCGGCGTTTTTCGCCTTCTCGATATATTCCGGGATGCGGTTGGAACTGCCGATCTCGTTGAGCATGGCGAGCACGGCTTCGTTGGCGCCGCCATGGGCGGGACCCCACAGGCTCGCGATGCCGGCCGCGATGCAGGCGAACGGGTTGGCGCCGCTCGAACCCGCGAGCCGCACCGTCGATGTCGACGCGTTTTGCTCATGGTCGGCATGCAGGATCAGGATTCGGTCCATAGCGCGCGCCACCACCGGGCTGACTTCATAGTCCTCGCACGGCGTGGCGAACATCATATACACCAGATCCTCGGCGTAGGACTGGTCGTTGCGCGGATACATGAAGGGCTGGCCCTGGGAATATTTGAACGCCCAGGCGGCCAGGGTCGGCATTTTCGCGATCAGGCGATAGGAAGCCACCATGCGCTGATGGGCGTCCGAAATATCCGTGCTGTCGTGATAGAACGCCGACAGCGCGCCAACCACGCCGCACATGATGGCCATCGGGTGCGCGTCGCGCCGAAAGCCCTCGATGAACTTGTGCATCTGCTCGTGCACCATCGTGTGATAGGTGATGTCGTGCACGAAATTGCTTTTCTGGTCGTCGGTCGGCAGTTCGCCGAACAGCAGGAGGTAGCACACCTCCATGAAATCGCTGCTCTTCGCGAGTTGCTCGATGGGATAGCCGCGATAGAGCAGGACACCGTTATCGCCATCAATAAACGTAATTTTGGATTCGCAGCTTCCGGTGGAAGTGAAACCGGGATCGTAGGTGAAATAACCGGTGTCGCCGTACAGGCGGCGGACGTCGATAACCTTGGGGCCGACGGAGCCGCTGATCACGGGCAGCGTGACCTGCTCCCCGGTCGCGTTATCGGTCAGATACATGCTGTCTTTCGGCGGTGTCGCCGCAGAGGAAGAGTCTTGGCTCATTCTGGAATCCCTTATATCGAGGACAGGTCGTTCCCCGGTCTCGAGCTTGGTCGGAAACTAACGGTTTCGCGGCCCGGAATCAAACTTCGCGGCGCGCCGCCTGTTAACCAGCGACATCGTCGAGCCGGCCAAGCGTTTCCTCCTGGCCGAGCGCATAAGCGACTTCGAAGATTCCCGGCGATACGGTGCTGCCAGCCAAGGAGGCGCGCAGGGGTTGGGCGACCTGGCCAAGCTTGACGCCGGATGCGTCGGCGAAGCCCCGCACCGCCGTTTCGATTTGGGCCTCGTCCCATGAGCTGATCCGGGCAAGTTCGGCGCGCAGTCCGACGAGTAGTTTGCGGGCGTCTCCGTCGAGTAATTTCGCGGCCTTTTCGTTTATCGAAACGGGTCTGCTCAAGGCATATAATGCAGCGTTTTCAGCGAGTTCCGGTATGGTCTTCGCACGAGATTTAATTCCCGGCAGACCGGTTGTGACGCGCGCCGCCGCATCCTCTCCGAGCGCGTCGCCCAGCGTTTCCTCCAGCGCCGGCCGGATCAGGTCGAGCAGGCGGTTGTCGTCGGCCTCGCGCAGATAATGGGCGTTCAGGCTGGTCAGCCTTTCCATGTCGAAGCGGGCCGGCGACCGGCCGATCGACGGCAGATCAAACCACGCGACGGCCTGGTCGCGGCCGATGATCTCGTCGTCGCCGTGGCTCCAGCCCAGCCGCAACAGATAGTTGAAAACGCTTTCCGGCAGGAAACCCATATCGCGATAGGCATCGACCCCGAGCGCGCCGTGCCGCTTGGAAAGCTTGGCGCCGTCGGCGCCGTGTATCAGCGGGATATGGGCGTATTCGGGGGGCGTCCAGCCGAGGGCGCGGAACAGCTGGGTCTGGCGAAAGGCGTTTGTCAGATGGTCGTCGCCGCGTATGGCGTGGGTGATTCCCATATCATGGTCGTCGACCACCACCGACAGCATGTATGTGGGCGTCCCGTCGGCCCGCAGCAGCACCATGTCGTCGAGCTGGGCGTTGGCGACGTTGATTTCGCCCTGCACGGCGTCGGCGATGACCGTTTCGCCCTCGCGCGGCGCCTTGAAGCGGACCACGGGGGGAATATCGGGCGGCGCCTCCGACGGATCACGGTCGCGCCAACGCCCGTCATAGAGCATGGAGCGGCCCTCGGCGCGGGCGCGATCGCGCATTTCGGCGAGTTCTTCCGGGGTGCAATAGCAATGATACGCCTTGCCGGCCGCCAGCAATTCGCGGGCAATCTCGGCGTGGCGGTCGAGGTTGCGCGATTGAAAGACCGGTTCTTCGTCCCAGTCGAGGGCAAGCCAGCCGAGACCGTCGAAGATCGCCTTGATCGCGTCGTCGGTCGAGCGCTTGCGGTCGGTATCTTCGACGCGCAGCAGGAATTTGCCGCCGTGATGGCGGGCGAACAGCCAGTTGAACAGCGCCGTCCGCGCGCCTCCGATATGCAGGAAGCCCGTGGGCGAGGGTGCGAAGCGGACAACGACCGACATGGTATCCCGAATGTCGTGAACAGGGTGAAGCGGCGGAAACGGGCGGCTGTTTAGCACACTTCGGATGATGAAAGTAGGCGCGTGTCAGGTTAAGGTCCTGGGTTCGCATTAACGGTGCGATCAAGGGGAGACAGGGCGTATGGCCCGGGTTGGTGGCATCGGGGAAATCCTCGCGGCGGAGCGGAGACGCTGGGTCCTGTGGCTGCCCGTCTGCCTCGGCGCCGGCATTGTGATCTATTTCATGTTGCCGGTCGAGCCGCCCCGCTGGTCGGGCATCGCTATCGGCGTTGCCGCCTGTGTACTCCTCGCCATAACGCGGGTCTGGTCCTATCGCCTGTTCCTCCCCGCGATCGCGGTGCTCGCGATTGCAACCGGGTTCGCGGCGGCGCAATTGCGGGCGGTTTCGGTGGCCGCGCCGGTGTTGGAAAAACGCCTTGGGCCGGTTTCCGTCGAAGGGCGCGTGGTTTCGGTCCGCCGCGTCGCCGATGGCGGCCGGCGGCTGGTGCTCGAACGACCCGTCATCGGGCGGCTCGCGCCGGACCGAACGCCCGAACGGGTGCGCGTCAAGCTTCGCGCCGCGCCGACGGAATTGCGTCCCGGGAATATGGTGTCCGTGCGCGCGATCCTGATGCCGCCGCCGTCGCCCGCATCGCCCGGCGCGTTCGATTTCGCGCGTCTGGCCTATTTTCAACGGCTCGGCGCCGTCGGTTTCGCGGTCTCGCGCGTGCGCATCGTCGATCCCGCCGGTGGCGGCAGTTCCTGGTCGCTCGCGCTCGCGCGGCTGCGCCATTCCATCCTCGCGCGGCTGCGCCATTCCATCACGGCGCGGATTATTTCGAGCCTCGACGCGCCCACCGGCGCCGTCGCGGCGGCGCTGATGACCGGCGAGCGGGGCGCCATCCCGGACGAGGTGCTGGGCGCGATGCGCGACGCCGGCCTCGCTCATCTGCTGGCGATTTCCGGGCTGCATGTGGGGCTGGTCGCGGGCATTCTGTTTTTCGCGTTGCGCCTTGTCTTTTCCGCGATCGAGCCGCTGGTGCTGCGCCGGCCGGTGAAGATATGGGCGGCCATGGGCGCGCTGATGGGGGCTTTCTGCTATTTGCTGATTTCCGGCGCGACGGTGCCGACCCAACGGGCCTTCATCATGCTGGCGGTGGTGTTGTTGGCGGTGACGCTGGACCGCACCGCGCTGTCCATGCGTCTGGTGGCCTTGGCCGCGGCGCTGGTTCTCCTGATCGCGCCCGAAAGCCTGTTGAGCGCGAGCTTCCAGCTTTCTTTCGCGGCGGTGGTGGCGCTGATCGCGGTCTATGAATCCATGGGCGCGCGTTTCGCCAAATGGCACGGCGATGGCGGCCTGGCGCGGCGTTTTCTGATCTATGGGCTGGGCGTCGTGCTGACCACGCTGGTCGCCGGCATCGCCACCGGGCCATTCGCCGTCTATCACTTCAATCGGCTGGCGCTCTATGGCCTTGCCGCCAACCTCATCGCGGTGCCGTTGGCCGGGTTCTGGATCATGCCGTGGGCCATCGTCGCATTCCTGCTGATGCCGTTCGGGCTCGAAGCGCTGGCCCTTGCGCCCATGGGGTGGGGGATCGACGCGGTGATCGAGACCGCGCGCACCGTCGCGTCCTGGCCCGGCGCGGTCAAGCAGATACCCGCGATGCCGCCGGCCGCGATCGGTCTGGTTACGATTGGTGGGTTGTGGCTCTGTCTGTGGCGGACGCGCTGGCGGGCCTTTGGTCTCGTCGCGGTGGTCGCGGGACTATCGCTTCTTCCCGGTGTGCGCCCGCCCGATGTGCTGATCGACGGCTCCGGACGCCTGATGGCGGTCAAGGCCGATGATGGCGCATTGGCCCTGTCGTCACGCCGCGTTGCGCGGTTCGAGGGTGAGATCTGGCTGCGGCGCGCTGGGGAAACCGCCGCGCTTTCCTGGCCGCGCGAGGGCTATGGCGCCGGCGGCAGGCTGGCCTGCGACGCGCTCGGCTGCATCTATCGCGCACATGGGCGCACGGTGGCGTTGGTGCGCCGCGCCGACGCCTTGGCCGAGGATTGCGGAATCGCGACCGCCGTGGTCTCGAGCGTGCCGGTCAAACCCTGGCGCTGCCGGCAACCCCGAACGGTGATCGACAGGTTCGATCTGTGGCGTCATGGCGCGCATGCGCTGTGGCTGGACGGCGACGCCATCCGGGTGCTCAGCGTCGCGGACGTGCGTGGCCGACGCCTCTGGTCGCCGGGTCGACGATGATCGGCGTTATTAGTATTTGCGGAACAGGGCGGCGAGTTTGCCCTGCACCTTGACCTGATCGGGGCCGAAGATGCGGGTCTCGTGGGCCGGGTTGGCGGGCTCCAGCGCAACCGACGCGCCGCGCCGCCGGAGA
>CAZPMO010000210.1:0-7882 GCA_964587515.1 uncultured Rhodospirillaceae bacterium | reverse complement strand
CGGCAGTGGGAAAAGGCCGGCGGCGTATCCACCGGTCCGACTCGACAGACGCCGCGCCAACTTCAACGAGAGCGCCGGCAGGTTGGACCGGTGAGCAAGCGCTTGTAACGCCTCGGCGATTTCGGGGCGCCGCCAGTCCTCGATGTGCAGCAATTCCTGCTCCGCCCTGATTTTTTCGCCGATCTGGATCAACGCCAGCGCGCGCTTGCCCCGAGGCAACTCAGTCAGGCGAACGGCCATGGAGCGCGTAAGGGTCGGGGGGTGGGCGTATCCATGCGCTTTAACGCCGAGCGCCGAACGGGCGAGAAGGCCGTATAGCGTGTAGCGATGTCGCGCCGCCTCGGCCAGCCATTTTCCGGATTGGCCGGAATCGCCCAGTCGGGCATAGGTCCGCGCGGCCCAGTATGCGGCGCCGGACGCAATCCAGGGCGATACTTTCGGCGTTGCGGCCAGCGTACTGAAATGCTGCGCGGCCAGCTCATGCCGTTTCTGTCGCCACGCGGCGAGGCCCGCGACCCAGTGTGTCAGCGGCAATTCCTTGCCGGCCTGTGTTAGCGCCGCGCTTGCGATGCGAAGCGCCTTCTCGTCGTCCCCCCGGTAGAACCAGGCGGCGGCCACCATGGACCTGGCCTTGTTCATTTCGAAGCGATCGAGCAGGCGGACCACGTAACCCCGTTGCAACAGTTTCTCGAAACGGCCGATCCAGCCCCGTTTCAACCATATGCGCAGCGCACGCTTGATGTCGGCGACCTTCAGCTGCTGAGCCCGGCTACGCTTGCGGTCGGAAAAATATGTCCGAGGAGGCGTGGTCTCCGCCCCCAGCGCCGCGCTTTTGGCTTTCGGTGAGACCGGCAGCCGGACGCCATCCGGGCGGTGCCGGATCGCGAGCGCATAAATACGCTCGGCGTCGGGATGGCCGCGATATTCGCGCAGCCATTGGCGGATCGCCTTGTAGGAGGGCCGCTTCGCCCGAAGGTGACGTTCGGCGAGCACGTGTCCCATGAGTATCGGGTCGTCCAACCCGTCGATGAGACGTTTCGCCGTCGCGGATTTCTGATCGCGTTCGGCTTTGAAGATCTGACGATATTTGACCGCGTCAGCGGCCGAAATCACATGAGGCAGGGCGCGCGGCCCCGGATGGGATCCGGAAAGCATGACACCGATGCCGATCAGCGCCGCAGATCTGAGCAGGCGCATTCCCGCCGGGTGATTTTCGAATTTTCGATACGGGCCAAACCGGCCCGACAGCGCAGGCATTTTCAACATGGCTCCTCATCCCGTCGTCGTTTTTGACGGCTCCCGGGATACAGTCCGCGCCCAAATTGCTAACGGCGGGTTAATATCGGAGAAGCCGTAGGGTTTCCGCCGGGGTAAATTTCCCAATGATTCGATCGACGGCGGATGGCCGCATTTGGTCCGGCAATTGAGTTAAATTGAGAATGGGAGAATGCCTTATGAGCGATTTGAAACTGAGCATCGCATGTGGTCCCTACGACCGCATGGAGGCGATCCGGACCGGGGAAGTCGCCATTGAGGGAATCGAGGCGACCTATGTCGCCATCCAGTCGCCGCCGGAAATCTTCGCGCGCATGCTGAAGACCGACTCCTTCGATGTCGCGGAAATGTCGCTCTCGCATTATCTGACCCGGCGATCGCGCGGCAATTTTCCATTTGTCGCGCTGCCGGTCTTTCCGTCGCGGGTATTTCGCCACGGTTTCATCTTCATCAACAAAGAGGCGGGGATATCGTCGGCCGGAAACCTCGAAGGCAAGCGCATCGGCGTCCAGGAATATCGCCAGACGGCGGCGGTCTGGATTCGCGGTATCCTTGGCGAACAGTACGGTGTCGACCTCAGTGGCGTCCACTGGGTGGAAGGCGGAGTAGATGCGCCGCGTCGGACCGACGCGGATATGGATTTGCGGCCGAATTCTCCACTTTCGATCGAGGCCATCGGAGAGAAGGGCACGTTGTCGAACATGCTGGCGGCGGGCGAAATCGACGCGCTGATCGGCGCGCGCCGGCCGGCCGCGCTTGGGCAGTCTCCTTCGGTGGCCCGCCTGTTCCCCGACTACCGTGAAATCGAGCGGGACGCTTATCGCGAGACCGGGATATATCCGATCATGCATACGCTGGTGATGCGCGAGGCGCTTTACCGGGAAAATCCCTGGGTCGCGGAAAGCCTGTACAAGGCCTTTGTCCGTTCGCGCGACTGGGCGCTGGAGCAGATGCGGTTCTCCGGCGCGATGCGCTATATGCTGCCCTGGCTGTTCGCCGATCTCGACGAAATGGAGTCGTTGTTCGGCGGCGATCCCTGGCCCTACGGGATCGACGCCAATCGTCCGACGCTCGACGCCTTCGCCCGCTATCTGCTCGATCAGGGATTTGTCGATCGCCCGCTCGATCTCGGGGAAATGTTCACTCCGATCGTCGGCTGGCAGGAATAGACGCGGCGAATACCGCTACCGCGGCGCGTCCTCGAAGGGAATGCCTCGCGGATCGATCACATATCCACCGCGCACGACGGAGGCGACGGCGCGGATATTGGACATGTCCCGCAACGGACTGGCATTGAGCACCAGCAGGTCCGCGATCTTGCCCTTCTCGATCGTGCCCAGCCGTTTGCCTTCACCCAGTAGATCGGCGGCATTCCGGGTCGCGGCCTCGATTACCTGCATGGGGGTCATGCCGGCCGCCGCCATCAACAGCATTTCGCGCGATACCGTGGCGCCGTGCGGCATGCCGGCAAAACCGGAATCGGTGCCCATGACGATCCTGACACCGGCCTGCATCGCATGGCCGAGATTGGCAGAGGCGATTTTGAATTTGCGCCGCGCCTCTTCCATCGCCTTCGGTGATTTGTTGATGGCCGCGCTTCGTGGCGAGAGCAGACTGTCGAGAATAACGTCCCAGATTTTGCCGCGCATGTTCTGGATGCCGGCCGCGCTCCGTTTCGGGGCATATACCGCTTCGATCCGCGCCAGTGTCGGGACATAGGCGACATTGCGCTCCGCCATGATCCGGAAGATGGATTCAACGTCGGCTTCCGGCATGGTGATCGAATGGACCAGCGCATCCGCCCCGGCGAGGATGGCTTCCCGCGCCTCGCTGGGATGGGTCACATGCATCAGCACCTTTAGTTTTTTGCCGTGAGCTGCCTCGATCAGCGCGCCAAGAACTTCCCCGGTCAGTCTTGGCTTGTGGGATGCGTTTGGGAGCGCGCCCGAAAATTCGACGCGGGCATTGAAAATCTTGACGCCGCTGGTCTGGTCGGCCGCGACCCGGGCGATGGCCTTGTTGGCGGCTTCGATCGATGCGATTTCCAGATAGACAGGCGATAGAAGCGCCCGCAAGGAACTGTTGGCGAGCATACCGAAAGGCCGTGACCCCGGCGCGCCGAGCACGTATTTGACGCCGAACAGTTTCGGCCCCAGCATCCGACCGGAGCGGATTGCCTGACTTCGCGCCTCGAGCAACGGGTTGGTGCCGGAATCGAACACCGCCGTAACGCCGAATTTCAAATAGCTTCTTAAATTGTTGACGGTCGCCACCGGCAAAAATTCGTGTTTGTCCACCTGGCCGCCGCCCGATCCTGTGATATGGACGTGGGCGTCGATCAATCCGGGTAGCACCGTCTTCCCGTCGATACGGATCACGCGGGTATTCTTCGGAAGCTTTATTTTCGCGGACGCACCGACCGCCAGAATTTTTCCGTCCCGAAAAAGCACGGTCCCGTTCACCAACGGCGCGCCGCCCCGGCCGTCGATTACCGTCCCGCCGACAAGCGCGGTGGCCTGGGTCACCGGACCAGTGATTTTTTTCTTCTTTGCCTTGGCGAAAACGTCGTCCGACATAGCCGTTACGGCAATCAGGAATGCAGCGCCGACCAGAAAACCACGCCGATTGATAATCTTGAATCGCATGAAGGGCTCCCGTTGCTCCGGCACCGTCCGGAACACAAGGGCGATTCCACCCGAATCACCGCCTGCGCACAAGCAGCGCCGCCACGGGATGGCGGCCAGCAGGAAAATTTTCAGCTATGATGCCGGTCGGTGGGACCTTGGCGGACGGGCATGGACGGCGCAAGCGGACAGTTTCTGGGAATGGCGGGGATCGATATCTGGATCTTCGCCGGGTTTTCGTTCTTGGCTCTGTTGACTGCTTTCATCGCGGCGGTGTCCGGCACCGCGGGTGGGCTGATTCTGCTCGCCGTCATGGCGTTCGTCTTTCCGCCGGCGCTGTTAATCCCGGTGCATACGATCATTCAACTCGGCGTAAGCGCGACCATGGCGGTCGCGCGCTGGCGCTATCTGATGCGCGACACCGCGCTGCCGTTCACATTGGGCTCGATCATCGGGGCGGCGATCGGTGGACATATATTCATCAGCCTGCCGGAAAGCACGCTGCAACTGGTTCTGGGCGGCTGTATTCTCGTCCTGGCCTGGGTGCCGCATATCGCGCGGTTCGGCCCGGAACGTGGGCGCTTCGCGTTTGTGGGATTCGTGGTCACATTCCTCGGCATGTTCGTCAGCGCCACGGGAACGCTGTTGGCTCCTTTCACCGCCGCCGCGGCCCCGGACCGTCGCAATCATATCGCGACGGTCGGCGGGCTGATGTGCATTGCTCATATCGCCAAGGTCACGGCCTTCGGTGTTCTCGGCGTCGGGTTTGGCAGCTATGCGCCGCTGATCGCCGCGATGATCGCGACGTCGGCCGCCGGCATCTGGCTCGGCGGCAAGGCGTTGGATCGGATTCCGGAGCGCTTGTTCCGCATCGGCTTCCAGATCGTCCTGACCGTGCTCGCGCTTCGTCTGATCTGGATCGCGGTGAGCGGTTTCTAAAATGAGAAAGCGCGCTATTCCCCGAGCACCTCATTGACGCGGGGCATCACCTGTTCCGCCATCAACACCATGGAGCGTTTTCCCAGCGCCGTGTCCCGCCAGTCGTGTCCGGTGTAGAGGAGGGTGCCGAACGGTCCAATTTCCTCGCGCAACGCGAGGATCTGATCGACCACGCTGGGCACCGTGCCGGCGATTACCTGGGTTTCCAGCGAGTGCGCCACGGAGACTTCGTCGTCCGCCATATCGGGCCGCGACTTGAACAGATCATAGCGTTTTCCGCGCGTGAGTTTGGTAATAATCGAGTCGAAATAATGGCCATAAGGCCCTGTTTCTACTTTCGCATAATCGCGCGCGGTGTTTTCGTCATCGGCCACGAAGATGCTTTTCGCGACGCGCCAGCCGGATGGGTCCTCGGGCTGGCCGGCATTGCGCAGCCCCTCGAGATATTTGGGCAAATGGGTCTTCACCAGCCGGGGCTGGACATAGTTGGATGAAATCGGCGTCCAGCCGCGTTCGGCGGCCAGGGTGATGCCGTGGGACGACGGCGTCAGCGCGGTCACCACCACCGGCGGATGCGGCAGCTGAAAGGGCTTTGGCGCGATGCCCTGGCCGATTTCCGCCAGCAACGTGCGCTCGGTGGAGAAAGCGTAATGGTCGCCTTCGCGATCGTAGGGAGCCTCGCCGTTCCACAGGGCGACGATATGGTCGAAGGACTCGACCATTTTTTCGTTGCGGTCGAGTTCAAGATTGCCGAACACCTCGATGTCGGACATCAAACCGCCTGGCCCGATGCCGAAAATAAAGCGCCCCTCGAGCATGTGATCGATCATCGCCACCTGACCGGCGACCATCACCGGATGATAGGCGGGCAGGTTCAGGACCGCGCTGCCGAGCCGGATGCGGGGCGCGTCGCGGACGAGGCTCGCGATGAACATCAGGCATGAGGTGATGGGCTCGGCCAGGTCGGTGTAGTGTTCGCCCAGCAGCGCTTCTTCATAGCCCAGCCGGTCGGCCAGGATAAACGCCTCGCGGTCCTCTTCGAGGGTCTCGCGGTAATTCCGGGTAATGGGGTGGACGGGCTGGGTGAAGAAGCCGAGTTTCATATCGTTCGAAAGCCCTTCGGCGGGCTCGCGGCTAGAGGTTCACGAGAAACGTCGCGATGGGCGGATAGGCGATTACGACGATGAGCACGAACAGCATCGCAAGCGCGAACGGCGCCGCGCCGATAAAAATATCCTTGAGCGAGATATCCGGCCGCGCGAGCGTCGAATGCACCACGAAGACCGAGAGCCCCAGCGGCGGCGTCAGCAATCCGATTTCGGTCGCGATCACGGTGACGATGCCGAACCACACGAGATCAATCTCGAAGAATTTCAGCGCGGCGAGGAACAGCGGCACCATGATCAGCATGATCGAGACCGAATCCACGATGGTGCCGAGGATAATCACCACGATCACATAAAACGCCAACATGCCGTAAAATCCGGCGCCAAGCTGATCGAACAAGGTGGCCATTTCAGTAGGGAGGCCGGAAAGACCCAGCATGCGGCTGTACATGCTGGCCGCGCAGATCAGGAACAGCAGCGTCGCGGTAATGCTTCCGGTTTCCAGCAGGACGTCCCATAAAATACGCCAGGTCAGCGACCGCCGTACGAGCGCGAACAGGAACGCCAGGAAGGCCCCCGCCGCGCCGGCCTCTACCGGCGTGAAGACACCGCCGTACAGGCCGCCGAGGACAAGCAGGACCAATGTGACGATCGGCGCCGCCTTACCGAACAGCTTGGTGGCATTGAGATTCTCGTCTTCGCCGATGTCTTCTTCGGCGTCGCTATCCGTTTCGGTCTCGGACCTGACGGAGCCGGGGAAAAACGTCGCCATGACGTATATCAGGCCGCAGAAAGCCACGGTCAGCAAAAGCCCGGGCCCGATGCCGGCAATGAACAGATCGCCGACCGATTCCTCGGCGATCAGCGCATAGATGATCAGCAGCACGCTGGGCGGAATCAGCATGCCGAGAACCGAAGAGCCCGCCACCGTGCCGACCGCGAAGCGGCCGGTATAGCCGTGGCGCATCATCTCGGGCACCGCCACCTTCGAAAACACCGATGCCGAGGCCACCGATGCGCCGGTGATCGACGCGAAGATCGCGTTGGCGACCACCGTCGCCATGCCCAACCCGCCGCGTACCCGGCGCAACATGATCTGTCCGATGTCGTAGGCGTCGCGTCCCATGCCCGCCGCCGCGACCAGGAATCCCATCAAGACGAATAACGGGATTACCGCGAAGACGAAATTATTGACGGTCTTTTCCGCCGCGATCAGCAATAGCGCGAAGGCGACGGTGGCGTTCCCCTTGATGATCCAGGCGCCCAGGAACGACAGCAGAGCCAGGGTGATCGCGATGTGCATGCCGAGATAAATCAGCAGCAGCATCATGAGAACGGAAATCAGCGCGATTTCGAACGCTTCCATCAGCTTTCTCTCGTTCCGCACATGGCGCGCGCGCTGTTGGTCGCGAGGATGAGGAACTGAAGCGCGGTAAGCCCGCAACCGATGAAAACAATCAGCAGGCGGGGCCAGTCGGGGAACGTGAAGACGCCGACCACGCCCACATAAAAATCACTATTGAAGGCCCGCAGCCATTTCGGCCAGGCCCCCATCATGATCGCGCCCATGAGATACGCGCCGGCGCAGCAGAACACGATGTTGAGCGCGTGCCCGATCGCGGGACGGCGGGCGATCAATCGGGAGAGGACCGCGTCGGAGCGCGTCATGCTGCCCGATCGAAGCGTGTAGGCGAGTTGCAGGTATAGAAGCGCGACCACCGACATGGTCACGAGTTCGGTAACGCCGCTGATCGGGGCGTTGAACAGGAAACGGCCCGTGATGTCGGCGACGATGGCCAGCATGATCACGAAAATCCATACCGAAGCGAGGCAATTGCTGGTGATGATGATGGCGCCGAGAAAGCGATCGAACAAATTCAGTAGTCGCATGAAAGCTCTACCCTTGCCGGCGGCCCTTCACGGCGCGGGGGCCGCGTC
>CAZPMO010000209.1:0-7885 GCA_964587515.1 uncultured Rhodospirillaceae bacterium | reverse complement strand
TGCGACGCTTGCCCGATGCACCGCATCGCGCTACGCGCCGCGCCTGCCCGAGAAGCCGATTTGCCTCCATCAAATGATCCTATTTGGCCGGATAGTGCTCTAGTTTGCCTTGGCGCCGCACGTCGCGCCAGACCAATAGAAAATGGGAGCGAACCCGTCCTATCGCAATCCGGATACGGGCAAACAACGGACAGTCTTATATTTTCCGGGAAATCAGATTGAAGCGGCGCGCGAACAACTCTCGGCCCGCGGCATACAGATCATCATGCGCGCGCACGCCCAGATGCTCGGCCACACGCCGGCGACGGCGCGCACCTTCTGCGCCAATATCGACGAATATCTCGTCATTCCCAAATATTTCATGATGTACGAAGCGGGCCGCTCGGCGATCGCGCAGAGTCAAAATGATCCGGACGGCAAACCCGGTGTCGTCGGAGCCATGGATTCGTGGAACGAGTTGGCCGCGCCGACGGTAAAGAACGACAAGGAGTTCGTCGCCGTTCTGTTCACCGATATGGTCGGGTCCATGGCGATGACCCAGGAACGCGGCGACGACGCGGCGCAGCTTGTGGTCCACGAACACGATTTGATTGTCCGCGACGCGCTGGCGCAATATGGCGGTCGGGAAATCAAGCACACCGGCGACGGCATCATGGCCGTCTTTCCTCAGATCGTCGGCGCCGTCGAGGGTGCGATCGCCATGCAGCGGGCCTGCCAACGCGCCAACGCGGCGGACTCTACTCTCGGCCTCGGCCTGTGCGTCGCCATCAACGCCGGAGAGCCCATCCACGAGGACGGCGACGTGTTCGGCACGCCGGTGCAAATGGCCGCGCGCATATTGGGCCAGACCGATGGCGCGGAGATCGCGGTGTCTTCCATCGTGCGCGAGGTGTCGGTGGGCAAACAATACGCGTTCACCAAAAAAGGCGATTACCAGGTCAAGGGTTACCCCGAACCCGTACCGATTTTCCTGCTCGACTGGAAATCCAGCGCGGAGGCGACCGGCGCGGCGGACACCCCCTCTGAAATTCGCACCTCAGCCGGATAGTGTTCTAGGGTCCGGCCTGACCAGCGTCGTTATACCAAGCCGAGCTGGCAACGACTCATCTCTATGTCCTTCGAGACGGCCCTTCGGGCCTCCTCAGGACGAGGATAACTTGTTGAAATAATGATATATTCCTCTTGCTGAGGAGCCGGCGAAGCCGGCGTCTCGAAGCATGCCGTGTGGGTCATGATCAAAGAAGCTTGGTATTGGACTTCAGATCTAATAGACCCGCGTGAGACGATAGCCGTTACGCGCGAGACGGCTCAGCACGCCCTTCTCTCCCGGCAGATGCAACGCGCCGATGGCGATGAACGCACCGCCCTCGGCGAGCACGGACTTCATGCGCGTCGCCATGGTCAGATTGCGGGCGTTGATGATGCGCTCCTCGAAAATTTCCACCAGGCGCGGGCTTTCCCCGGCGGTCTGCTTCTTCATCCAGGCGAACATCCCGTCGAGGTCGCGGGCGAGATAATAGCGTTTCACGGTCTCGATGATGCTGGCGAGTTGTCCGGCGTCGGCGATGGCGCGCTCCAGCAGCGCGATCTGATCCGCCTCGGGTAGGTCGTCGAAAATGCCCAGCTGTTCGCGCACCGTTTCCAGCCCATGCACGCGGATGCCGCGCGCCATGGCGCGGGCCTGGAGCGCATGATCGAGCGGCTTCTGTCCCGTCGCTTGCCGCGCGCGCTCGTCCATCGGCACGCTGATCAAGGCCGAAATCGCCCAGGGCTTCATCCTGACCATCGCCGCGCCGGGAATGCCGAAGCGCGCCGCCGCGGCCGAGGTCCGGGCGAACAGATCGGGGCCCAGGATTGCGTCAAGCCGGCGGCCGTCGTGCAGCATCATCGCGGTCGCCATGCGAAGCGGCATATCCTTGGTGCGCACCATCTCGAACACCAGGATCTTCGCGGCCGAAAAAGCGCGCGTGACCGGCGGCGCCAGCGTCACGATCCGCTTGTCGGTGGAATGCGCGGTGCCGAATACATGGCTGGGCGCGGCGCCCGATGTTTCGACGCGCCACAGAATGCCCTGGCCGTAAGGCAGGCTCCGCGCCGCCGAGGCGATCGGCCACAGGGCGATGATAAACAGAAAGGACGCGGCGAAGGCCCGCGATCGACTGGTTGTTCTCGGCATGGGGGATAGCTCCCGTGAAGTACCGCGCCATACTGGGCGGCAAGTCTTAACGCCGCTTGAATTCTCAGCGCAGCGCGGCCACGCCGGGCAGGGTCTTGCCCTCCAGCCATTCCAGGAAAGCGCCGCCGGCGCTCGACACGTATGTAAAATCGTCCACCACGCCGGCTTGCGACAAAGCCGCCACCGTATCGCCGCCACCCGCGACCGTAACCAGCCGGCCCTGGCCGGTAAGCGCGGCGGCGGCGCGCGCGACCGTCACCGTCCCGGCATCGAAGGGCGGGATCTCGAACGCGCCGAGCGGGCCGTTCCACACCAGCGTGCGATAATCGCCGAGCCGCGCGGCCAGCGCCGCCGCCGTCGCCTCGCCCACGTCGAGGATCATGGTGTCGCCCGGCACGGCGGCGACCGGCACGGTCTCGGCGGATGCGCCTTCCTTGAATTCCCTGGCGACCACCACGTCCGACGGCAGCGCGATCTCGCAGCCCGCCTCGTCGGCGCGGGCCAGCACGTCGCGCGCGGTGTCGGCCATCTCGGCCTCGCAAAGGGATTTTCCCACATCGGTGCCCAGCGCATGGAGGAAGGTGTTCGCCATCGCGCCGCCGATCACCAGCAGATCGACCTTGGCAATCAGATTGCCCAGCAGGTCGAGCTTGGTCGACACCTTGGCGCCGCCGACCACCGCGGCCACCGGACGTTCCGGCGCTTCCAGCGCGCGCCCCAGCGCGTCGAGTTCGGCCCGCATCAGCCGGCCGGCCGCCGACGGCAGCAAATGCGCGATCGCCTCGGTCGAGGCGTGCGCCCGGTGCGCCGCCGAGAACGCGTCGTTGACGTAAAGATCGCCGAGCGCGGCCAGGGCGCGGGCGAAGTCGGGATCGTTGGCTTCCTCGCCGGCGTGGAACCGCAGATTCTCGAGCAGCGCCACCTCGCCGTCGCCCAGCGCGGCGACGATCTTCGCCGCCGGCGCGCCGATGCAGTCCTCGGCGAAGGCGACCGGCCGGCCCAGCGCCCGGCTCAGCGGCGCGACCAGCGGCCGCAGCGACATGGTCTCGTCGCGCGCGCCCTTGGGCCGTCCGAAATGGGAAATCACGACGACAGCGGCGCCGCGGTCGGCAAGATCGTTGATGGTGGGCGCGAGGCGGGTGATGCGCGTTGCGTCCGAGACCGCGCCGTCGCGCATGGGCACGTTGAGGTCGCCCCGGACCAGAACCCGCTTGCCGGAGACCTCGAGATCGTCGATAGAGGCCGCCATCTACCTCAACTGGCCGAGCGCGGCCGCGGTGTCGAGCATGCGGTTGGAGAAACCCCATTCGTTGTCGTACCACGACAATACGCGGCACAGCTTGCCGTCGATCACCTGGGTCTGGGTCAGGTCGAACACCGATGAGGCCTTGTTGTGGTTGAAGTCGATGGAGACCAGCGCCTCGTCGTTGACCTCGAGGATGCCTTTCAGCCGGTTGCTCTTCGCGGCCTTCACGATGGCGGCGTTGATTTGTTCAATGGAGGTCTTCTTCTTCGCGACGAAGGAAAAGTCGATCACCGAGACGTTTTCGGTGGGCACCCGCACCGAGGTGCCGTCGAGCTTGCCGTTGAGCTCGGGCAGCACCTTGCCGACCGCCTTGGCCGCGCCGGTCGAGGTCGGGATCATCGACCGCGCCGCCGCGCGGGCGCGCCGCATGTCGCCGTGCAGCGTATCGAGGATGCGCTGGTCGCCGGTATAGGAATGGATGGTGGTCATGTAGCCCTGCGAAATGCCGATCGCCTTGTGGAGGACGGCGGCCACCGGGGCCAGGCAATTGGTGGTGCAGGACGCGTTGGAGACCACCTTGTGGCTTTTGCGCAGCTTGTCGTCGTTGACGCCATAGACCACGGTCAAATCTTCATCGGTCGCGGGCGCGGAAATCAGCACGCGTTTTGCGCCCGCTTCGAGATGTTTTGCCGCGTCGGCGCGCTTGGTGAAGAAGCCCGTGCACTCCATCACCACGTCGATCTTCAGCTTCTCCCAGGGCAGCTTCGCCGGATCGCGCTCGGCGCAGACCTGAATGGATCCGCTGCCGATATTGATGCCGGTCTTGGTAACCCGGACCTTTCCCGGAAACGGCCCATGGGTCGAATCGTATTGCAGCAGGTGGGCGTTCACATCGACCGAGCCGAGATCGTTGATGGCGACGATCTCGATGTCCTTGCGCTTGGCCTCATGCGCCGCACGCAGCGCCAGACGGCCGATCCTGCCGAATCCATTGATCGCAACGCGTACAGCCATGTCCTTCTCCTTCTGGTCTTATCTGCCTGGTCTTATCCGCCGAGCCGCGCCCTCGCGGCGTCGGCGACAGCATCGGATGTAATCCCGAAATGTTCGTAAAGCTGGGCGGCGGGCGCCGAGGCGCCGAAACCGGTCATGCCGACGAATGCCCCGTCGGGTCCGATATAACGGTCCCAGCCCATGGAAACCGCCGCCTCGACCGCGACGCGCACCGTGCCCGGGCCCAGGACGGCGGCGCGATAGGCCTCGGGCTGGGCGTCGAACAGCTCCCAGCTCGGCATCGAGACAACAGTGGTGGGCGCGCCCTCGGCCTGAAGCTTTTCGCGCGCGTCCATCGCAAGGCCGACCTCGGAACCGGTGGCCAGCAGGGTGACCTTGGCGTCGCCGTCGGCCGCGGCCAGCACATATCCGCCGCGCGCGCTCAAGTTTTCGTCCGTGTGCGCGCCGCGCAGCGTCGGAACCCCCTGGCGGGTCAGCGCCAGCACCGACGGCCCGCCGTCGTTCTCGATCGCAAGCTGCCAGCATTCGGCGGTCTCGATCGCGTCGGCGGGGCGGAACACCCGCACATTGGGCATGGCCCGCAGGCTCGCGATGGTCTCGACCGGCTGATGGGTCGGGCCGTCCTCGCCGAGCCCGATGGAATCGTGGGTCAGCACATAGATCACCCGCTGGCCCATCAACGCCGACAGGCGCAGCGCCGGGCGCAGATAATCGGCGAACACCAGGAAGGTGCCGGAATAAGGAATGATCCCGCCATGCAGCGCCATGCCGTTCATCGCCGCCGTCATGCCGAACTCGCGCACCCCGTAATTGACGTAACGGCCCGAGAAATCGCCGGCCTCGACGGCCACGAAATCCTTGGGCTTGGTGTTGTTGGACCCGGTGAGGTCGGCCGAGCCGCCGATCAGTTCGGGAATCGCCGCGCTCAACACCTCCAGCGTCGCGCCCGACGAGACGCGCGTCGCGCGGGCCGGCTTTTCGTCCCACAGCGCGCGCTTCTCCGCCGCCATTGCGTCCCGCCAGCCGTCGGGCAGCTTGCCGGCGATGGCGCGTTCGAATTCGTCACGCCGGGCTGCGTCCAGCGCCGCCAGCCGCGTCTCCCATGCGGCGCGCGGCTGTTCGCCGCGCCCGCCGGCGGCGCGCCAGTCGGCCAGTACATCGTCGGGCACCACGAACGGCGCATGAGGCCAGCCCAGCTGTTCGCGTGTCCCGGCGATCTCGTCGGCGCCCAGCGGCGCGCCGTGCGACGACGAGGTTCCCGCCTTGGTCGGCGCTCCGTACGCAATAGTGGTGCGGCACGCGATCAGCGACGGCGCGTCCGCCCGCTGCGCGCGTTCGATCGCCGCCGCGATCGCGTCCGGGTCGTGCCCGTCGATGGCGGCCACGTCCCAGCCATAGGCCTGGAAGCGCGCGAGCTGGTCGTCGCTGACCGAGATCGCGGTGGACCCGTCGATGGAGATGCGGTTGTCGTCGAACAGCACGATCATCTTCGACAGACGAAGGTGCCCGGCCAGCGAGGCGGCTTCGTGGCTCACGCCTTCCATCAGATCGCCGTCGCCCGCGATGACATAGGTATGGTGTTCGACCATATCATCGCCGAACCGCGCCGCGAGAATGCGTTCGGCCAGCGCCATGCCGACCGCCGTGGCGATGCCCTGACCGAGCGGCCCGGTGGTGGTCTCGATGCCGCCCGCGTGGCCATATTCCGGATGGCCGGCGGTGCGCCGCCCCAACTGGCGGAAATTCTCGATCTCGTCCAGCGTCATGTCGGCATAGCCGGTCAGGTACAGCGCCGCATAGAGCAGCATCGAGCCATGCCCGGCCGACAACACGAAGCGGTCGCGGTCGGGCCAGTCGGGCGCGGACGAATCGAATTTCAGGAATCGCGTGAACAGCACCGTCGCGACATCGGCCATGCCCATGGGCATGCCCGGATGGCCGGATTTGGCCTTCTCGACGGCGTCCATGGAAAGCGCCCGGATCGCGTTGGCCAGCGTTTTGTGATCGGTACTCATGTCGGGGCTTTCGGTCAACGGGACGAGTTCGGACGCGCGATATTGCACGGCAATTTGTCGCGGCCGGGTTTGCGATGCAAGGGGTATTCCGGTCGAATCGATTCGGAAACCCTATCCTTCCGGCGTCATCAGCGAAACGCCGAGCTTGGCGCGGCGGATCAGCCATGGGGACGGGCGATAGCGGGGGTCGCCGTAGAAGTCGTGCATCTCGTTCAGGATGGCGAGGATGCGGGCGGGGCCGACCTCGTCGCCGAACTCGATCGGGCCCCGGGGATAGTTGAGCCCGAGCCGCACGGCCTTGTTGATGTCTTCGGGCGTCGCGATGCGGTGCTGGGCGATCTCGCAGCCGATATTGACGATAGACGCGATCACCCGCTGGGCGATAAAGCCGGGACTGTCGTGGATCACGGTGACCGGCACGGCGTCATCGGCCATCAGCCCGTGCACGGAATCGCGCACGTCGGGATCGGTCACCGGCGTCGTCATCAGCGTGCGCCGGCTCCTCAGGCCGAACAGCGTGTCGACGGCCAGCGTGCGCTCGGGCTCGATACCGGCGGCCAGCGCCGCAGTGGTCGCGTCGCCGCCCATGGGGGTCACGATACAGACGCTGCGCGCACCCGGTTTGGCCCCGCCGTCGATCTCGACCTTGTCGGCAAGCAGGTCCAGCAGCGCGGCGCGCCCGTCCTCGTTGGCCGGGTCGATCCAAACGCTTTCAGCGCGCGCGTCCGGGACCGGCGCGGCCTCCGGCGCGATCTTGCGATTATCCTCGTAGGCGTAATAGCCGCGCCCGGTCTTGCGGCCATAGAGCCCCGCCGCCATGCGCTGTCGCGTAAACGCCACCGGGCGGAAGCGCGGCTCCTCGTAGAACTGGTGATAGATCGATTCCATCACCACGCCGGAGACGTCGAGCCCGGTGGTGTCCATCAGCTCGAACGGCCCCATGCGAAAACCGACGCCGTCGCGCAGCACATCGTCGATATCGGAGAACGACGCGATGCCTTCCTGGGCGATGCGCAACGCCTCGGTATAGAAGGCGCGGCCCGCGTGGTTGACCAGAAAGCCCGGGGAATCGCTGGTCCGCACGGGTTCATGGCCGCAGCGGCGCGCCACCTTGTCGAGCGCATCGCCGACCCAGGATTCGGTCAGCACGCCGTCGACCACCTCGACCACCTTCAAAAGCGGCACCGGATTGAAGAAATGATAGCCGGCGACCCGGCCCGGCTTGTCGCACCCGGAGGCGATGGCGGTCACCGAAAGAGAAGATGTGTTGGAGGCGAGAATGCAGTCCTCGGCGACGATCTTCTCCAGCGCCGCGAAAAGCTCCTGCTTGATCTCGATATTCTCGACGATCGCCTCGATGACCAGGTCGGCCGACGACAACCCCTCCAGCGCGTCGACGATTTGCAGGCGCGCCACCGCCGCCTCGGCGTCGGG
>CAZPMO010000208.1:0-7900 GCA_964587515.1 uncultured Rhodospirillaceae bacterium | reverse complement strand
CGGCGGCGGCCAGCGCCAGCGACGCGATACGGCCAAACCCGTCGCCCGCGCCGGTGATCAGCGCGACGTCGCCGTCGACGCGAAACAGTTTCTCGATCGAGATGTTTTCCATCGTGCTCATGACCGCCCTCCCCGCTCAATGTCCCCCGGGGACACTAAATGGCGAACCCTGCGCGGGCAAATGGGTTCACGAGCAGGCGCGGTCCTCTTGGATCGGCGGACAGGGCACGTCGCCATAGGAGCAGAACACGCAACAATCGCCCTCGAGCGGCTTCAGCACCTTGCCGCACCCGGCGCAGTCGTAAAAAAACTGACAGGCGTCGGTCGGCATGCGCTCGCGCTTGACGTGGCCGCAGTCGGGACAGGTCAGGGTCGAATGAAGTTCAACCATCGTTTCCGTTCCTCGTTCGCCGCCGGACTATACACGGGTTGGGACGCCGTCCGCCCGGCTCAAGAAAATTTGATTGTATTGCGCGGTCGCGCGCCCGATCCTCGGTATTAGAAAACCGACGGAGGCGAACATGGCGAACCCGGTCATCATCACCTGTGCGATCACCGGCGGCGGCGACACCGCCGGCAAGAACCCGGCGGTGCCGGTTACCCCGGAACAGATCGCCAGTTCCGCTATCGAGGCCGGCAAGGCGGGCGCGGCAATCGCCCATATCCACGTGCGCGATCCCGCCACCGGCATGGGCTCCATGGAGACCGCGCTCTACCGCGAAGTGGTGGCGCGCATTCGCGACAGCGGGTCCGATATCATCATCAACCTCACCACCGGCCCCGGCGCGTTCCTGGTGCCGGGCGAGGACGACCCGCGCGATTTCGCCGCCGGCACCACGCTGTCGCCGGCGGCGCGCCGCGTCGAGCATATATTGGAACTCAGGCCCGAGATTTGCTCGCTCGACATGGGCAGCATGAATTTCGGGCCCAACATTTTCGCCAACATACCGGCCGAGCTGAAGAAGATGGCGCGCCATATCAAGGAGGCCGGCGTAAAACCCGAGCTCGAGGTCTTTGAATCGGGCCATATCCGGCTGTCGCGCCAGCTTATGGAAGACGGCGATTTCGACGCCCCGATGATGTTCCAGATCTGCCTCGGCATCCCGTGGGGCGCGCCGGCGACGCCGGAGGCTTTGATTTTTATGCGCGACCTGCTGCCCGACGGCGTCAACTGGGCGTCGTTCGGCATTTCGCGCATGCAGTTTCCCTTCGTCGCCCAATCGGTGCTGCTGGGCGGCCATGTCCGGGTCGGGCTGGAAGATAATCTTTATATCGAACGCGGCGTACTGGCGCCGAGCAACGCGGCTCTGGTAGAAAGGGCGGTAGAAATCATCACGGCGATCGGATCCAACGTGGCGAGCCCCGATGAGGCGCGCGCGACGCTCGGCATCGGCGCTTAGGCGGGAAAGGAATTCACGCATGAAGTTCGGACTGTTCGGCGGCGCAACGGCCGCCTCCTCGCCCTCCCAGGGCGGCGCCACCGAAGGAATGTCGGAGCGCTGGCAGACCGCGTCCGATCGCTTGAAGGTCGAGAAGACCGACGACAGCCACGCCTACGGTGATTTCGTCGACGCCATCGTCGAGGCCGAGGCGCTCGGTTTCCATTCGATCTTCCTGGTCGAGCACCATTTCACCGGCGTCGGCCAGGTCTCGGCCTCACTGAACCTGCTGACCTATCTCGCCGCGCGCACCTCGACCATCCGCCTCGGCACCGGGGTGATCGTCATCCCGTGGCACAATCCGGTGCTGCTGGCCGAGCAGGCCGCGACGGTCGACGTGCTGTCCAACGGCCGCCTCGATTTCGGCGTCGGCAAGGGCTACCGCCCCACGGAATTCGACGGCTTCTGCATTCCCATCGAAGAGGCCACCGAGCGCTTCGAGGAATCCATGGATCTGATCCGCAAATCGCTGTCGTCGGACGAACGCTTCTCGCATCACAGCAAACGCTGGGACTTCAACGAGATCGTCGTCGAGCCGCCGCCGGTGCAGCGCCCGCACCCGCCCATGTGGCTCGCCGCCGGGCGCGAGGAATCGTTGCGCTACGCGGCCGCGGGCGGCTATTCGCTGCTGCTCGACCAGTTCGCGACCTTCGAGGTCACGCTGGAGCGCTTCCGCATCTATCGCGACGCCGTGGAGGAAGCCGGAGAGTCCTTCGACCCCATGAACGTCGCGGTGGCGCGCGGCATCGCCATCGTGCATTCGGACGACGAACGCCAGGACGCCATCACCAAACGCATGGAAGCGCTGGGGCGCATGAACCAGCTCGCCACCTCGACGGACGGCAAATACGTCTCTTCCATGATGTCCGATCCAGACCTGCGCAAGGCCGCCGAACAGGGCACGCTAATCGGGTCGCCCGACGAGATCATCGAACATGTTCGCCAGCTCCGCAACGGCGGCGTCGAATACATCCTGCTGGCCGGCGCCCAGACGGACCCCGCCCTGATGCAGGAATTCTCCAAGGAGATCATGCCGGCGTTCGCGTGAGGGGGGACGGAAAACGGAAAAAATAGTGCGGGCGTCGAACGGTTACGTCCTCTGACGCGTTAAACGCCCTCGGCGATCTGGCGGTCGTACTCGACGGCGTCAAAGCGGCCGAGCGACTCCGTGATCAGCGCGTCGTCGGACAGCGACCATTCCTCCCATCCTTCCACTTTCACGAAATTGCCCGTTTCGCCGTGCTTCCCCTCCAGGGTCCACAGGAATACGGCGTTTTGCCCGGCCGTTCGAATTTCGTCCAGGCGAACAACCAGGTCCGGGAATTCGCTATAGAATCCTTGCGCCATTTCCGCGATCGCGGCCCGGCCCACGATAGGCTCGCCGTTGTTAATGGAAATCCTTGCATCTTCTTCGTAAAAACTTGCCACGGCATCGGGTGAGCCGGAGCTCCACGCCTTGGCGTAGCGATCGGCCATGTCGCGTATGTCATCGGAATTGATCGGCATTTTCCCTTCCCCATTAGCTCCGCCGTCGAGTATATCGTCGCAAAAGCCCTGCCACAAAATTATCGGACCGCGAGCCTTTACTAAATTCGAATAGCGCATAAAGTGCGACGTCTCGTACTTGGTGGTGCAGGTGATGGCGTGACCCTATACGCGTTGGCCCGACCGCTCCTCTTTCTGATGAGCGCCGACCGCGCGCACAGTCTCGCCCGCGTGGCGCTCAGGTTCCCGATCGTCTGGCGGCTTCTCGGCCGCCGGGTCAGCGATCCGAGGCTCGCGCGCACGGTCGGCGGACTGGCGTTGGACAACCCCATCGGCCTCGCGCCGGGGCTCGACAAGGATGGCCAGTTCGTCGGCGCGCTGGATAATCTCGGTTTCGGCTATCTCGTCGTCGGATCGATTACGAAGAACGCCCGTTCGGGCAATCCGTTTCCGCGTCTGGTTCGCGACCCCGGGCGAGAGGCCATCGCGAACGCCATGGGCCTGCCAGGCCTGGGGCTGGACGCGGCGATCGCCACCCTCAGCCGACGGCCCCGGACCGCGGCGAAAATTATCGGCAGCGTGGCCGGCTTCACCAAGGACGAACTCGTCGAGTGCGCCGTGGCGATAGAGCCCCACGTGGATGCGGTCGAGATCGGGCTGATCTGTCCCAACTCGGAACCCGAGGAGCGATTTGAAGAACTGCAGAACTTCACCGCGCTGACAACCGAGCTGGCGGAGCGCCTCACGAAACCGCTGTTTCTAAAATTGCCTCCCTATTTCGACGACACGAACCGCGCGCGGGTCATGGCCATGCTGGACGTCTGTCTGGAGGCCGGCGTTGACGGCGTTTGCGTCCCGGGCAACGGCCGCACGGTGGAACCCCGGCTTGGCATGGGAGAGGGATCCCTGTCGGGACGGCCCGCCTTTCCCGACACGTTGCGCACCGTGCGCGACGTGGCCGAGCATTGCGACGGGCGGATGGCCATCAGGTCGGCGGGCGGCGTCTTCACGGGCGAGGAAGCCTTACAGGTGCTGCAGGCCGGCGCCGACGCGGTGGAGTTCTACACGGCGTTTATCTACCGGGGTTGGAACGCCGCCGCGATGATGTGCGAGGAGTTGCTCGCGGCGATGGCGACCGAAGGCGATGCGACGCGGGTGAGCCGGCAACGATCGGTCCCCTCGTTTCGATCGTGATCTTAGGTCAAAACTGCGCCGGTCCCGGAGGGAGCCCGAGCATCACGCGACCATAGAGCACGCCCACCGCTTCCCATTTCAGGCTGATATGCAGGGCGCCTGCGTGGACATCGCGCCAGAAACGCTGGACCCGGTTCCGGTTGAGCAGCCCGCCGCCGCCGCTTGCCTCGAACAGATGGTCCACGGCCTGTTTCGCGAGGCGGGTGGCGAATCCCAGATCGCCCTTGTTGCGCGCCCGTTGCTCGACCGTGAGCAGCTCACCGCGCGCCATTGTCGCCATGATGTCCCGGCAATCCCGATCGACGAGCATCTTGGCCGCGTCGACGGCGGCGAAGGCCTCGGCGACATGGAGCTGGATCGCCGGAATATCCGCCATCGATACCGGGTTCGAAAGGGCCGCGCCGCGCGTGTCGCGGCCGAGCGTCGCGCCCATAAACTCATCGAGGGCGCCCCGGGCCATCCCCATGACGGGGGCGCAGACGCCGACCGAGAAACCGGCGAACATAGGAATCTTGTACACGTCTCCGGCATGAATTCCCGAGCCGGGCGTATCACCGGAAACCACGTCCGATACCGGCAGGAACCGATGGGTCGGAACCAACAGGTCTTCGCACGCGGCGTCCTTCGAGCCGGTCCCGGCGAGACCCATCGCGTGCCAGTTGTCCTCGATGTGGAAGTCCGCCTTCGGGACCAGCGCGAACCCCTTTTCGGTGGGCTCGGCGCCGTCGCCGGGAACCACATTGGCGGTGACGATCATCCAGCTGCTGTTGTCGATTCCCGAGCAGTAGGGCCAGTTTCCGCTGAGCCGGACTCCGCCGTCGACGGCAACGGCGGCGCCCTTCGGAACGATGGACGCCGCCGCCATCGCCCGCGGATTATCGCGCCAGACCTCATCCTGCGCCTCGGCCGAAAATTTGCAAATGACCAGCGGGTAGCTGTTGGCGACGGAGCAGACCCATCCGGTCGACCCGCACCCCCGCGCGATCTCGAAGGCCACGTCGGCAAATGTGTCGAGACCGTGCTCGAAGCCACCGTACCGCGCCGGCAGCAGGATTTTATGCAGCTCGGCGTCGAAGAATTCCTCGAAGGCCTCGTCCGAGACCCGGCGTTCCGCCTCCGTCCGTTCCTGGCGATCGAGAAGGTTGGGGATCAGCGCCCGCGCCCGCGCTATAAGCTCGTCGGGCGAGACCGCGTTCTTGGGTGAAGTTTCGAGGGGCGCGCTCATGGTCCATCGTTCCCGGGAGTCCATCGGTCCGGAGATGATCCACCGGTTCGACCCGCAATTGCAAATTCCAAATTCCCGGCCCCCCGCTTGTTGACGGTCCACCATGGCCGTGTGAACGTTCAGGGCGAAAGGTGAGCGGTCATGACACAGGCATTATTGACGGAGTTCCCGGCGGTGGTTGATCCCGGCCATTCGGCGGTCCTGGTGATCGACGTCCAGAACGACTTCTGCGCCGCGGGTGGGCACACCGAGGTAAACCTCGGCAAGGACGTCGCGGACTGCCAGGCGGTGGTCGAACCGATCGAACGCCTGGTCGCGGGCGCCCGCCGCGCCGGCGCCGCCATCGTCTGGATCAAGGCGGATTACGACCGCGCCTATCTGTCGCCGCCGATCCACGCCCGACAAATCGCCCGGGGCATCGCCACCGCCTATTGCGTCTCCGGCACCTGGGGCGCGGAGTTCTACCGCGTGAGCCCGGCCAACGGCGACGTCGTGGTCGAGAAGCACCGCCATAACGCCTTCATCGGCACCGGGCTCGACCAGATCCTCCGTGACCGGGGCATCCGGACGGTCGTCGTCGCCGGCGTCCAGACCCATGTCTGCATCGAGTCGACGCTGCGCGACGCGTCGGCGCGCGGCTACTATGTCGTGGTTCCGGGCGACTGTGTCGGCTCGTTCGACCGGGACCTTCACGACAAAACGCTGCGCTGCGTGGAGATGCATTTCGGCGACGTTGTCAGCGCCGACGACCTCCTCGCCGCGTGGCGAATCCGTGAAACGGTTCAACAGGCCGCAGGCGCATAGACGATAAGCTCTGCGTGATGGGGCCATTCCCCGTTTCCCCAATCCGGGCGGTTCCAGCATCGTGCCGGCGCGAACAACAGGCAGGGAGGCCCCGCCATGGGGTGCCGCTGCGCCACTTGGTCGGTGCCAACCGGGTGCTCGCGCAGCCCGGGAATGGCCACTTCCAGCCACGCATCCAACCGGGTTGCGCGTGAAGGATATCCGGGTCACGTTGGGCGGCTTGAGAGGCCGCCGTTCCTGAAACCGTTATCGACCGTTTGTGACTTTTTTGGCCACCTAACCCATTGATTCGTCGAATTTAATTTCCAGTACGGGCGAAAACGGGCATCCTTACACCGCGTTCTTATAGAGGGGTTGCAAGGAGGGTGAAAATGCCACGAAGAGCGAAGGAGCTGCCGCCCATAGTGGTCAGCAAGTTACGCGAGCCCGGTTTGCGCCGCGTGGGCGGTGTGGCCGGATTGGCGTTGCAAATCACGCCGTCCGGCGCACGGTCATGGATATTGCGCGCGACAATAGGCCGCCGAAGGCGTGACATTGGATTAGGACCGTTCCCCGACGTGACGCTCGCTCGCGCGCGGGAAGCGGCTCGAGACATGCGCGATCAAATCCGCAAGGGCATCGATCCGCTCTCCGCACGCCGTAAATCTCGCGCTCGTCTCGCGGCGGAGCAGGCTCGGGCGATCACGTTCGACGAGTGCGTGCGGCAGTTCATGATCTCGAAGCGCCAAGGGTTACGGAACGCTAAACACATTGCCCAATGGACCTCGACGATAGAGCGGCACGCATCGCCTGTGATCGGGAAGTTGCCAGTGGACCAGATCGAGCTTGCTCATATCGTGAAGATTTTGGAGCCGATCTGGTCGGTCACGCCCGAAACAGCGAAACGCACACGCGGTAGGATCGAAAATGTTCTGGCTTGGGCAACGGTGCGCGGTTATCGCAGTGGAGATAATCCTGCGCGCTGGCGAGGCCATCTGGACATGCTCTTCCCGGCACCGAGCCGCGTCCGACCAGTCAACCATTTCCGGGCGATGAATATGGACGATATGCCAGCGTTCATGACGGCGCTACGCGAGCGCAAAGCGGTTGCGGCGCGCGCTCTGGAGTTTGTCATTCATACGGCCACAAGGTCCGGTGAAGTCCGCGGCGCGCGTTGGTCGGAGATCGACTTGGACAAGCGGTTGTGGACAATTCCGGCCGAGCGGATGAAGGCGCAGCGCGCACATATCGTCCCGCTTTCCGACGACGCGGTCACACTGCTCAAAAACCTGCCCCGATTGGTGACCGATTATGACTTAGTATTCCCGGCACCGCGCGGCGGCGAGTTCAGCGACATGGCCCTCAGCGCATTGCTAAAGCGAATGAATGTCGACGCGACTGTCCACGGCTTCCGCTCCACTTTCCGCGATTGGTGCGCCGAGCGCACTGGCCACCCGCATGAAGTTGCCGAGATGGCACTGGCGCACGTGATTCCGAGCGCGGTTGAGCGGGCGTACCGACGGGGCGACCTGTTGGTCAAGCGAACGCAGCTTATGGCGGACTGGGCGCGCTTCGTCGGATCCTCGCCGGGCAAGGTCATCAAATTGGAGTGGCGGTCGGCTGGCTAACGGCTTCATCGCCAGTCTGCGGAGGGGCGCGAACAAGGAACACTCAACGGAGCGATGTCCGCTTTTTTGAGGGGATGTCCGGAGCACTCCTGATTCTGTTGCAAAACTCACCGTTGATTTTGAACTGACGCTGTGATTCGGTCGTC
>CAZPMO010000207.1:0-7952 GCA_964587515.1 uncultured Rhodospirillaceae bacterium | reverse complement strand
TCGTCCATCAGCAGCAGAGAGGGCTCGTGTATCAGCGCCCGGCACAGCGCGGCGCGCTGCTGCATGCCGCCGGAAAGCTGGTTGGGTCTGACGGACTCGAAACCCTTCAGCCCGACCATCTCAAGAAGCTCCTTCGCGCGGGCGCGAGCGGTCTTATCCTTGCGCTTCTGCACTTCCATGGGAAACAGCACATTGTCGAGCACGGTGCGCCACGGCATCAGCGTTGGCGACTGGAAGACGATGCCGAAATCGCGCTGCGGACCGGACACGAGCTGACCCCGAATTTCGACCGCGCCGTCGGTGGCGTCCGTGAGCCCGGCCAGAATGCGCAGCACGGTGGTCTTGCCGCAGCCGCTCGGCCCCAGCAGCGAGACAAGCTCGCCGTCGGCGACGTCGAACGACACGTCCTCAATGGCGACCAGCGGGTCGTCATCGCGACGTTCGAATATTTTCCTGACATTGCGCAGCCGGCCGAACGGCGCCTCCGCCGTCGCGGCCGGCCGCTGCTGCGCTTCGTTGGCCATTACGCCTACGGCAGGATCGGCGTCTTCGGCAGGAAACCCGTCACATACAGATCCTCCGCTTTCGGCGGGGTGCCGGAAATCTTGGTGTTGTTGACCATGAAATCGCGGCTCGCCTTCATCTTCGCGGGCGAGAACCAGCCATAGCCGTTCTTCTTTGTATCCGGCGTAACGGCGAGGTTCTTCAGGATCGCAAGCTCCTCGATGGTGATCTGCGTCTTGAGCGCCTTGACGTATTTCTTTTGCAGTTTCGCAGCCTCGGCGGGGTTGGCCATCGCATCCTTCCAACCGCGCAGCGCCGCGCGGGTAAAGCCGCGCACCACCTTCGGGTTGGCCTTGATGTATTCCTGTTTGGCGCCGATGCCGTTGGAATAAAGCGTCAACCCGTAATCGCCCAGCAACAGGGCGCGAACCTGGGCGCGCTTGCCGGCTGCGCGCTTGATGCCCGGCCACGTCATGATGAAGAAATCGATCGACGGCACTTTGCCGCGCACCAACATGCCGATGCGGGCCGACGGCTCCATGTTCACAACCTTCATGCTGTTGGGATCCATCCCGTGCATCTTCATGAACGCCTTATGGATGCGCGGCACGAAGCTGCCGGCGCTCGACGCCAGGGTGAGCCCCTTGAGATCGCTGGGCTTGAGCACATTGGCGCCGGGATCGAGCGAAAAGATCGCGTAGGGCGCCTTCTGGTAGTTCACCGCCACGACCTTGATGGTGGAGCCCGCGGCGCGACCCAAAACCAGGCTGGGTACATCGACGAAGCCCATGTCGGCGATACCGGATTCCACGGCCTGCATCACCTGGGCGGATCCCTTGCCCGGGATGATCGTCACGTCGAGGCCTTCATCCTTGTAATACCCCTTGGCGAGGGCGACATACCACGGCGCGTGGCGGCCGAGGACGATGAAATCAAGCGAGAACGTAACCTTGGTCAACCCCTGTGCGGTCGCGGTCGTTCCCGTCATCGGCGCGGCGAAGAGGATCGCCAGTGCGACGGCAAGCGGACTCACAAATTTCCTGAACATGTTCCCTCCCCTGTCTGGGTTATTCGTGGATTTACAACCCATCCTGAGCAATCGAAAGGCGAAATATAAGTGGAGGAATGGTTCAGTCGCGCGCGTCCTTCACGGGTATGCCGAAAAAGCTTCAGCCTCTCCGGCTTATCCGCCAGATCGCCGCCAGCATCAGCAACAGGAACGCGCAATCCCCGGTCAGAACATAGAGAGGCGTATCAAAGCCGCCGGTCAAATCCGACAGATAGCCAAAGGTGAGCGGCCCCAGCACGCCGCCGACCTCGCCGAACGAGAAATAGAGACCGCCGGCCGCGCCCATGGCCTGGGCGCCGACGCCCTTGGTCTCCATCAGGATAAGGATCACCACCGCGCCCATGGCGCCCCGCGTGACTCCTTGCAGGATCAGGCCAAGGGCTAGTCCGGGATTTCCCTGGGATTGCAGCAGCAGCGTCGCCGTCCCGGCCAGCACGAACAAGCTGGCGAGGATCGCGAAGCGGCGGTCGGGAGACGCGAGACGCGGGATCGTCAACGACGCGGCGATGCCCACCGCTGTCGGAACCGACGCCCAATAACCGGCCGATACGGCGTCCATGCCCCCGCCCCGCAGAATTTCCGGCAGCCAGTTGTTGAGCGTGTGATTGAAGAAGAACGTTCCCACCGACATCAGCAGAAGGAGACGGATCACGGGATGCGCGAGCAGTTCTCCGAATACAGCCGCCTGGGAACGCCGGGTCTGCGACGCCAAACGGCTTTCCAGCGCGCGACTCGACGCGTGGCCGCTGACCAGCACCCAGCAAACGCCCGACAGCAGCACGATCCCGGCATAACCGAACATCACCATGCGCCATTCGTTACCCGCCAGCGGCATCGCGATGCTGTTGGTCAGCGACAGAACGCCGATTCCGCCGAGCGCGTTGCCGGTAAAATAGATGCCCATGGCGAGGCCCCGGTCGCTGCCTTCGAACCACATGCTGATCACCTTGGGCGCGCCGATTGAAATCAACGGTCCGCCGATACCGAACACGGCAACCGCCAGGAACAGAGTCAGGTGATCCGTCGCCACGCCCCGAAGCCCCAGCGACAGCGCCATGATGATGGCCGCCAGCGCCACGCCGCGCCGGGGTCCGATGCGATCCAGCAGCGCGCCACAGGGAATTGCAAATACGATATAGGCCAACGGCCAAGCGCCCATCACGCCGCCCATGGCCGAATGGCTGAGCCCGAGATCGGCCGTGATGAGATGCACCAGCGGCGCCATGGAAACGGTGGTTACGCCAAAACAGAGATAAAGCAGCGCCATGCTGCCCAGCATCGCCCAGCGATAGGGATCGCGCGTGACGGTCGCGGCGGCTTCCTCGCTCACCGCGGGCGGCGCCCGTGAAAGGCGTCGTCAATCAGGGCGCGAACATCGTCGCGGCTCACCGGTCGCGGATTGGGTATCTCCACGCCGGCGATATCGTCGGCCGCGGCGTCGAGCCCGTCCTCGGGCACGCCAATTTCCTTCAACGAGGGTTTCACGCCGAGCGTATCGTTGAGCCGAAACATGCCGTCCGCCGCGCTTTCACTCCCCAGCGCGCGTGCGATCCGCGCCATGGCCTCGGGCGCCGCCGCTTCGTTGAAGGCGACCACATAGGGCAGGACCACCGCGTGGGACTCCGCGTGGGTGAGCCCGAACAGGGTGCGCATGCGCTGCGCGATACGGTGCTCGAGACAGGATCCGGCGCGAAACCCGCCGCACGCCCAGGCGCCGTACAACGCGCGCTCCCGCGCCGCCAGATTGGCTGGCTCGGCGATGAACACGGGCAGGCTTTCGGCGAGCGCCGCGATCCCGGCCGCGCCCATCTCGAACGCAACGGGATTGACGTTGGGGCTGTACATGCTCTCGATCGCGTGCGCCAAGGCGTTGCCGCCCGACGGTCCGGAAACCCCGGGCGGCAGGTCGAGCGTCAATTCGGCGTCGTAGATAAGCGTCGCCGGGCGCGCGGCCTCGTCGTTGCCGCGTTCGATTCCAGCCACGCCCTCGATGCGCCAGTCGGTCATCAGCTCCGATCCGGAATAGGTGGAGGGGACCGCGATCTGCCGGAGGCCGGTCTTCGCGCCCAGCGACTTGCCGAGCCCGATCGCCGATCCGCCGCCGATCACGACCAGCCCGTCGGCGTCTCTTCGGGCGGCCAAGGCGGCATCGAAGTCGGACGCGCTGAGGCTCCCGCTGGCACCATCGAAAATGTTCGCGGCGCGCGCACCCAGCAGCGCCTCCGCCCGTTCCGCCAGCTTTCGCCGTCCCGGCGAACTGACGATCAGCGCCCGCGAAATATCAAGACGCGCGCATTCATCGGCGATGCCGTCAAGACTTCCCGCCCCGAAAACGATCCGCGACGGGTTCGGCTGGTATGAAAAGTTCCGCATGTGTCCCCACCGGATCGCGGCCGATCCGCATTGCGATGAATGTTCCGTGCCGCTAAATTTGAACCTTCATTATATCCGAAAACCCGGAGCACCAAGCCATGGGGTTTGAACCCGCCGCCGCCGTCCTCTCCGACTATGTCGTTCTCGACCTGACCCGCGCCCGCGCCGGGCCCACCGCCGCGCGCCAGATGGCGGACTGGGGCGCCGACGTCATCAAGATCGAGACGCCGGGCGAGACCGGGGGCGGCGATCTCGGCCGCCGCCACGGTCCCGATTTCCAGAACCTGCACCGCAACAAGCGCAGCCTCACCCTCGATCTCAAATCGCCGGAAGGTCACGAGATATTCATGCGCATGGCGGCCAAGGCCGACGTGGTGATCGAAAATTATCGCCCGCCGGTGAAACACCGTCTGGGCATCGATTACGAGGCGCTGAAAGCCGTCAACCCGGGCATCGTCTATGCCAGCATTTCGGGCTTCGGTCAGGACGGCCCTTACGCCCAGCGGCCGGGGCTCGATCAGATCGCCCAGGGCATGTCGGTGACCGGCGCGCCCGGCGAAGGCCCGATGCGGTCGGGCGCGGCGATTTCCGACATGACGGCCGGGCTGCTCGCGGCCAACGGCATCCTGCTGGCGCTGCTGGAGCGCGAACGGTCCGGCGAAGGCCAATGGATTCAATCGTCGCTGCTGGAGGCCCAGATATTCCTGCTGGATTTCCAGGCGGCGCGCTGGCTGGTCGACCGCGAGGTGCCGCCCCAGGTCGGCAACAACCACCCCACCAACACGCCCATGGGGGTGTTCCGCACCGCCGACGGCCATATCAACATCGCCCCCATGCCGCATATGTGGAAAAAGCTCTGCACCTCGATCGGCCGCGCCGACCTGATCGACAATCCCGACTTTGAAACCTACGAGGCGCGGTCCGAGCATCGCGACCAGTTGAACGCCGAGATCGAGAGCGTCACCCTGGGGAAGCCGTCCCAGGACTGGATCGATCTGCTCAACGCGGACGGCATTCCCTGCGGGCCGATCTATTCGCTCGATCAAACCTTCAACGATCCTCAGGTCAAGCATCTCGGCGTCGCCCAGACGGTCAATTCGCCGGTGCGCGGCGAGATCGAGATCATCGGCCAGCCCGTCCATCTCAGCCGCACCCCGAGCCACCTGGCCGCGCCCGCGCCGGAATATGGCGGCGACAACGACGAGGTGCTGGCCGAATTCGGGTGCTCAAGCGATGAAATCGAAGGTCTCAGGGAACGCGGCGTGATCTGAGCGCCAGAATCATTCCGGCGCGTCGTATTCCGACATGATGCCGTCGACCAGCCCTTCGAAATCGTCCCACGGGGCGTGGACCAGATTGTAATTGCGCACCACGAAGCGCTGGCCCACGTAGAACTTCTCGTACTGATCGTGCCGGGAAGCGAATTCGGAGCCCAGCATGTCCCAGGCGAGGCGGAACAGCTTCATGCGCTCGACCGCCGTCTGGTCATGGGTCGACCAATAATCCTCGAATACCGCGCGCAGCTCGTCGTCCTCGACCACGTCGATGCTGGCCGGCATCTGGAACGCGCCGCCGCCCATCAGGGTCCGGATCATGTCGCAGATCTTGTGGTAGTTCTCCACCGCGTAGTTGATGCCGGCATACATGTAACGGGGATTTATGTGGACATAGCCGTTGTCCATGCGCTCGAACGCCTGCAACTGGCCGTCGACGATCGCGCCGTAGGTCGCCTCCATGGAGGCCAGATCGCCGATCACCTCGCGAACCGCCGGGATTTCCCAGGCCCCGTTCGATTTCACGATCTTGCCGGCCAGCCCCATCAGCAGCCGGAGCTTGGAGGCGAAGCGCACGTTGGACTGGTGGTTGCTCATATAGTGCGCCGGCGTCAGGGAATAGATGTTGCGCGACAGCGCCGGGTCGTCATGCACGAATACGCGCGACCAGGGCACCCGTACATCCTTGAAAACCATCATGGAATCGGATTCATCGAAACGATGGGCCAGCGGATTGTTGAATTCGATCCCGCCATCCGACGTCATAGGCTTGCGCGACCACATGGTCAGGCCGGGCGCGTCCATCGGCACCGAACACGTCACGGACTCCTTAATCTGGCTGGGGGCCAGCGGGATGATGTTGCCGATCCAGCATTCGTTGGCGAAGATCGCGCCGGTGGCCAGCATCTTCATGCCGTTCAGCGTTACCCCGTCCTTGTCCTCGGCGGTGACGCGGAGCGTCGGCGGCTGGCGGTCCGCGGTCTGATAATGTTCCGGGTTGCGCGCGCCCTGCGGCGGCAGGATGGCGTAGGCGACGAACACGTCGTTGTCGCGGATGTGCCGGTAATAATCCTCGATATTGTCGGAAAACCCGTGCCCGCCATCGCCGAACACTTCCGCGCGCATGGACAGCCCGGTGATCGAGCTCGCCACGTGATCGGGCGAGCGCCCCAGCAGACCATGCGAAAATTCGGCGATGAAGCGGTGGGCGGCGGTGCGGCGCTCCAGCCCGGCGCGGTCGGTGGCGCGTAGGAAATAGGCGCTGTAACGCTCGCCGTCTTCCTCGTAGGTCAGGATGTCCTGCTTGGCCGCGTTGAATTTCAGATCATACATGGCGGCGTACATGGCCGCCGCGCCCGCGAAATAAGGATGTTCCGCGACATTGGTGATCTTTTCCTTGCCGACATAGACCACCCGGTTGTCGCGGATGCTGTCGAGATATTCCTCGCCGGTTCTCAGCATGGGTGTTGCCTTCTTCTTGATTGCCGCGGTTTAAACGTCGGCCTGTCGTCGCATCAGATTGGCGTAGACCTTGAACAGCCGGTCCTTGATTTCGGTCATGTCCTCGCCCGCCGCCGGGCGGGCGGCGAGATCGCGCGAGGCGGCGGAAAGATCGAACAGAATCTCACGCATCCCTTCGTCCTTCACCAGCGACTGGGACCAGGTCAGCGCCACCAGCCGGCTGCCGCGCGTGACCTCCTGGACCCGGTGCAGCGAGGTCGAGGGATAGACCACCGCGTCGCCCGGCGGCAGCTTCACCGCCTGTTCGCCATAAGTGGTCTGCACGGTCAATTCGCCGCCATCGTAGCTGGTGGGATCGGACAGGAAGATGGTGGTCGACATGTCGGAGCGGATGATGGCGCGCTGGCCCATGATGGGATTGTCCACATGGAGCCCGTATTCCATTCCGGGGTCGTAGCGGCTGAAGATGGGCGGCGCGATCTGCTTGGGCAGCACGAAATCCTGAAAAATCTGGTTGGTCAATAGCCCGCGCCCGACGATCTGGTCAATCTCCGTGGTCTCCTCGCCGGGGCGCTTATATTCGAGATTGCGCTTCACATCGCGCGCGGTATCGGCCACCGAAAGCTTGCCGTCGACGAACTGGCCGGTCGCCAGCACGCCGAGAATATGCTGGACCTCGTCGCGTTTGAGCACATTGGGGATGCAGATCAGCATCCAACCCTCCCCTGGGCTATTGGTCTGGGGTCTCGTGGTCTCGCCGCCATCATAGGACCACGGCCCGGTCCGCGAAAGGCGGCAGGGGCGCGGCAAATTCGAGCGGCCCGGTTTCTTTAATCGAAATGTTTCTTTCCCTTCACAATAGATTGAAATCACGCCATATATTGCTTTAGGGATTTACGCTATATTGCGACTTGAAATTGGCAACCAACGACGCAACCGAAAAGAGAGCATGATGAGGAAGCCGACCAGAACACATCTCGCCCCGCTCGCCTTCGCGGCGCTGCTGCTGTCCGTCGCGACGCCGACGGGCCCCGGCCCGCGCGCCGCCAGCGACGCGGAAACAAGCGCCCTGACGAGTGAAATTCAAGGGCTGCGCGAGGATCTGGAGACCATCAAGCGCGACGTCCTGGAGATCAAGCAGATCCTCCAGCGCGTCACCCGCAGCCGGCCGAAGCGCGCGACGGCCGCCACGGTCACGGTTACCGGCCAGGTCACGCTCGGAAGCACGAACGCGCCGCTTAGATGCTCATGCCGACGATCTTCTGGGGCTG
>CAZPMO010000206.1:0-7985 GCA_964587515.1 uncultured Rhodospirillaceae bacterium | reverse complement strand
CGCCGTGGGGGGTGAGGGTCGCGGAACCATGTCCTGCAAACCGGCGTAGGCATCGATGCTTGCCACTTTCCGCGTCTCGGCGCTGTTCGGCGGTATCGGCCGGGCGCTGAGCCATCGCGATTACCGGCGCTTCTGGGCCGCCAACGCGGCGTCGACCGTGGGGCGGTGGATGTATCGCATGGCGGTCGGTTGGCTGACCTGGGAGCTGACCGGATCGACGACCTGGCTCGGCGTCATCGCCTTCGCCGATACTTTCCCAATGGTCGCGATCTCGATCTTCGCCGGCGCCATCGCCGACCGGGTCGGCTTCATGCGCGTCATCCGCATCAGCCAAATCGCCACGGCGGCGGTCACCGCGTTGTTCGCGGCGCTGACGCTCACCGGCCTGATCACCATCGAACTGGTGCTGGTGCTCGCCCTCCTTTACGGATCGCTGGAAGCGCTTTCAACGCCGGCCCGCATGTCGGTGGTCCATTCGCTGGTGCCGCGAGAGGATCTCTCGGCGGGGATAGCGCTGGGCTCGGCGACCTTCAACGGGGCGCGCTTCATCGGGCCGGCCATCGCCGGCATGCTGATCGTCTGGGTCGATATCGGCGCCGTGCTCGCGATTTGCGCGGTGGCATTCCTCCAATTCTATCTGGTGCTGCTCCTGATCCCGGTCGATGAGACCGGGGCCGACAGCAAGCTCTCGCTCGAATTGCTCGACGATATCATCCAGAGCCTGCGCTACGTGATCGGCCATCCGGGCATTCGCTTCATGATGGTGCTGCTCGGCGCGACCGGGGTTCTGATCCGGCCCTTCATGGACCTGCTGCCGGGTTTTTCCGACCAGGTCTTCGGTATGGGTCCCGACGGCATGGCGATCATGATGTCCTCGGTCGGGCTCGGCGCCATGGTGTCGGGCCTGTGGCTCGCCCAGCGCGGCGAGACTCGCGGGCTGACGTACTTCGTTACGGTCAGCCTGCTGATTTGCGCGCTGGCGCTGATCCTGTTCACGGTTTCGGGACATATCTGGTTCGCCGCCGCCTTCCTGACGGTGGTCGGCTTTGCGATGCTGATGGGCGGGGTCGCTTCCCAGACCCTGATCCAGAACGCGGTCGATTCGGCCATGAGGGCGCGCGTGATGAGCCTGTTCGTACTGATATCATGGGGCCTGCCAGCGTTCGGCGCGCTGCTGATGGGGTGGATCGCGGAATTCTTCGGGCTGCAACTCACGATCGGCGTCGGCGCCGCGCTGGCCGCGCTGCTGTGGCTGTGGGCGCGCCGCGCAGGACCAAGACTCGCCATCGACCTCGAACGCACCTGACGCCTGTACGGCTCGGGCTGGGCGCGCGCCGCGAATTCGGGTTAGGATAACGCTAGGGAAGCGGTGCAACAGATCCGGAGAACCGGACCATGGAATTCGGCTACTTCACGCTCAGCGACAACCGGTACCCGGACAACCCGCGCACGGCGGGCCAGTTCATGATGGAAATCCGGGACCAGTCGGTCTATGCCGAGAAGATCGGCATGAATTCGGCGTGGATCGGCGAGCATCATTTCAACCGGCGCGGCTGCGTGCCGGTGCCGGGCATGGTGCACGCCAACGTCGCGGCGATGACGACGCGCATCCGCCTCGGCCCGGCGGTGATCGTCCTGCCGATCCATCACCCGGTCCATGTCGCCGAGGAATGGGCGGCGCTTGACCAGCTTTCCGGCGGGCGCGTCGATTTCGCCACCGGTCGCGGCTACGACGCCTACGAATTTGCGCCCTTCGATGTGGATTTCCAGCTTTCGGCCGAAATCTTTGACGAGGGAGTCGAGCTTCTCACGCGATGCTGGAACGAGGCCGGGCCGGTGTCCTTCGCCGGCAAGCACTACAATGTGGAAAATCTCGAAATCTGTCCGAAGCCGGTGCAGGACCCGTTCCGGCCCTATATGGGATCGTTCTCGCGCTTTTCGATGGAGATCGCGGCGAAGCACAACTGGAACCTGATGCTGGCGCCGTTCGCGGCCTCGCTGGTGTTCGGCAGTCTCGATCAGGCGATTACCGCCTATCGCGAGGTGTGCGCGACCGCCGGCCGGCCTGAACGCGACATCAAGATCAGCTATTTCATCCACATGGGCGAAAGCGCCGAGGAACAGGATTTTGCCGCCGAACGGCTGATCAGCTATTTCACCATGTCGGGTCTGCGCTCGAAGTCCAGCACCGGCGGCAAGCTGCCGCCGACCATGGCCTATTATCAGAAGATCCGCGAGGCGCTGGCCGACATCAGCCGCGAAGATCTCGGCGCGCATTCGATTCTGCTGGGGTCGCCGTCGCGCATCATCGACCGGCTGAAGGAGGTCGAGGCGCTCGGCGTGGGCGAGGTGATGCTGTACTTCAATTACGGCCTCAAGCCGGACGCCATGGTGCGCGAACAGATGGATCGCTTCATGTCCGACGTCGCGCCCGCCTTCGAAGGATCGCATCTCACGGTCCGCGCCGGCGAAGCGGCCGCGGAATAAATAAAGGGAGAAGTTACATGCGAGTGCAGGAGATGAACCCCGCCAGGCTGGAAAGACTGTTTCACCAGCAATTCGAGCTTTGCGACGTAAAAAAGGGCGAGACGATCGCGCTGTTGAGCGATCTCAACGCCCGGCGCGAATATGTTCAGGCCGCGTTCGCGGCGGGCAGCGATCTCGGCGCCGACGTGTACGAGATGTGCGTCAACGCGATCCCGTCATGGACCAAGGTCGGCGTCGAGACCGTCGGCGCCTGCAAGGGCACGCTGGAAGCGCTCAGCGCCGCCGACATGCTGGTCTGCCTGCATATCCCGCTGTTCACCAAATGGATGAAGGTGGTCCGCGATGGCGGCACACGGGTGCTTATGATCATCGACGCGCCGGACGATCTCGAACAGCTCATGTCGCCGCCGGGACTGAAGGAAGCCTGCATCCATTCCGGCAAGCGGCTGGAGGAAACAAAAACAGTGCGGGTGGTAAGCGATTCCGGCACCGACTTCACCTATGAGTGCGGCGAATACCCGACCATGGTGCAGTACGGTTTCGCCGAGGAGCCGGGCCGTTTCGATCATTGGGGCGGTGGACATGTACACACCTTCCCGAACGAAGGCTCGGCGAGCGGCACCGTGGTGATCGCGCCGGGCGACCTGGTGATCCTGCCCTATAACCGCTATGTCCAGGACGAGATTCGCCTGGAAATTCGCGACGGCCATATCCAGAAGATCGAGGGCGGGCTCGACGCCAGGCTGATGGACCACTGGCTGGAGGACAACCGCGCCCATCCCGGGGACATGGACGGGCACGCGATCTCGCATCTCGGCTGGGGGCTTAACCCGCAGGCGCGCTGGGACGCGCTGGCGTTGCATGGCGACGATCCGGACCGCACCTATGCGGCGGCGCGCACGTTCCCGGGCAATTTCCTGTTTTCGACCGGCCCCAACTCACAGGGCGGCGGCAAACGCACCACCACCGGTCATTACGACGTGCCGATGCGCGATTGCACGGTGATGCTGGACAACGACGTGATCATCGAAAAGGGCAAATTCGTCGACGAGAAAATGATCGTCGAACGGGTCCCGCGATAGGCGCGATGTCCACGGGCGACGCCGCTTCGATTATCGCGGCCACCAGTATTTCGAAACGGTTCTATGGCACCCAGGCCCTCGAAGACGTCTCGTTCGCACTGAAACCGGGCGAAGTGCACGCGCTGATCGGCGAGAACGGCGCCGGCAAGTCGACCCTGATCAAGATATTGAGCGGCATCCACACGCCGGACGCGGGAGAAATCACCGTCGCCGGGACCCAGGCCCGGCTCAACACCCCGCGCGATGCGCTGGCGGCTGGAATCGTCGCCATACCACAGGAAATGTCCGTGGTGGCGGCCCAGACCGTGGCCGAGAACATACTGCTCGGCAATATCCCGACGACTCGCGCGTTCGGCCTGATCCCGGCGACCGACCGGCGCGCGATGCGCGAGACCGCGGCCGGGTTGATGCGCCGTCTCAATCTGGAAACCGACCCCGACGCCCTGGTCGGCGGCCTCAGCTATGCGGAACGCCAGCTGGTGATGATCGCCCGCGCCCTCAGCCGCGAGGCCCGCGTTCTGATCCTCGATGAGCCCACCGCGTCCCTGGAGGCGCGCGAAGTGGAAAGGCTGTTCGAGGTCATCGAAACGCTGAAGCAGTCGGGCGTCGGCATCGTCTATGTCTCTCACCGGCTGGACGAGGTCGAGCGGCTGGCCGATCTCTGCACCATCCTGCGCGACGGGCGCGTGGTCGATCTGTCGCCGCGAGGCGTCCGGGACCGGGAAGAAATGATCCGTCTGATGACGGGGCGCGACCTGGAAGAACTTCACCAACCCCATGACCGGACACCGGGTGCGCCGCTGATGCAAAGCGACGACGTCACCGTTCACGAGCGCGAAGTTATAGGCCTCGCCGCGCTGCTCGGCGGCGGCGCCACGGAATTGCTGCGGGGCATGTTCGGCGCGGACGCGGCGAAGACCAACCCGCGCGGCGCCGGCCCCGCCGTCGCCTCGCCGTCCGAGGCGATTGGCCGGGGAATCGGAATGGTGCCGGGCGAGCGCAGCCACGGGCTGATCATGGCGCTCAGCGTGCGCGATAACATCCTGCTGCCGAATCTGAAGCGGTACAGCCGGGGTTGGCGGCTCGATGTCGCCGCCATCGACCGGCTGGTGGCGGAACTGATGGAGACCGTCGACATTCGGCCGCGCGATCCGGACCGGCCGGTGCGCGAACTTTCGGGCGGCAATCAGCAGAAGGTGATCTTCGCGCGCTGGCTGGCGGGCCACGCGAAAATCCTGCTGTTGGATGAGCCGACCCACGGCATCGATGTGGGCGCCAAGGCGCAGATTCACCGGCTGATGCGCCACTTCGCCGAGGCAGGCGGCGGCATACTCTTCACGTCCTCGGAAATGGTCGAGGTGATGTCGATCTCGGACAGCGTGATCGCGATGCGGGCCGGGGATATCGTGGCCCATATCACCCGCGATGGCGATTATACGGAGCGTGCGGTGCGCGCCGCGCTGGGAGGCTGACATGAATTCCCCTAGCCCGCGCCTGGGCCAGTCCACCACCAACCTGCTGTGGAATCAGATGCCGCTGGTCGCGCTGGTGGTGCTGTGCGCCATTGCGACGCTGCTGTCCGACCGCTTCCTGTCACCGATCAACATCAACAACATCCTGATGCAGGGCGCGGTCATGACGGTAATCGCCATCGGCATGACCTATGTGATCATCTGCGGCGGTTTCGACCTCTCGGTGGGCTCGGTTGTGGCGCTGTCGGGCTGCGTGGCGGCATGGGTGATGCTGGAATTCGGTATCCTCGCCGGCATCGCGGCGGGATGCGCGGTGGGCGCGGCGGTCGGCTGGTTCAACGGCGTCGTGGTCACGCGCATGGACGTCAACCCGTTCATCGCGACGCTCGGCACCATGGTGCTGTTTCGCGGCGTGACATTCCTGATCACCGACGGCCAGCCGATCACGGGCGAGGAGGGGCTGCCCGAGCCGTTCGTCGATTTCGCGACCGACCGCGCCTTCGGCGTGCCCTATCTGGTGTGGTTTCCGATCGTCCTCGTGGTGATCTTTTCATGGGTTCTGCATCGCACGGCGTACGGCGTGCGCGTCTTCGCCACCGGCGGCAACACCGAAGCGGCCCATTTGGCGGGCATCGAGGTGCGCCGCGTGCGCGCCTCGACCTATGTCTGGTGCGGCGCGCTGGCCGGGGTCGGCGGGGTGATGCTGGCCGCCAGGCTGCAATCGGGTCAACCGACGTCGGGCATGTTCTATGAACTGACCGCCATCGCCGCGGTGGTGCTCGGCGGCGCCTCGCTGTTCGGCGGCGAGGGCAAGCTCTACAAGTCGATCATCGGCGTTTTCATTATGGTGGTGCTGGCCAATGCGCTGAACCTCGCCGGTGTCGGCACTTATTGGCAACAGGTCGCCGTCGGCCTGGTCATCATCGCCGCCGCCGCCGCCGACCGACTGCGCCACCGCTGATTTCGCGCACTTTCGTTTTTTGGGCGTCGTGATAGAGTTCCGGTAAATAACAGGGGAGGGAATCATGAAAAAGTTGATCATCAGCATATTTGTCATCGCCATCGCGATGAGTTGGAACGCGCCGTCTCGCGCCGTTACCATCGGCGTCGCGCTGGCGTCGGACACCAACCCGTTCTACATCGCCATGCTGAAGGGCATGAAGATTCGCGCCAAGCAGCTCGGCTACGAGATCAGCGCGGTGACCGCGAATTCCGATCTCGCCAAGCAACTCGACGGCGTCAACGACCTGATCGCGAAGAAGGTCGACGCCATCCTGATCTCGCCGATCGACGCGAAGGCGCTGTGCAGCGCGTTCGACAAGGCGAAGGCCGCCGGCGTGCCCATGATGTCCATCGCGCGCGGCTCGGCCTGCAAAAATCAGCTTCTTCACGTCGCCATGGACGAGCGCCGCATCGGCCGCGATATCGCCACATGGACGGCGAAGAAGATCGGCAACAAGGGCAAGGTCGCGTTGATCGCCGGACCGGCGGGCGCGGCCACCTTCCGCAATCTGGTCCAAGGTTATGAATCCGTCATGGCCAAACATGCCGGCATCAAGATCGTCTATAAGCACAACGTGTTGCTGACCCGCGAGAACGGTTTGAAACAGGGCGAGGATATCCTGGTCGCCCATCCGGACATCGCCGCGATTTACGGCGCCAATGACGAGCTTGCGCTGGGCGCCATGCAGGCCGCCAAGGCCGCCGGCAAGAAGGGTTCGGTGGTGATTACCGGCATGAACGGCGTGCCGCCGGCGGTGCGCGCGGTGGCGCGCGGCAATCTCGATCTCACCGTCGCGCTCAATCCGGTCGCCTGGGGCAGGCTGGGCATCGATACCGCCAAACGCATCGTTACCGGCGAGCGCCCGAAGCAGCGTGTCTTCATCAACCACCTGATGGTCGACAGCTCCAACGGCGCGAAGCTGTGGGAACAATTTAAGGCCAGGCGCAAGCCCAAAAAATAACGCCCACATGCTCTAAAGGGGAGAGATGAGATGGCGGAGACAACGCCGGGCGGCGAGCGCCCCGACGCCGATTTGATACGCAGCCTGGAAGCGGCGGACATTCATCCGCTGTGGGACCGTTACAAGGGCATCATCCCGATCAATCCCGATGCGCGGGACGACCCCAAACACTGGCGTTGGCGGGACGTGGAGCCGCTGGCCGACCGCGCCGCCGTGGAAGTGCCGGTCGAGGACGTGGAACGGCGCGCACTCATCATGGTGAACCCGGCGTTCGACGGCGGCACCGTCGCGACGGGCAATCTGATCGCCGCGTTCACGGTGCTGGAACCCGGCGACCGGGCGGTGCCCCATCGCCATTCGGCGCCCGCGATCCGGTTCGGGTTCCGTTCCGAAGGCGCGGCCACCATCGTCAACGGTCGGCGTTGCGACATGGGCGAGGGCGACCTGGTGCTGACCCCGCCCATGTGCTGGCACGGCCACATCAACGATTCAGATCATCGGACCGTCTGGTTCGATGCGCTCGGCAGCCCGCTGATCAACATGCTGGACGCCAGCTTCTTCGAGGCCGGCAGCCGCGAGGATAACGAGTTCTGGCAAGTCGATGAGGGCGAGGAACGCTGGTGGGAGGGCGCCGGGCTGATCGATCCGAACGCCGAACACATTCCGGAACATTCGCCGAAATACCGCTATCCCGGCGCCACGACGCGGCGCGTGCTGGACGGCATGGCGGCGGGTCCGGACGGGTCGCGCATCCTGCGTTACGTGAACCCGGTCACCGGCGGCGCGGTGATGAGCGCCATGGATTGCTATATGGCGCGCGTACCCAAGGGCACGACGACGCGCCCCAAGCGCGCGACACACAACACGGTGTGCTTCGTGCTGTCAGGCGAAGGGCGTTCGACGGTGGACAATCAGACCTTCGATTGGACATCGGGCGACATCTTCAGCGTACCCCACTGGGATTGGGCCAGCCACGAAGC
>CAZPMO010000205.1:5715-8038 GCA_964587515.1 uncultured Rhodospirillaceae bacterium | reverse complement strand
GCCAATTACTTCCAAAACGCAGGCTACGCTTCCGTCAAACCGTGAAACGCTCTAGCCGCTTTCCAAGTGCGGCCAGCGCGGTTTCCAGGCGGCCGATCTTGGTGGCGTGGCGGGGATCGAGCATGCGGCGAATTTCGCCCTCGGCGCAGCCGAGTGTGCGGGCGAAAGACGAGTTGGAAATGCTTTGATCGCGCATCGCGGCGTAAAGCGCCGCCTTGGCGCTGATCACCGCACCGGGCGATACGACCGGCGTGCCGCGCGCCGGCGACGGCGGCGGAATGTGTTCGCGCCGTTCGATGTATCCGGCGATTGCTTCCTCAAGACAGTCGGCCGCTTCGATCAGCGCTTCGCCCTGGTCCGCGCCGTCGGTGGCGGCGCTTGCGAGGTCCGAAAACTCGACCGTGAAACGACCGCCCTCGTCTGTCGTCAGTTCAACCGGGTAGGCGTAACGTTCGGTCATGTCCCATCTTTACAATTCGCCTGAGGCATGTCTGGGGGGCGGCGGACTTATCCGAGATCGATAATGTCGTCGGGCGGTGGATGGAATTCATAAAGGCAAGGACTTTGCTGAGGAGGGCCGTATTCGCAACGAGCTTGCTTCGCAGGGGATTGTACATGAGGACCGGCTCGGCGGAACTACCTAAACACGTGCCTGTTAGGGGGTAGATTCCAATAGGTCCTCGACTCCTGAAACTTTGAAGCGGATTACTTCAAAAAGTTCCCAAAGCTCTGGCATTTTCGGAAATTCCCATATCGCATTTCCGTCTTGCCCAATTATTTGCATTGAAATAGATTCTTCCCAGACGAATGTAATTTCGTCAAAGGGATAATTTTTATAATGATAATGGATTATCCTTAATTCCTTATCTTTGTAATCTGATTGAAACGCTAACGTAACTTTCTCATCAGGGGCAACAAGATCATTTTGTTCTCCGAGATCTTGCCATTGTATCTCACCTTTTTTTGTCTTATCCAAAATATCTCGGACAAGGTTACGTAGTTTTGTTTCGATATGTCCATCGTCGATCATTTCTCAAGGTCCTTCAAATGATCCGTTAGCGCATCAAGTCTGGTATGGATATCGCCAACCAATTGAATGTACGCTTGTTGGCTGAGCCTCGGAAGGCTTTTGTGTTGTCTTTTGATCTGTCGTAATTCGCTTCTGACTGTAGAATTTTTAGTTCCTTTCGAGATAATTCCCAATCGGTGGCAAGATTTTGTGATCTCACCGTCAATTTTGAGTTTATTTTCTTGTAGCGAACCGCCCCGCATGATCTGAGTTAATGCTCCGCGAATTCGTTTCGTTGATGTGACGAGTGGGAGTCGCAAATTTGATAATTCAAATCGGAGAAAACTTTGACGTTCAATCTGGGATTTGATTCGTCCCGTTCGAAAATAAACCACAACTGTACCGATCAGGGCTGCTAGCGAGGCAAAACTACCAACTCGTGCGTCTGTCGTGAACGTTAGCAAAAGCTTCAGGAAATCGGTAATCGGACCTATGTCCAAATCTTCTATCCCTCATACTCATGATGTATTCTTGATACCATGGTGAAAATTCAATCGCGCAGATGCTGGGAACACTTGCTGTATTGTGGTAGCCGTTTGATTAAGTTGCAACCTCACATAGTAACAAAATGACCGATGACAAACGCGTCTATCTGTTCGATTCGACGTTACGCGACGGGGCGCAGACCCAGGGGGTGGATTTTGGGGTGGCGGACAAGGTCGCCATCGCGCGGGCGCTGGATTCCGTCGGCATCGACTATGTGGAGGGCGGCTGGCCGGGCGCGAACCCGACCGACGACGCGTTCTTCTCCGACCCACCGACGCTCGACCGCGCGACATTCACCGCCTTCGGCATGACGCGCCGGCCGGGCCGCAGCGTGGAGAACGATCCCGGTCTGGCGGCGTTGCTGGACGCCAAGGCCGGCGCGGTCTGCATCGTCGGCAAGACCTGGGATTACCATGTGGACGAGGCGCTCGATATCGAGCGCTCGGAAAATATCGACATGATCGCGGAGTCCATCGCCCATCTGGCGAATACCGGGCGCGAGGCGCTGTTCGACGCCGAGCATTTCTTCGACGGCTTCAAGGCCAATCCGGACTACGCGCTCGACTGCGTCCGGGCGGCGCACGGGGCCGGCGCGCGCTGGGTGGTGTTGTGCGACACCAATGGCGGCGCGCTGCCCGACGAGGTCGAACGCATCGTCGCGCGTGTCGCCGAGGACATTCCGGGCAGCCATCTCGGCATCCATTGCCATAACGATACCGAGAACGCGGTCGCCAACTCGCTCGCGGCGGTGCGCGCCGGCGCGCGCCA
>CAZPMO010000205.1:0-5656 GCA_964587515.1 uncultured Rhodospirillaceae bacterium | reverse complement strand
CGTATCACCCATGTCTCGCGGTTGCTCGACGAACGCCTCAACCGCACGCCGGCGCGCAACGCGGCCTATGTTGGGGAATCCGCTTTCGCCCACAAAGGCGGGCTGCACGTGTCGGCGGTGGAGAAGGACCCCGCGACCTATGAACATGTCGACCCGGCGCTGGTCGGCAACCAGCGCAACATCCTGGTGTCCGACCAGTCGGGCCGGTCGAACTTGCTGGCGCGATTCCGCGAAATCGGGCTCGAAATCGATCCCAAGAACAAGAAAATCCCGCGGCTGCTGGAGGACGTCAAGCAGCGCGAGTTCGACGGCTATGCCTATGACGGCGCCGAGGCGAGCTTCGAGCTGCTGGCCCGGCGCGCGCTGGGCGAGGTCGCGGAATATTTCCAGCTCGCGAGCTTCCGGGTGCTCGACGAGCGCCGCTGGAACGCGCGCGGTGAACTGATCACGCTGTCGGAGGCCACGGTGAAGGTCGACATGGGCAACGAACATCACATGGCGGTGGCCGAGGGCAACGGGCCGGTCAACGCGCTCGACAACGCGCTGCGCAAGGTGCTGATCCCGGTCTATCCCGAACTCGGCGACATGCGGCTGGTGGACTACAAGGTCCGCATCCTCACCCCCAACGCCGGCACCGAGGCGGTGACCCGCGTGATGATCGAGAGCGCCGACGCCCATGGCGGCGACTGGTCGACGGTCGGGGTTTCGACCAATGTTATCGACGCGTCCTACAACGCGCTCAACGACGCGATCACCTACAAGCTGTTCCGCGACGGCGCGCGCGCGGCCTGATGCCGGGCTCCGACCGTCCGGTGGTGGTGCTGGTCGAGCCGCAGCTCGGCGAGAATATAGGCGCGGCGGCGCGGGCGATGCTGAATTTCGGGCTGGACGAGATGCGTCTTGTCTCGCCGCGCGACGATTGGCCCAACCATCAAGCAATCAACACTTCGTCGGGCGCCGAGCGCGTGCTGGAGGCGGCGACGCTGTACAACGCCACCGAGGACGCGGTCGCCGATCTGAATTATATCGTGGCCACCACCGCGCGGCTGCGCGACATGGTCAAGCCGGTGCTGACCCCGCGCGAGGCGGCGGCGACGCTGCATCGGGCCGCCGCCGCCGGCGAGCGGGCGGGCATTCTGTTCGGGCGCGAGAGATCGGGCCTTCACAACGACGACATAGCGCGCGCCGACGCGCTGCTGACAGTGCCCGTCAACCCGGAACATACCTCGATCAACCTGGCCCAGACGGTGCTGCTGATCGGCTATGAGTGGTATCTGGCGGGATCCGCGGCCGAGGTTCCGGCCGAGCTTACCCGCAAGGGCTCGCAGCCGGCCTCGAAGGAGGAAATCCAGTATCTTTTCGAGCATCTGGAAAGCGAGCTCGATTCCTGCGGTTTCCTCCATCCGCCCGAAAAACGCCCGCGCATGGTGCGCAATATCCGCAATATCTTCACCCGCGCGCGCCTCACCGATCAGGAGGTGAGGACGCTGCGGGGCATCATCGTCGGGCTGGTCAGGGGGCGGAATTCCGGCCCCGATGATGTTTGACATCCGGGCCGCGATCCCTATACTCCGCGCGCTTCCCGAAAAAGTGGGTCTTTGGCCCCGTCGCCGGCAATGACCGGATCGAACTATCGGGACAATAATCAGATCAACTGAATTGGAAAACGGAATATGTCCAAGCGCGTAAAGTCGAAGTACAAGATCAACCGCCGCCTCGGGGTCAATCTCTGGGGCCGTCCGAAAAGCCCCTACAACAAGCGTGAATACGGCCCCGGCCATCACGGCCAGGCGCGCCGCCGCCGGCCGTCCGATTTCGGCATCCAGCTGCAGGCGAAGCAGAAGCTGAAGGGCTATTACGCCAACATCACCGAAAAGCAGTTCCGCCGCACCTATGACGAGGCGGTGAGACGGCGCGGCGACACCATCGAGAACATGATCGGGCTGCTGGAAGCGCGGCTTGATGCGGTGATCTACCGCATGAAGTTCGTGCCCACGGTGTTCGCGGCGCGCCAGTTCATCAGCCACGGCCATATCACCGTCAACGGTCAACGGGTGACGATCCCGTCCTACCGCGTGAAAGAGGGCGACGTGATCGTGGTGCGCGAAAAATCGCGCTCGATCCCCATGGTGCTGGACGCGATGGAATCGCCGGAACGCGACCTGCCTGATTACGTCGACGTCAATTACGACAAGATGCAGGGCACCTTCATCCGCGTGCCCCAGTTCGCCGAGGTTCCCTATCCGGTTCAGATGGAACCGAACCTGGTGGTCGAGTTCTACTCGCGCTGACGGTCGGCGCCGATCCAGACTGACAAAGGCCCGCGAGTTTTCGCGGGCCTTTTCGCGTCTGAAGCCTGCGCCTATTCGGCGCGGTTGGTAAATTCCGGATGGACAGTAACCGGTCCATTGTCACATAGTTGGTACGGCTCGATTACGCCGGGAAACCGACCTGGCATCGGATGAGAAGGAAGAATTTCATGGAATGGTCTAACAGCGACCTCGCCGCCCTCGTCGAACCGGATCGGATGCACCGCATGGCCTATGTGGATCCCGATATCTTCGATCTCGAAATGGAACGAATTTTCGAGCGCCAATGGATTTATATCGGCCACGAAAGCCAGATTCCGAACCCGGGCGATTACTATCTCGCGATGGTCGGTCGCCAGCCGATGATGATGACCCGCGACCAGAACGGTGAAATCAACGTCCTTTATAACCGGTGCCCGCATCGGGGCGCGCAGCTTTGCACGGCGCGAAAGGGCAACGCCGGCAAGCTGATCCGCTGCTCGTATCACGCCTGGATGTTCGAGTTGAACGGCAGGCTGGAAAGCGTGCCCGCGGTCGGCGGATACGACAATACGCGGTTCGATATGAATGACCCCGATTTCCACGTGCGAAAAGCGCCGCGCGCCGACAATTATCGTGGTTTCTGGTTCGCCTCGCTGGCCGATGAAGGTCCCGATCTGGAAACTCATCTGGGCGGCGCCGCGCAGGCGCTGGACCAGTTGATCGACCGGGCGCCCGGCGGTGAAACCATGGTGGTGGGCGATTGTTTCAGGATGGTCCAGCAGTCGAACTGGAAACTGTTCATGGAGAACCAGATCGACTCGTCCCATCCAGGCGCGACCCATGAATCGACGGGCAACGCAGCCAAATCCGTACAACGGGACATCGAGCAAAGCGGCGAAGAGCCGTCGATGGGGTACGGTTTCCTGGCGGATTTCGCGACCATTGGCATCGATGGCTGGACCAAGTTCGCCACCACCGGCCACCCGCAGGGGCATTGCACGCTGCAAGGCTATATGGGGCTGCGGCCCGACGATCCGGACACCAACGAATATGTCCGGCTGATGTATGAAGCCTATGGCGAGGAGCGCGCCGAGGAAATCCTCGCCGTCGACCTCCACCATGTGCTGATTTATCCGTGCAATTCGGTTCAGCCGCCGCTTCAGCAGCTCCGCACGATCCGTCCGCTGGGGCCCGACAAGACCTTGACCGAAATCTGGCATTTTCGTCTGAAAGGCGCGCCGGAGGCGATCTATCAGCGCTCATTGGCGTACTACTATCTCGTCAATTCGCCGTCGACCCTGGTGAACGCCGACGATCTGTTCAACTGGTGGAAATGCCAGAAAGGCTTCGAAAGCAATGCCAGCGACTGGTCCAGCTTCCACCGCAACGCGGGCCAGGATACGGAGAAGGACGGCATCATGTACTCGCCCCCTGATTCCATGAGCGAGACGCCGATGCGAACCATGGCCCAGGCGTGGAAGCGCTATATGACGGCAAACGGCGCGGGGGAGTGAGAGCGATGGGTGAAGCGGCAGAAAAACTGGCGGCGGGCGATCCGAACGCGGTGGCCGACGTAAGTACCGAGACACAGTTGGCGGTCGAACGCTTTCTCTATCGCCAGGCGGAAGTCCTGGACGAAAAACAATGGGATGACTGGCTGGCGCTGTTTACCGAGGACGGCCATTACTGGATGCCGGCGGAAGCGGAACAGACCGACGGCGATGGCGTTCCCAACATATTCTGGGAAGATCTGCACCTGATGAATATGCGCATCCGGCGCAACTACCACCCGCAGGCGCACAGCCAGGCGCCGGAAAACCGGCTAAGTCATGTGGTGTCCGGCGTGATCATCGAAAGCGAGGACGCCAACGGCGATATCGTGGCGCGGTCGCGCTTTCATTGCGCCGAATATTTCCGCTATGAGGTGCGTCACTTCGCCGGCAAATACCGGCATTTGCTGAAAAAGACGCCGGACGGCTATCGGATCGCGCTGCAGCGCGTCGATCTTGTAAACCGGGAAGGTCCTTACGATTATGTGATGCAGTGGTGGCTGTAAGGTCAGCGCGGTAAAACACAGCCGGATAGAGCTTCTCGGGACTGGACTGAAAGGCTTGCATTATTTAAACACGAGCGTCGCTCGGGAGTAACGGCGCCCGGGAATTTTCAACGATTGGTAACAGTTCATGGCCCAAGACCTTTCCTCGTATCTCGACCGCGTAAAATCCGCCAAGGCGGACGATTTCGTCACCGTCGGCAAGCAGGTCGACCCGTCGTTCGAGATTACCGCGACCGTCGCCAAGCTCGAGGGCGAGGCCCGCAAGCGGCCGGTGATGCTGTTCGAGGACGTCAAGGGCTGCGAATTCCCGGTGCTGACCAATCTTCACGCGAGCCGCGCCCGGCTGGCCATGGCCATGAACGCGAAACCCGACGCGATGCTGCAGAAATATCTGACCGCGATGGAAAAGCCGATCGCGCCGCGCGAGGTCAATAGCGGGCCGTGCAAGGACGTGGTGATGACCGGCGACGCGATCGATCTCGGCGCGCTGCCGCAGATCGAGCACCACCAGGGCGACGGCGGGGCCTATATCACGGCGGCGATTTCGTTCGCCAAGGATCCCAATTCCGATATGTGGAACTGCGCCTATAACCGGTTGATGATCACCGGCAAGGACACCACCTCCATCCATCTCACCCTCGGCAAGCATCTGTGGGAATATTACAAGATCGCGGAATCTCGTGGCGAGCCGTTGCAGGTCGCCTTCGCCATCGGCGTCCACCCCGCCATCGCGCTCGGCTGTCTCGCCATCGGCTCGATCGACGAGGACGAGCGCGGCATCATGGGCGGGTTGCTCGACGAGCCGCTCGATCTGGTGCGGTGCGAGACAATCGACGTGCTGGCGCCGGCCCATGCCGAGATGATCATCGAGGGCGAAATCCTGCCTCATGCGCGCGTCGCGGAGGGACCGTTCGGCGAATTCACCGGTTACAGCCTCGGCGAACGCGACCGCGAGGTCTTCCAGGTCAAGGCGGTCACCCATCGCAAGGGTGCGATGTTCCACGACATCTCGGTCGGGCATATCGATCACATGCTGCTCTCGACCATCCCCATGGAAGCCAACCTCTACCGCTCGGTTCGCGCCATGGTGCCGTCGGTGACCAGGGTGCGCGTGCCCAGCCCCTTCACCTGTTTCGTTTCCATCGAGCAGCGTCTGACCGGCCAGGCGAAGAACGCTATCATGGCCGTGTTCGGCGCCGATCTTTACATGAAGCGGGTGGTGGTGGTGGATCACGATGTCGACGTGTTCAATGAACGCGAGATCAACTGGGCCATCGCCACGCGCTGCCCACCCGACCGCGATATCACC
>CAZPMO010000204.1:0-8151 GCA_964587515.1 uncultured Rhodospirillaceae bacterium | reverse complement strand
TGGGCGTTGTCGATGCGCTGATCGGGCAGGGGATCATCTGTCCCATCTGGCAGTTTCGCGACAGCACGGAAGGTATCGTCGCCGAATGGGATCTGGGGGTGTTGAAGGACGACACCGGGCATCCCTACCGGGTGCAGGCCGAGCAATTCAAGCTCACGCAAATTATCATGGACGTGCTTCTGTCGATGCAAGAGGTCGAGGTCCGGTTCGAGACACGTGTGACCGGCGCGACGCAGAATGCCGACGGGGTGACGGTGAGCCTCGAGTCCCCGGCCGGTCCGGAAAACGTTTCGGGCGCCTATCTTATCGCCGCCGACGGCGCGTCGAGCGCGGTCCGCAAATCGCAGGGCATCGGCTATCCCGGTCTGACATTTCCCGAGATGTGGCTGGTCGCCAGCACGCCTTTCGATTTCTCCCGTCATTTCGATAATCTCGCCCCCATCGCCTATATTTCCGATCCCGGGGACTGGTTCGTGTTCGTCAGCGTGCCCGGTCTGTGGCGCGTCATGGTGCCCGCCGCGCCTGAGGATACCGAGGAATCGATCCTCGACGAGGAACGCCTTCAGGCGCACATGCAGCGCATCTGCGCCAAGGACGGGGCATACGAAATCCGCCATCGCACCGCCTATGTCGTGCATCAGCGGGTGGCGGAAACCTACGTGAAGGGCCGCATCTTCCTGGCCGGCGATTCCGCGCATATCAACAATCCGCTGGGCGGGATGGGCATGAACGGCGGCATCCACGACGCGATGAATTTGTGTGGAAAGATCGTCGGGGTATGGCGCGGGGAGGCCGACGCGGAGCTGTTCGATCTGTATGACCGCCAACGCCGCCCCATCGCCGTCGAATATGTCCAGAAGGCGACGCTGGCCAACAAGGCCAATCTGGAGGAGACCGACCCCGAGACGCGGCGCCAGCGACACGACGAGATGAGCCGCACCGCCGCCGATCCGGGCGCGGCGCGGCAATTCCTGTTGCAATCCTCCATGATCAAGGGCCTGCAGCGCGCCGCGACGTTGACGTGAATGAATTTTGCGGCTGCTTGGGTCTGTACGCGCGGCGGCAATGCGGGTAGTCTCGCGGCCCTGAAGAACCCGCCCGTGAAGGGGCGGGGAAAAGACCAACCGGGTGTGTTTCGGCGGGTCCAACCGAAACGACCACGTTCTGAATAAAATGGGAGACAAAGATGTTCCGCGATAAAGTTTCAATGCTCGTCATCGGCACCGCCGCGCTCGGCGCGTTCGTTGTCGGACAGCCGGCGACCGTCCAGGCGCAAACGATCGACATGAAGATCGGCTATCCCACGACCGCCGATCCGCAGCATGACCTCGCCCTGAAATACGTCGCCATGATCAAGAAACGGACCAATGGCCGCATCCAGGGCCGTGTGTTCCCGACCAGTCAGCTCGGTAAAATTCCGCGCCAGGTCGAGGGCATCCAGCTTGGCACCCAGGAAATTTTCATGGCGCCTCCGGGTTTCCTCGTCGGCCTCAACCAGGCTTTCCAGGTGCTTGACGCGCCCGCCATGTTCGCCAATGCGGCGCATGCCCATAAGTCCGCGACCGATCCGGCATTCCGCACGCCCTATCTCAAGCTTGCCGAAAACAAGGGCGTCGTCGGCGGCAATGTATGGGTCTATGACGGCACCTCCTATGGCAGCACCGTGCCGATCAGGACGCTGGCCGAAATGAAGGGCAAGAAAATCCGTGTCCTCGCGACGCCCATGGAACGCGCGGTGCCGGCGCAGTTCGGCGCGGCCGGCGTGCCCATCCCGTTCACCGAGGTTGTGCCCGCGCTTCAGCGCAAGGTCATCGACGCGGCGCGTACTTCCCTGGTCGTCATGGCCGGCGCGAAGTTCCACAGCGTCTGCAAGTTCCTGACCGTGGTCAACGACGGATTTATCCCGACCGCGATCTGGTTCTCCAAGGTCTGGCTCAACAAGCAGCCGGCCGATCTCCGCAAGATTCTCACGGACACCGCGCTTGAGACGTCGGACTGGGCTTTCAACAATGCCCAGAGCTTCGTGAAGTCGAAGGAGCAGGAATGGAAGGACCAGGGCGCACAGGTCTTCCGCTTCTCTGCCGCCGAACAGACGGAGTATATGAACAGGGTTCGCCCGCTCGGCGACAAGCTCCTCGGCAATCATAAGAACGCGCAGGTGCGGAAGTTCTATGCGATGCTGAAGGAATCGGCGAAACGCAACGCGCCCTGATCGCGCGCAAAACCGCCACGTAGGCGGTCAATAAACAAGGGTCCCCACCATTCGGTGGGGACCCTTTTCTTTGCCTGCCTGTCCGGATTACTCGGCGGCCGCGACGGATTCCAATCCGGCGTAATTGTCGTCGTCCAACCCCTTGATGTAGGGGATGATCTCCTTGCCGATCATCTCGATATTCTTCTTCGTGAGGTCGGCCGGCAGGGTCGCGAACTGGATCATCGGCACGAAGTTCTGAAAACCCGTCAGACGGTGGGCCTCTGTGATCTTGCGCCGCACCGTCTCCGGGCTGCCGCACAGGAACACGCCGTTTTCGATCAGCGTCCGCGCGTCGGCCTTCGCCTTGGGGTCGAGCGACTTCTTATGCGCCAACATGCCCTTCAGCGAGTTCAGCGTCAGGTAACCCGGCGGAAAAAGCATTTCCAGGGGCATGTTGAGCAGCTTGTCGAAGAAAATCTCGATATGAGGAGCCGCTTCCTCGAAGGCCTTCTCGTCGGTCTCCGCCACATAGGTCGGCGCGGCCCAGCCGATCTGGGTCGAATCCGCGGTATAGCCGTGCTTTTTCTCCGCCACGTCGCGATACATGTTGAGAAAGCGCGCCACGGAGCGGATCGGGCTGTAGGTCTGGAGATAGACATATTTGCGGTCGGGATGGGACGACCACTCGACGGTCTCGGTCGAGCCCTGCGACGGGCACCAGATCGGCGGGTGCGGCTTCTGGTACGGGCGCGGCCAGACATTCACATACTCGAAGTGAAAATGCTTGCCCTCGAAGGCGAACGGGCCTTCCTCGGTCCAGGCGCGGATCACCAGATCGTGGGCTTCCTGGTGGCGTTCCAGCGAGAAGGCGGGGTTGGCACCCAACGAGTAATATTCCGCGCCGATACCGCGCACCATGCCGGTGATCAGCCGCCCACCGGTGATGCAATCGATCATGGCGTGTTCTTCGGCCAGGGTCAGCGGGTGCTCGCGGATACCGAAGGCGTTACCGAGAATGGCGAGCTTCGCGGTCGATGTGCGCCGCGCCAGCGCCGCCGCCATCACCACCGGCGACGGCATAAGCCCGTATGCGTTCTGGTGATGCTCGTTGACGCACAGACCGTCGAACCCGACCTGCTCGGCGAATTCAAGCTCGTCGAGGTAACGGTTATAGAGCGCCATGCCCTTTTCGGGATCGAATGTGGTATTGGGCAGCGTCACCCACGCTGCCGGATACTTGTCCCGCTCCGCCATGTCGAGATCGGCATAGGGCATCAGATGAAAGGCAATGACTTGCAATTTAAGCTCCTTGTTTTAATTCCGGCCATTGTCCGGCATCGACCGGGCGAAAGCAATCTCAGTGGGCGGGAAGCGTTCAGCGGACCAGCGCCGTCAGAGTTTCTTCCCAGTTGCCTCGGCTGAAATTCATGATTCGCAGCGGTTCATCGGGGCGCCATGCGATGTCGAAAACCACCAGTGGCGCGGCGACGGTCAAACGATACACGCCAAGCCAGGGCCGTTCGAACGGGATCACCGAAGGGTGCGCCGTATCATCGGGTATCGCGGCGGGAAGATCGGGCCCCGTGCAGGAAACGGTAATCGCCGCGCCGTCGGGGGACGTCGATATCAAACGCCAGTCCTTGTCGTCCGGGTTTTCGCCCGTCCCCGCCGCCACGTCGCCGAGCAAGGTCAGAGTGGCCCGCGACAGCGCCTTCAACTCGGGCGCGGTGGTCGTGGGTGTTTCCTCGGCGTCGCGGTAGTTGAGCGAACTAAGCGTTTCCCTTGGGGGTTTTGTATCCTTCATCCTTTCGAACCTTCATGTATTCCTTGAACATCCGGCGTTTTTCGGGGTCTCCGTTTTCCTTGTGAATGTATGGGCACACGTCGATGCAAATGTGGCAGTACGCGTCGCGGAAGCGGGAGATAGGATAGCACTTGTCGATGTCGGTCAGCCATCGTTTGGTCGTGCCGGTCATGATGTAATCGTCCGGAATAGCGTCACCCGGGCAGTTGGCGCGGCACAGATTGCAGTTCATGCAATAATCCTGCACGCCGAATTCATATGGCGTGTCATAGCTCATCGGCAGGTCCGTTGTAATGAAGCCGGGTCGAAAATTCGCGCCCAGCTCAGGATGAATCAGGCTGCCGTGACGGCCGAGTTCGCCGAACCCGACTTCCTGGAACACCGGAATGGCTTGAATCTGGAACGATCCGTTGTGATGGGCAAGAGCAGGATAACCGAGCTCTTCCCTGATATAGCGCGCGATTTCGGTGGAAACGTCGGCGCAGTCGGCGTAGGTGGTCATGGCCTCAAGCTCGACCGCCAGGGGTCCCTCGAGCGCCTTCGAATAATCCTCGTGGCAGATCACCGCGATGACGTTCCGGTGGGGTATGTCGACGCCAAGCTCGATGAATTCAGGGCGCAGCGCCGTGATTCCGACGGCGTCGCCGCCCGCTTCCAGCGCGCGCCGCTTAATGTCGGCGCTCATCGCCGCCTCGTCGGTCACCTCGGTCTGGACCGGGTTTACGGGTCCGTCACGCAGGGGCCGCATGTCGTTCCAATGGCGGATCGCGGCGTCCTTGCGCTCGACCATCTCCTCCTTGCCGGGATAGGAACTCTCCCCCAAAGGCACGTCCTCCATCCCGCGCTTGCGGAGCGCCTCGACCAGCAGCGGGTCCTGAAGCCCCTGTTCACGTATCCAGCTTTTGCCGATCATCGTGCGCCTCCCCTCGATCCACGCCCAACAGCGTAGCATCCCATCTTACCGCTTCAAACAACCGCCGGGCGGTCAGACATCCTCCAGTCGCGGAATGATGTGGTCTTCGCCCCAATCCCACAGCTTGAACAATACCGGCTCAAGGGACCGGCCCAGCTCGGTCAGGGAATATTCCACCTTTGGCGGCACCTGCGCATAGACCTTGCGCGCGACCATGCCGTCGCGTTCCAGCTCGCGGAGCTGGTTGGTCAGCATGCGTTGCGTAACGTTGGGTAACGCCCGGCGCAGCTCGTTGAAGCGTTTCGTGCCCTGGGAGAGCTGGAACAGGATCACGGCCTTCCACTTGCCGCCGATGATGTTCAGCGCCGCTTCGACGGGACAGTTTTGATAGGCGCCGGGCTTTCGCTGGCGTCTTTTCGACATGTCGAACTCCTCGGTATACTTTTCGATACTATATGCAATAAAAGTGTGTACTAGCGTATTTCGATTATACAGGTACAGTTGCGGCAATCGAGTAAATACAGGAGACGATCATGACCATGGCGGCGGTAATTCACGAGAAGGGCGAGCCCGATGTTTTCCGGTGGGAGGAGGTCGAGGTCGTCGCGCCGGGACACGGCGAGGTCCGGATCAGGAACAACGCCATCGGAGTGAATTTCGTCGATACCTATCATCGGCAGGGCACGCCGCATCCCTGGCCGGTGCCGCCGCTGCCGCTGGTGCTGGGCTTCGAGGGTGCCGCGGAGGTCCAGGAGACTGGCCCGGGCGTCGACGATTTCCGGCCGGGCGATCGGGTCGCCTACGCCCTGCCGCCGCACGGCGCCTACTCCCAGGAACGCATCTATCCGGCCGACAAGCTGTGCAAGATCCCCGACGGCTTCGACGACCAGACCATCGCCTCGTTGATGCTGAAAGGTCTCACCGCGCAATATCTGCTGCGCCGGACCTACCGCGTCCAGCCGGGAGATTTCGTGCTGATCCATGCCGCGGCGGGCGGCATGGGCCACATTCTCTGTCCCTGGGCGAAGCATCTCGGCGCGACGGTGATCGGCACCGTGAGCACGGCGGAAAAGGCGGAGATCGCGCGCGGGCTGGGATGCGATCACACGATCAACTATTCGAGCGAGAATTTCGTACCCATATGCCGCGATATTACCGGCGGGGAAGGGGTCCACGTGGTCTATGAATCGATCGGCAAGGACACACTTCAGGGATCGCTCGATTGTCTGCGGCCGCTCGGCATGTGCGCCGCTTATGGGCATGCGTCGGGGCCGCCCGATCCGGTGCGGGTCATCGAAGATCTCGGCCAGCGCGGCTCGCTGTTCCTTACCCGCCCCGCGATCATGCACTACATGGCGAAACGCGAGGATCTGGTGGCCGGCGCGGAGGAACTGTTCGACATCATCGCGAAAGGCGTGATCAGCAACACCGTGTCGCGGACTTTCCCGTTGTCGGAAGCGGCCGCGGCCCACGCCGCGATCGAATCCCGCGCCACCACCGGCGCGACGGTTCTTCTGCCCTGGGCCTGAGCGTTCCGCCCATAAATGTTGTGTTTAATGCGTGTCGAAGACCTGCTGGTATTCGGCCAGCGCGGTCCGGATCGCATTGAGGTCGTCTCCCGTCGGGTTGCCGGGGTCGGCCGCCGCCGGCAGGCTGCCGAACTTCAACAAACAGGCCATCAGCAGCAACCGCGCCTTGGTTGCCGTCAAATTGGCCCCGGCGATCTGGAATTCGTGGTGATCGGCGAAACCGTGAGGATTACCGCGTCCGACCCGCACGACCGGAATGCCGCAGAAGGTCGCCTTGAGCATCAGCTTGTGGCGCGCGCTCGACAGCGGCGAGCCATAAGGCACCAGCCCCTCGACCACGAAGCCGGCAAGCCGGCCCATGTCGAGCTTATGCTCGATCGATGCGATGAGGTCGCGCTCATGGCTCGGATCGCCGTCCGTTTCGATGCCCGAGAAGCTGCCGTCCTTGACGATTGACACCACCGGGATAGCGTCGGCCTCGAGATTGCCCGTTCCGTCCTTCACGCGCACTTCGACCCGTTCGCCGCCGGCCCGCGCCGCGGTGACCGTCCCGGGCAGTCTGGAAAGGTTCACGTCGGACAGGTAGGTGTGCTTGTAGACCGGCACGTAGGTCAGCGCGAGCCGGCCGGTGTGGCTGATTTGGCCGATGATGCCGCCGTGGCCGCCGGTGGCGACATAGCCGCCCGGCCGCGCGTCCGCCTTGGCGACCTCGCGCGCGGCGAAGAATTGCTGTTCCTGGATCACCACCGCGCCGCAGCGGTTGTTGCCCTCGCCATCGGCCCAGATCCGCGACGAAATGAATTTCACGGAATCGACGATATTGTGCGGCCCGTCGTTGCTGATCTGGCCGTGCGGGCGTTGCGCGGCGTTGCCGCAGATCGGCCGCGTCGTATCGATCAGCAGATTGAACCAGTATGACATCTCCTCGACCTGCGGGCTGCCCTGGGTCCAGATCACGCCGTCATAATCACCGCCGGCGGCCAGCGCCTGCATGTCGTTGGTGGCCTTGGCGATCATCGGCCGGGTCGGCGTGGCGGCCAGGTGTTCGGGTTTGTAGGGATAGAAATCCCGGCCGCGCGTCTCGGGCGGGATATCGCCCTCGCCCATGTCGCGGCGCAGATCGCCCGCCAGCCCTTTCTTAAAGCCGCCCGGCGGCACGCCGCGATAGAACTCCACGTCGGCCAGCGACGATATCATGCTGGCCCGTCCGAATGGGTCGACCGACAAACGGTCGATTTCCTCGAAACTGCGCGAGCCGTCGGGAAAAAATCCCTGGCGCGCCCGCTCTTCGCCGGCGCCCGGCGCGGCGCACTCCTCTTCCCATGGCTGGCCGTCGGCCTGCACCGCCATGTAGGGCAGGGGATAGACCCCGTCCTCCGGGCGTAGTTCAATCTCATAGACCGGCTTGTCGTCCTCGCTCTGTCTCTCCGCATGAAACACGCCGTCGGCGCCCATATAGCCGTCGGGCGAGCCGTAAAGCTCGGCCGCGTCGGATTCCAGCGGATGGGCGGAGAACTGTTCCACGTAGACCGTGGCGGGCGCGGCGAGGCGCTGGGCCCTGAGCGCATCGAAGGCATGCGGCGCGCCGTCCACGCCGCTGAGCAGCTTCAGGCCGCGCTTCGCGCGCGCCTTGTTGGAGGTCACCAGCGGTGGCGTGTTCTGGATCGTCGCGGTCGGCCCCGCGAGATGAGCAATACGCGCTTTTTCCGAC
>CAZPMO010000203.1:0-8204 GCA_964587515.1 uncultured Rhodospirillaceae bacterium | reverse complement strand
GAAAATCAGTCGGCCTATATTCCGCCGGCGACGGTCCATCGCCTCGCAAACCCTGGCAAGGTGCCGCTCAATCTGATTGAGATTCAGTCCGGCGCCTATCTCGGCGAAGACGATATCGTCCGCTTCGAGGACAATTACGGCCGCAGCGACGCGCTCGTCGAATAGCCTCCTCCGATACCGCCCGCCTGTCGGTAGATTTTACAGCTTTCATCCGATTTACCTCCGAAACTGTCGGAAATCTTTACACCTGCCCGGTCGCTTCCTGGTCAGGAGGCGGTAAGCATTTGAAATATTGTAATTTAAATCATTGGCACGATTCTTGCATGGGTGTCGGTACCAACAGTGAAATCAACTCCGATAGACCAACAACGACGGTATTGCCAACAGACAATAGAATGGGTTGTCCACCCTCCCCCCCACCCCCCCCGGCAATCCATTCTCAAACGGCGGCTCTCCCCCCAGAGCCGCCGTTTCCTTTTACGCTGGAAAATTATGTCGCGCGCGGTCTGTGGATAAGTCTGGGGATCGATTTTCCGCCAGTTTACAAGACCCGCGAAAACAAGAATTAATTGTTATTTATCAACGATATACAATGTTAAATAAAGGTAACTATTAAATATTCGCTGTGAATCGATTGGCTCCGCGCGCAGGATGCTTCAGCCCCCTTCGTAACCGCCGGCTGATATTGTCTGAAGACGGCCTCGCAATCGGCTAATCTCTTTTGCGTCATAAATGTTGCCTGAGAGAAACCATGGACTATAGACGGACCGAGGAACAGGACGCGATCCGCGACGCCATCGAGCGGCTCTGCGCCAATTACGACGCGGAATATTGGCTGGAGCGCGACCGTGAAGGCGGCATGCCGGAGGACTTCGTCCGCGACGTCGCGGCCGGCGGCTGGCTCGGGATCGCCATGCCGGAGGCTTATGGCGGCGCCGGGCTTGGCGTGACCGAAGCCGCGATCATGATGCAGACCATCGCCCAGTCCGGCGCGGCGATGAGCGGCGCATCGGCCATACATATTGCAATATTCGGGCTGAACCCCGTTGTGGTGTTCGGCGCGGAGGATCAGAAAAAACGCTTCCTGCCGCCGCTGATCGCCGGCGAGGACCGCGCCTGTTTCGGTGTAACCGAACCCAATGCCGGGCTTGAGACCTCGCGCATCGAGACCCGCGCCGAACGCGCGGGCAACGGTTGGGTCGTTCATGGCCGCAAGATCTGGACCACCACGGCCCAGACCGCCAACAAGATCCTCCTGCTCGCCCGCACGACCCCGATCGAACAATGCGCCCGGCCAACGGACGGATTGTCGCTGTTCTACACCGATCTCGACCGTGATTATGTGGAGGTCCGCGAGATCGAAAAAATGGGCCGCAAGGCCGTCGATTCCAACATGGTGTTCATCGATGGCCTGCCGGTCGCCGCGGGCGATCTGATCGGCGACGAAGGCAAGGGTTTTTCATACATCCTGCACGGCTTCAATCCGGAACGAATCCTGGTCGGGGCGGAAGGCGTCGGCATTGGACGGCTGGCGCTTGGCCGGGCGGTCGAATATGCCGGCGAACGCGAAGTATTCGGCCGGCCGATCGGTAAAAATCAGGCTATCCAACACCCGCTGGCGGAAAGCTGGGCCGAGCTCGAGGCCGCCGATCTCATGGTTTTCAAGGCCGCCTGGCTCTACGACCAGGGCGAACCGTGCGGCGCGGAATCAAACGCGGCGAAATTTCTCGGTGCCGAGGCCGGGTTCCGCGCCTGCGAACGCGCGGTGATGACCCACGGCGGCATGGGCTATGCCAAGGAATACCACGTGGAGCGCTACTTCCGGGAAATTCTCATCAACCGGATTACCCCGGTCAGCCGCGAAATGATTCTCAATTATCTCGGCGAAAGGGTGCTTGGCCTGCCACGATCATACTGACGACGTAGGTAATTGGAATCCAACCCGTTTCGGATTATGATTTTGGAGAAAGCGGTCGCAATTCGAGATGCCGGGGAAATTTACACCCGGCACGAGAGGACAATCAGGCGAATTCGGAACCGGCCGCGGGGAGGTATGCGATGCTGCTGGTATGGGGATTCCGCAAGATCTTCACGGCGGGAACGCTGACGCTGATCGACGCAAACGGCCGGTCACATGAAATTCGTGGCGGCAAGGGACCGATCTGCACGGTCCGCCTGCACGACCGGTCGCTGCACCGGTCGCTGCTGTTAAACCCATGGCTCAAAGTTGGCGAAGCCTATATGGACGGCACGCTGACCATCGAGGACGGAAGTCTCGGCGATTTCCTCGAATTGCTGTGCATCAACGCCGAGGCCGCCGAATATCGATTATTCTTCCAGATCAATTTGTGGCTGGCCTATCGGCTGCGCTGGCTGAGCCAGCACAACCCGATCGGGCGCGCCAAGAAAAATATCGCCCATCATTACGACCTCTCGGGCAGGCTTTACGATCTTTTCCTCGACGAGGACCGGCAATATTCCTGCGCCTACTTCACCAGCCCGGGAGAATCGCTGGAGACCGCGCAGGATAACAAGAAGCGTCACATCGCCGCGAAACTGCTGCTGGAGCCCGGCCAGAAAGTGCTCGATATCGGCTCCGGCTGGGGCGGTCTCGCGCTCCATCTTGCGAATGTGGAGGACATCGATGTCACCGGCGTGACCCTGTCCGAGGAGCAATTTGCTCTGTCCCGGCAACGCGTCACCGACGCCGGCCTCGACGAACGCGTGCGTTTCCGCCTACAGGATTACCGCGACGAAAAAGGCGCCTATGACCGTATCGTTTCGGTCGGCATGTTCGAACATGTGGGCGCCAATCACTATCGCGAATTCTTCTCCAAGGTCCGCGACCTGCTGACGGACGACGGCGTGATGCTGCTGCATTCGATCGGACGCATGGAACCGCCGGGCACCACCAACGCGTGGCTCAGGAAATATATCTTCCCCGGTGGCTACACCCCGGCGCTGTCCGAAGTGCTGGCGGCCATCGAAAAAGAAAATCTCTACGTGACCGACCTCGAGATACTGCGGCTGCACTATGCCGAAACACTGGTCCACTGGCATGACCGCTTCCAGGACAACCGGGCCGAAGTTTGCAGAATCTATGACGAACGTTTCTGCCGCATGTGGGAGTTCTATCTCAAGGCATGCGAGATGGTGTTCCGGCACTGGAACCAGATGGTCTTCCAGATACAGGTCGCGCGGCGTCAGGACGCCGTGCCGCTGACGCGCGATTACATCACCGATTGGGAGCGCGCCGACGCGGAGACCGAAGCGGAATCCCGCAAGGACGCCAAGAAATCCGGCATCGTGGCTTAAACCTGCCATAACTACGCCCCAATTCGGTGCACAGCTTCGCCGCCGAACCCTGGCACTTGTCCCCGCAATCCCCATGTTGCCCGTATGGGAATTTGCGTTGCCGGTATTCTTTATCTTTCGGGCTCCGCCGATTCGTGTGCACCTTCGCGACGTGATTAGCGAGGTAAGGTCGACGTGAGCAGCCCCTTCAGAACCATCGACGACGACACCACCGAATACCGTTCGCCGCCGCAAAATTTCGAGGCGGAGATGGGTTTGCTGGGCGCGATCCTGATCAATAACCGGGCTTATGAACGGGTCTCGGACTTTCTGACGCCCGATCATTTCGCCGATCCGCTGCACGGGCGCATCTATCAGGCCTGCGGCACGCTTATCGAACGTGGTCAGCGCGCCGACCCGACGACGCTGAAGCATTTTTTCGACAACGACGAGGCCTATGACGAAGTCGGCGGCGCGGATTATCTCGCCCGATTGGCGGCCGACGCGGTCACCATTATCAATTCCGAACATTACGGCCGGGTGATCCACGACCTCCATCTCCGCCGCGAGCTTATCGAACTTGGCACCGACGTCGTCAACGAGGCTTACGGCGCCGACCTGGAACACGCCGCCACCCAACAGATCGAATCCGCCGAACAGAAGCTCTACGATCTCGCCACGACGGGCGAATACGAAGGCGGCTTCCGGCCCTTCACCCAGTCCATGACGGCCGCCATCGAAATGGCGCAGGCGGCGTTCCGGCGCGAAGGGCTGCCGGGCGAGGCCACAGGCTTCCACGCGCTCGATCTTATGATGGGCGGGCTGCACCGGTCCGATCTGATCATCCTGGCCGGGCGGCCCTCGATGGGCAAGACAGCGCTGGCCACCAACATCGCGTTCAACATCGCCAAGACGATTCGCGAGGACGATGACGGGGAAGCGGAAGTCGCGCCGGTCGGTTTCTTCTCGCTGGAAATGTCGGCCGAGCAACTCGCCAACCGTATTCTCGCCGAAGAGGCGCAAATCGCGTCGGACAAAATACGCAAGGGCGAACTGAATGAGCGCGAGTTCGAAAGCCTCGTGGTCGCGAGCCAGCGTATCCAGAAGGCGCCCTTCTTCATCGACGACACACCGGCGCTGACGGTGTCCGCGCTGCGGACACGGGCGCGGCGCCTGAAACGACAGCACGGGCTCTCGCTGATCGTCGTCGATTACCTGCAGCTCCTGCAGGGCAGCAACATGAACCGCAACGACAGCCGCGTGCAGGAAATTTCGGAAATCACCCGCGGCCTGAAAACATTGGCCAAGGAACTCGATGTTCCGGTGCTGGCGCTGTCGCAGCTCTCGCGCGCGGTCGAGCAACGCGAGGACAAAAGGCCGCAACTCGCCGATCTCCGTGAATCGGGCACCATCGAGCAGGACGCCGACGTGGTGATGTTCATCTACCGTGAGGAATATTATCTGGAACGCACCGAACCGTCGCGGCGCGCCGACGAGACCACGGAGAAATTCCACGAACGTCACATGACCTGGGAAGAAAGCCGAACCGCCGTCGATGGCAAGGCCGAGGTGATCATGGCGAAGCAACGCCATGGACCGACCGGCAAGATCGAACTGCGCTTCCACGCGATGGTGACCAAGTTCGACAACATCGAAGACTCCACCGACCCCCGCGACGACGAGGGAGGCGTTCCGTTCTGACTAGTGCGCCCCATGCGCGAGCGGTAATGACTGTCGACCTCGACGCGGTCGCGGCAAATTACCATTTGCTGCAATCGCAGCTGGGCGGCGTCGAATGCGGCGCGGTGGTCAAGGCGAACGCATACGGGTTGGGACTGGGCCCAGTGGCGCGGCGGCTTGCGGCCGAGGGCTGCCGCCGGTTTTTCATCGCCGACATCAACGAAGGCGTCCTGTTAAGAGACACGCTCGCGCCCCATGCCGCCGACGCGACGATCTATGCGTTCGACGGCGTCGCGTCGGGGGACGAGGTCTCCTTCGACAACCATAACCTGGTGCCGGTGCTGGGCGATCCCGACCAGATCGCGCGCTGGGCGGCGCACGGCCGCGCCAATGGCGGGCGCCGGGCGGCAATCAAGCTCGACACCGGCATGGGGCGGGCCGGGCTCACCCCGGTGGAATTCGACGCCTTCGCGGCGTCCCCGGCCGACGGCCTCGAAGTCGAGCTGATCATGAGCCACCTCGCCTGCGCCGATGAGCCGGATAACCCTCTGAACCGTGACCAGCTCGCGCGTTTCCGCATCGCCCGCGATCGCCTGCCGGATGCGCGCGCCTCGCTGGTGAATTCCGCGGGCATCTTCCTTGATCCCGACTTTCATTTCGACCTGGCGCGGCCGGGCGCCGCGCTCTACGGCATCAACTGCGTCCCCGACCAGCCGAATCGGATGGCGCAAGTGGTTCGTTTACAAGCGAAAATCCTGCGTTTGCGCGACGTTGACAGTGAAATGAGCGTTGGCTACGGTGCCACGCGCCGGGTGCCCGGGGGCCACCGACTCGCCACAGTTGCCATGGGTTACGCCGACGGCTATCCGCGCACGCTGAGCAATTGCGGCATCGGTTATGTCGGGGACACAGAGGTCCCCGTGGTAGGGCGTATTTCCATGGATTTGACGACGTTCGACGTCACGGGTGCGCCGGCCGACGCGCTGAATACGGGCGATTCTATTGAATTGATCGGACCTCATTACGACGTCGATGATCTTGCCCGCGAGACGGGGACGATCGGCTATGAGATCCTTGCCGGTCTTGGCGCGCGGATCGCACGCGTTTATCTTGGGAGCATGGGCTGAAATATGGGATTTCTGGCCGCTGTCGGACGGGTCTTCATCTCCTTCCTGACCGCAACGGGGCGGCTTGGGATATTCGCCGGCAACGGAATCATGCACAGCTTCAGGCCGCCGATCTATCCGCGCCTGATCGGCCGCCAGATGATCGAAGTCGGCTACTACTCGCTGCCCGTGGTGGGGCTGACGACCCTGTTCACCGGCATGGTGCTGGCCTTGCAATCCTATACCGGGTTCTCGCGCTTCAACGCGGAAAGCGCGATCGCCAACGTGGTGGTGCTGTCAATTACGCGCGAGCTTGCTCCGGTGCTGGCCGGACTGATGGTCGCGGGCCGTATCGGTGCGGCGATGGCGGCGGAAATCGGCACCATGCGCGTAACCGAACAGATCGACGCGCTATCGACGCTCTCGACCAACCCATTCAAATACCTAGTCGCGCCACGACTGATCGCCGGGCTGCTGACGCTGCCATTGTGTGTGATCGTCGGCGACATCATCGGCGTCTTCGGCGGCTATTTGGTCAGCATCCACAAGCTGGGTTTCAATCCGGCTATCTATCTCAAAAGCTCGTGGGACTTCCTGCAGGCGATGGACGTGATCTCGGGCCTGGTGAAAGCCGGCGTATTCGGCTTTTTGATCTCGCTGATGGGCTGCTATCACGGCTATCATTCGCGCGGCGGCGCGCAGGGAGTGGGCGCGGCGACCACCAGCGCCGTTGTTTCGGCGTCCGTCCTGATCCTCGGCAGCAATTACCTGATTACCGAAGCTTTCTTTTCGACGGTGCCATGACCGAGACGCCCAACAAAATCGAAGTGCGCGACCTGCGGAAATCGTTTGCCGGCAAGGTCGTGCTCGACGGGGTCGACCTTGATGTGAGACGTGGTGAATCGCTGGGGGTCATCGGCGGCTCGGGCACCGGCAAATCGGTGCTGATCAAGAACATCATCGGCATCCTGTTCCCGGATTCCGGCAGCATCCGGATCGACGGCCAGGAAGTCGTCGGCATGCGGACCCGGGATCGCGAGGCCGTGACCAGGAAATTCGGCATGCTTTTTCAAGGCGCCGCGCTGTTCGACAGCCTGCCGGTCTGGGAGAACGTCGCGTTCGGGCTGATCGCCGGCCAGCGGATGAGCCGCGAGGACGCCAAGCGGCTGGCGCTCGAAAAACTGTCACAGGTCGGGCTTGGCGCGGCGGTCGGCGAGCTGTCCCCGTCGGAACTGTCGGGCGGCATGCAAAAACGCGTCGGACTGGCCCGCGCCATCGCGACCGAGCCGGAAATCCTGTTTTTCGACGAACCGACCACCGGGCTCGACCCGATCATGGCCAACGTGATCAACGACCTGATTATTCAGTGCGTGCGCGAACTTGGCGCGACCGCGCTATCAATCACCCACGACATGGTCAGCGCCCGCAAGATCGCCGATCGGGTCGCCATGATCTATAACGGCAAGATCATCTGGACCGGCGATATCGGCAAAATCGACCATTCCGATAACGCCCATGTCGACCAGTTCATCCACGGCCGCGCCGAAGGACCCATCCAGATGGAGATTGGTAGACCTTGAACCATTTCCCCGGCACCGGCGCGCGCGGGCGCCTGACCTAGATGGCCCGGGCCGTCGCGCAATTTGTCTGCCAGGACTGTGGCGCGAGCCATTCCAAGTGGACCGGGCGGTGCGACGATTGCGGCGCCTGGAATTCGGTTATCGAAGAACCACGTGGAGAGGCCGCGCCGAAGGGACTTGGCGGCGGCAAGGGCCGGGCGATCGATTTCGTCGGCCTGGCCGGCGAGACCAGGCCCGCCCCGAGGCGCGCATCCGGCATCGGCGAGTTCGACCGGGTGTGCGGCGGTGGGCTGGTGCCGGGATCGGCGGTTCTGATTGGCGGCGATCCGGGTATCGGCAAATCGACACTCGTGCTTCAGGCCGTCGGCGCAATCGCCGCCGACGCCCCTTGCGCATATATCTCGGGCGAGGAATCGGTCGAGCAGGTGCGCTTGCGCGCGGCCCGTCTGGGCCTTGCCGACGCGCCGGTCGAACTCGCGGCGGCGACCAGCGTGCGCGATATTCTGACTACGCTGGACCAGGGGGCCGGGCCGGAGGTGGTCGT
>CAZPMO010000202.1:5882-8435 GCA_964587515.1 uncultured Rhodospirillaceae bacterium | reverse complement strand
AGCTAGGTATATCCTCATCCTGAGGAGGGCCGAAGGCCCGTCTCGAAGGATGGCGCCGCGAAATAATTTCTTATGCAATTGCCTTGTCGACACGGCCGACGCGTCTTGCAAATTGGCAAATCATCCCGTTGAATGAACCGCTATCCGTCCATATCCGGGGACCTGTCGCGATGATGTATCTGCTCGCCCTGATCCTGCCGCCACTGGCATTGCTGTTCTCCGGCAAGATATTCCAGGCCCTCCTGAATCTGGTGATCTGGTTGGCCAGCGTCTTATCGTCCCTGTTAACGATGGGGTCGGGGGACGGATACAGCTTCGCGCTATGGCTGACTGCCGCGGCGCACGCCGCCGCGGTGGTGCATTCCGAGAAAGCCGACGCCCGCACCGAACGGCTGATCGACGCCATGGACGATGCAAAGAAGGATTAAGGCGGATAGGGGCGCGCCTCGCCGCGCAAATCCGTGACCTCGCCGGAGGCCTCGTCCCAGTGATCGGGGCCGATCGGCGCCTTGCCCGCCCCGCCCGGAATATCGAGAACATATACCGGCATCGCGATGCCCGGCACGCGATCGCGCAAGGCGCGCATCAGGGCGCGGCCCGCCGCGATCGTGGTGCGGAAATGCGCCGTGCCGGGCGCGAGATCGGCATGGTGCAGATAATAGGGCTTCACCCGACGGCGCAGCAGCGCCCGCAGCAACGCCTCCATTGCCGCCACATCGTCGTTGACGCCCTTCAAAAGCACCGTCTGGGCGAGCAGCGGAATGCCGGCGCGGCCCAGCGTCGCCAGCGCCGCGCCGGCTTCGGCCGTCAATTCGCGCGCATGATTGCAGTGGACCACCATCCACACCGGGGTCTTGACGGACAGCGCGCGGGCGAGCCCGTCGGTGATGCGCGCCGGATCGGCGATGGGGACGCGTGAGTGCACCCGGATGGTCTCCACATGGGGGATTTCATCGAGGCGCGCGACGATTTCGCCGAGCCGCCGGTCGGACAGCGCCATTGGATCGCCGCCCGACAGGATCACTTCGCGAATTTCCGTGTGGGTGGTGATATAGGCCCGCGCGGCGTCGAGCTCGGCGGCGCCCAGCACGCCGTTGACCGGCCCCACCGCCTCGCGCCGGAAACAGAAACGGCAATAGACCGGACAGACCAGCGACGGCATCAGCAGCACCCGGTCGGCATGACGATGGACGATGCCCGCGACCGGGGAATGGAGCGTATCGCCGATGGGGTCGCCGCGCTCCATGGGCGCGGTCTCCAACTCGGCGGTGTCGGGCAGGAACTGGCGCGCGATCGGATCATCCGGGTCGTCGCGGTCGATCAACGCCGCGAGATGCGGCGTGATCGCGACCGCATAATGCGCCGCCACCGCATCGGCCTCGGCCGCGCGGCCCTGCTCGATCAGTCCGGCCTCGGCCAGCGCCGCGCCGGTCCTCAGCGTCCGCTCCCTGGGCGATTGGACATTCATGGTTCCGCTCCCGTGGTCTAGCGCATTATTGCCACAGGACGGGTTTTCATAGAAGGATGGCGGGCATGACGGGACAGGCGGAGAACGGTGGTGGCTGAGCGCCCGTGGTGGGATCCGGAATCCTATGGCGCGCGCCGGGCCAACCTGGCGGCCCGCATGGCGGTAATCGACGCGGTGCGCGCCTATTTCCGCGCCCGCGACTTCGCCGAGGTCGAGACGCCCGCCTTGCAGGTCTCGCCCGGGCTGGAGCCCCATCTGATCGCCTTCGAGACCGCCATCGACGAGCCCTTCCTCGACGGGCCGCGCGCGCCGCTCTATCTCCATACCTCGCCCGAATTCGCCATGAAGAAGCTGCTGGCGGCGGGCGAGAAGCGCCTGTTTCAGATGGCAAAATGCTTTCGCAACGGCGAACGCTCGGCGACTCATCACCCGGAATTCACCATGCTGGAGTGGTACCGCGCCGACGCCGGCTATCGCGACCTCATGGCCGATTGCGAGGGGCTGCTGCGCGCGGTTCAGAACGCCGCGCCGGAAAACCGCTTCAAGCGCGGCGACAAAATGTGCGACGCCCACGGCGAATGGGAATATCTCTCGGTCGCCGAGGCCTTCGAACGCCATGCCGGGATCGACATTCTCGCCACCGCGCCCGACCCAAAGGCGCCCGACACCGAAGCTTTGCGCGCCGAGGTGCGCCGCGCCGGCATCTGGAACAATCCGACCGATGTTTGGGAGGATCTGTTCTTCCGCGTGTTCATGGAGCGCATCGAGCCCAACCTCGGAAACGGTGTCCCCACGGTCGTTTACGATTACCCGGCCGCCATGGCGGCGCTGTCGCGTATCCGCGCCGACGACGCGCGCCTCGCCGAGCGTTTCGAGTTGTTCGTCTGCGGGATGGAACTCGCCAACGCCTTCACCGAATTGACCGACGCGGACGAACAGCGCCGCCGCTTCGAGGCCGACAACCAAAAGAAGCGCGCGCTCTACGGCGCGGAATATCCGATCGACGAGGATTTCCTGGCGGCGCTGGCGTTCGGCCTGCCGCAATCCGCCGGCATCGCGCTGGGCGTCGACCGGCTGGTGATGCT
>CAZPMO010000202.1:0-5872 GCA_964587515.1 uncultured Rhodospirillaceae bacterium | reverse complement strand
GAAGACGTGCTATGGGCGCCGGTGGTACGATTTGGCAAGGAATTGTGAGAACAGGGAGAAATGACCATGCAGGGCGCGGATGCGATTGCCGAGATTCTGAAACGCGAGGGGACCGAGTTCCTAGTGTGTTATCCGCGCCAGCCCCTGATCGAGGCCGCCGCAAAGGCTGGTATCAAGCCGATCCTGTGCCGCCAGGAGCGCATGGGCGTGGCCATCGCCGACGGCTTTTCGCGCGCCACCAACGGCTCCCGTATCGGGGTCTTTTCCATGCAGCAGGGGCCGGGCACCGAGAACTCGTTTCCCGGCGCGGCCCAGGCTTATTCCGACAACGTGCCGATGCTGATGATTCCGGGCGGCGAGGCGCTGGCCAAGGCCGGCATCGCGCCCAACTTCCAGGCGATCGACAATTTCCGCCACGTCACCAAATGGGCCGCCCAGGTGAACGCGCCCGAGCGCGTGCCGGAGCTGTTCCGACGCGCCTTCTATCATCTGCGCACCGGCAAGGGCGGGCCGGTGCTGCTGGAAGTGCCGCGCGAAATCTGGGAGGCCGAGGTCGATCTGCCCGATAGCTACGCCGCCACCACGGGGAACCGCGCCGCGCCCGATCCCGCCGACGTGCGCGAGGCGGCGTCGATCCTGCTGGCCGCGAAGCGCCCGGTGATCCATGCCGGCCAGGGGGTGATGTTCGCCGGCGCGACCGACGCGCTGGTGCGCCTCGCCGAACTGATCCAGGCGCCGGTGATGACCACGCTGCCGGGCAAGTCGGCCTTTCCCGAAAACCATCCGCTGGCGCTCGGCGCCTCGGCGGTCTCCACCACCGGGCCCATCAAGCATTTCCTCGACGCCGCCGACGTGGTGCTCGGCATGGGGACCAGCTTCACGCGCACCAATTACGGCCGCACGGTGCCGCCCGGCAAGACCATGATCCACGCCACCAACGACGCCGCCGACGTGAACAAGGACTACACCGCCGACGCCGCGTTGATCGGCGACGCGGCGCTGACGCTGGACGCGCTGATTGCCGAGATCGAGGGGCGCGGCGGCCGCGCCGGCGTTGACCGCGACATGGGGGCAGAGGTTCAGGTGGTGAAAAAGGCCTGGCTCGACGACTGGATGGGCGAGTTGACGTCCGACGAGACGCCCATCAACCCCTACCGCGTGATCTGGGACCTGATGGGCGCGGTCGATGTGGACAACACAATCATCACCCACGACGCGGGCAGCCCGCGCGACCAGATCGTGCCGTTCTGGGAGGCCACCAGACCGCGCGGCTATATCGGCTGGGGCAAGTCGACCCAGCTCGGCGCCGGGCTCGGACTGATCATGGGCGCGAAGCTCGCCGAGCCCGACAAGCTCTGCATCAACATCATGGGTGACGCCGCCATCGGCATGACCGGCATGGATTTCGAGACCGCGGTGCGCAACCGGATCGGTATCCTCACCATCGTGTTCAATAACGGGGTGATGGCGATCGAGACCGATTCCATGCCGTTCGCCATCGAGACCTATGAAGCCCACTCGCAGGGCGGCGACTACCGCGCCATCGCCGAGGCCCTGGGCGGCTGGGGGACCCGCGTCACCGACCCCGCCGCCTTCCTCCCCGCGCTCAAAGACGCCATCGCCGTCACCCGCGAAGGCCGCCCGGCGCTGATCGAGTGCATCACGAAAAAGGGAATGGATTTCTCGAAGTTTTCGTGAGACGGATCGATGATGCTGAACCTCTTTAGTTACGCGCTTCGTCTGGCGATGCTGGCCTGTGCGCTGTCGCTGCCGTTCGGACCCCCGCTCGCCGCGCCGCTCGACGATCTCGACCGGGGGCCGAAAATCGGGACGGCGATGCCGCATGCGCTGGCGGCCGCCGACCAGCAGGGGCAGCATCGCGACTTCAAGTCGCTGGCGCGGCGGCGCGGGTTGATCATCCTGTTCACCCGCTCCCTCGACTGGTGACCCTATTGCAAGAACCAGGCGGTCGCCTGGAACGGAAAAATCAAGAATTTTCACGCGCTCGGCTACGGTGTCGCGACGGTGAGCACGGACAAGGTCGCGACGCTGAAACGCTTCGCCGCCGACAAGGCCATCGCGTTCGCCCTGCTGTCCGACCCCCGTTCCGAGATTATCGGCGCCTTCGGGCTGCGTGACCCAAAATTCGGCCCCGACAGCCCCTGGCACGGGCTCGCCCAGCCGATGATCCTGGTGGTCGACGCCAAGGGCGTGGTGCGCCACCGCTTCTCAGGCCGTAACTACCGCCGCCGTCCCGGCGTGGAAGACGTGCTCGATCGCTTGCGCGGAGCGGCCGGCGGATAGTGCCAGGAAAATCGGGTGAGTATCTTCCACACGGCCCCAAAAAGAATGGTCACCCCGGACTTGATCCAGCGCCCAGCGATCCATCCGAAGGAATCCGGATCGTTTGAACAAGGCCCTTCCGGAAATCAGGGAGTTGAGGAGAACGCATTTCCAAGCGGATCTGATCGCGCCACCGATGGGCCCCGGATCAAGTCCGGGGTGACCGGCGGGGGTGTGGCAAGGTGCGAACCTTGCCTGATCGACCGTTTGCCCGATTGCCCTGCGGATACCCCGGGCCGGCGGTTAGATGCCGCCCTGGGAATATTTTTCGAAGCCGCGGCGATCGTTTACCCGGACCACGCCGGCGACGTTCTCGGCGGCGATGCGGGACGCGTTGCGTTCGGCCTCGCTGTCGACCGTGCCGTACAGCTCCACGACGCCATCCCTGACGATGACATTGGTCCAGGGGCCGCTCCACGGCTCATTGGCGAAGGCCTCGATCACGCTGGTTCGGAGCGCCGCGTCGTCGCCGCTGACTTCCTGGTGGGCGCCATCGGGACGCGCCGCCAGCGCCTGGACGATATTGGCCCGACTGACGATGCCGACCAGCGCCGCGTCGCGCATCACGGGCACCCGCTTGACCCGCCTGGTCTCGAGGATCTCGGCGACCTCGGCCAGCGCGGTCTGTTCGGACACCGTGACCACGTCCTGCGTCATGATGTCGCACGCGTGCGCGCCGTGCGATTTCGCGTAGCTCTGCGCCATGGCTTCGGTATCGCTGAAGGTGCGGAGCCACCAGGATTGTTTGCCGGGCGCGGTCTCGGTTTCCTGGCGCCGGATGAGATCGCCTTCGCTGACGATACCCAGCATCGCGCCGGCTTCATCGACCACCGGCACCGCGCTGATGCCTTTTTCCGCCAGCACCGAGGCGATTTCCCGCACCGTTGCCCCGGCTTCCACCGTGACAATGTGGGTCGTCATGACGTCCTTGGCTTGCATCGCTGATCTCCCAATACGGGTGTGAGGTAATTCTCCATTAAATGATCGGCGGGAATTCGTTCGCCCACGTTGATCTGGATCAACCCGCGAATCTCCATAACCGGCGGATAATTCACCTCAACGCTCGACCGGAGCGCATTCCTGAAACGAATCGAAAGGTCGGAGCAATGTATGCAAATGATGTAATGACCTCACCCGTCGTGACCGCCGGTCCCGACGATAGCGTCTTCGATATCGTGCAGCTGATGCTGGACCATAAAATTAGCGTGGTGCCCATCGTCGACGGAGAGGCGCGGCTGATCGGCCTCGTCAGCGAGGGCGATCTGATGCGGCGCTCGGAATTCGAAAACGAACATCAGCCGCGCTGGTGGCTGTCCGCCCTGCGGGGCAAGGTCAGCCTGGCCGAGGGATTCGTAAAGTCCCACGGCATGACGGCGTCCGAGATCATGACCAGAGACCCCGCGACGGTCAGCGAGGATACGCAGCTTTGGGAGATCGCAAGCGGGCTGGAAAAGCGAAAGATCAAATGCATGCCGGTCGTCCGCGACGGGCGCGTTGTCGGCGTCGTCAGCCGCGCTAACCTTCTTCAGGCGCTGACCGCCCAGCGGGACAAGGCGATGGACGCGCCGTCCAAGGACGATCGCGCCATCCGCGAGGAGTTGATGGGCGTGCTGCGAAACGAGCGATGGTCGGATATGTCGCACCTCAACATCGTGGTGATGAACGGGGTGGTGCATTTCTGGGGTCTGGTAAATTCCGAACAGCAACGCGAGGCCCTGAAGGTCGCGGCGGAAAACATCTCCGGTGTCGGCGAGGTCGTGGACCACACGCTGATCGCCGTTTCCCTGACCAGCGCGGACTAAATTCGACGGGCCCGACCGGCGAACCGAATCGGTTAAAGATTTTGGTAAACAAATTGTTAACTGATTCTGCCATAGTCATTCTGGCAAATGTCTTAAATCTCTCGATAGAGATCACGGCTGTCTAACCTGGATCAATCCGAAGGCCGCGCGTCCGTGATTTAATCCCCCAATCCGAAGATGTATCGCCGAGACGAATTAGGAATCAGACCATGAACGAACTTGAAGGCGTCCACGAGGGCGTGCAGCGTCGAATGCTGTCCATGAGCACCGTCGCTTTCGCGGTATGTTTCGCGGTCTGGACGATATTTTCGATCATCGGAATCAAGATCCAGCAGGATCTGGGTCTCAGCGACACGCAATTCGGTTTGCTGGTCAGCACCCCGATCCTCACCGGTTCGTTGAGCCGTATTTTCCTCGGCATCTGGTCCGACCAGTTCGGCGGCCGCATCGTCTATCTGGTGGTGATGGTCCTGGCGGCGATCGCCACGTTCCTGCTGTCCTTGGCCGACAGTTACGCGATGATGCTGTTGGCGGCGCTCGGGGTGGGGCTCGCGGGCGGCTCCTTCGCGGTCGGCGTTACCTATGTCTCGCGCTGGTATGAGAGCGACAGACAGGGCACCGCGCTCGGCATTTTCGGCGTCGGAGCCGCTGGTCGACGAAGACGGTCGCCGCGAGACCGACGACGACGCGTTGATCCGCGTGTTGCTCGATGAGTGCGTGACCGCGCCCGGCGCCGAAGACGCGGCCTGCCGCCAATATTACGATGACCACCCGGACCGTTTTCTCTCACCCGATCTGTTCGCGCCCGCCCATATCCTGCTGTCGGCCTCGCCCGACGATGCGGAAGCCTACGCGGCGGCGGTCCGCGAGGCCGAGGAGATCATCGCGACCGTGCTGGATCGGCCCGAAAAATTCAGCCATATCGCCCGCGAACGTTCGGCCTGTTCCTCGGCGAAGGACGGCGGCGGGCTGGGACAGGTGGCGCGTGGCGACACCGCGCCCGAATTCGAGACGTTTCTGCTGGCGCTGGAAGATGGCCAGATCTGCCCCGTGCCGGTGAAATCGCGATACGGCGTGCATGTGCTGCGCCTCGACCGCAAGATCGCCGGCCGGCCGCTGCCGTTCGACGCGGTCAGCGACCGGATCACCGCCTATCTCGAAGAGGCCGGCTGGCGCCAAGAGGTTTTCCGCTTCATCGCCACCCTGGCGGAAAAGGCCGAAATCGTCGGAATCGACGATACCGTCCTGAAGTCCAATTAAATCCGAAAATTCACGATTCGTTCAAATTTACTTAGATATCATAGTATCCGTTAGGTAGCCAAAACCTCACTGTGAAGGAGTGAGACCATGGAACGGATCAAAACCATTCATCCATCGGAACCGTCCGAACAGACCGAACCCGGCCCGCTTTACCCGGACCGCTGCCTGGATTGCCCGGAGCTTTATGCCGAGACCTACGGCGGCGTGTGCTTCAATCGCTGCGCCGCCTGCGCCACCGCCGACCGCAAGAAGGCAAAGCGCCGAGAAGGCCTCGATTCCTGAGGGCTTGTCCCGCTCAGTGGCCAATTCCCCACCTCTCACCCCTGAGTTGATCCGGGGTCCAGCGGTGGGTGTAAGGAATTCCACGCCTTCGTCATGCGGTACAGTCTTCACCCGAAGGTTGACTGGACCCCGGATCAACTCCACTGGTGTCCGGTTTAAATCCCCGCTACCCACCCGTCTTGCCC
>CAZPMO010000201.1:0-8439 GCA_964587515.1 uncultured Rhodospirillaceae bacterium | reverse complement strand
GCCAGCGTATAGATATGCGGGCGATCCAGCCCGTTGACGAGGGGCCGCCACGATGCGCCGTCGCCGTCGTCGCTGACCCACAACCCGCCATCGGCATGGGCACCGGCGAACAGCTTGCCCGACATTTCCTCGTAGACCAGCGAGCTCACATGGCGGTCTTCCAGCGACCGGCCAATGACCGCCCACGGCGCGCCCGGCGCGTCACGCCGCAGCGTCGCCACGCCGCCCACCGTCGCCGCCACGATGCGCGTCGCCGGTCCGTCGCCGCGCGTCTTGTCCTCGCCGCCCGGCGAAAGATAGGTGGTGATGTCCGCGATTGCCCGCTCGCTCCTTTTTTCCCGGATACCAAACCCCTTAATTATAACCGGATATTCAACCGTCTTGAACCTGGATTTGCCGGATGATTTTTTCTTGGGCCCGATGGCGCGCCTTATTTTCGCCAAGCGGTGATGTTAAGGTGCCGGTCATGCGTTGGGTGATGCCCGTTTTATTTCTGCTGGTCGTGGCCGGTGGCGCGACCTATGTCGGCTACGGCAGCCTGGACCCGTGCCGCTGGCTGGTGGTCGACACCGCCGAACACACAGGGCTGCCCGAGCCCCTTGCTGCGGCGCGGGCGCGCGCCGACATGGCGTTGCACGGAAATCTCGATCCAACGTCCACCGATTGCCTTCACGCCTGGTGGCGGGTTCGGTTCGCCAGCGCACAGGAAGCGAATTAACCAAGAAATCCGGCGCTTCTCGCGCACAAATCAGCTTGCGCGCCAAGCGCGTGGCGATCACACAGATTTTACATAAGGTTACCCCGCCGGCATGACGGACGCGGTATCCTGTCGCCAACACCAACAGCCGGAAGGGCGAGCAATGGAGAAAGATCCGGGCGAACTGGACATTGCGGTCGATTTCGCGGCGCTGCCGAAAGAGCGCCTCGAGGGCATGGTCGACGCCGGGCTGGACGTGGTCGAATGCCACCGCGTCCTGGCCCAGACCTCGGACAATATCGTCGGCGATTTGCTGCGCGACGTGGAAACGTTTTACGAGTGGAACCACTATCCCGACGGCGACGTCTATGACGCGCACAGCCATGCGCAGTTCTACTATCACGCCCATCCGCAGGAATTGCGCGCCGGCGAGCACGGCCATTTCCACACCTTTTTGCGGCCGCTGGGTTTCCCTAAGGGGATCATGCCCGCGCCGGTCCCCGATTTCGAAGCGCCGGAGGCCGAGAACGACGCGCTGAGCCACATCATCGGCATCTCCATGGACCCGCAGGGCATTCCGATCCGGCTGTTCACCACCAACCGCTGGGTGACCGGCGAAACCTGGCACAAGGCCGACGACGTGCGCCGCATGGTCGACCGTTTCCTGATCGACCACACCAGGCCGTCCTGGGCGGTGAACCGCTGGGTCAGTGGCATGGTCTGTCTGTTCCAGCCGCAGATCGTGAAATTGCTGGACGCGCGCGACCAACGCGTCGCGGCCTGGGAGGCCGCCCATCCCGGCGTGAACGTCTATGAGGACCGCGACCTCGAAGTGACCTCGGTCACCGACATCTCGGTCGACGACCAACTCGCCGCCACCCGCGAAGCGCTGGAGGCGAAGGGGTAGAGTCGGAGCCGCCGGTGCAGATCAAACGATCAATTTCAGCCCGCCTTGACGTCGATGCGCCGGGTGCGGGCGGGGGTGGCCTTGGCCAGCGTCAATCGCAGAACGCCGTCCTTCATCACCGCCGCGATGCTGTCGGAATCGACCGCGTCGGAGACCGTGAAGGCGCGCTCATAGCGGACCGCGACGAACTCCTCGTGGGTCGGCGTGTAGCCGGTCGGTGCCGTGGGCTTCGCGTCGGCCGAGACGGTGAGTTCCTGGTTTTCCAGCGTCACGTTCGCCGCCTCCACATCGGCGCCCGGCATCTCCATCAACAGGATGATCGCGTCGCCGGTCTCATAGATGTCGGTGGGCGGCGAGATGACCGGCGCGCCGCGCGTGGTCTCGCGCGGGCCGGGTGCGGAATTTTCTTCGGGCATCATATTTTCCTCCATGAATTCCCGGCGTCAACCGCCGGAAACCTTGATGCGGGTCGGCTTTCGCGTCTCGGGCCGGGGCAGGTAGATGCGCAGGATCCCGTCGGTGCATTGGGCCTGAACCTGTTCCGACTCCGCTTCGAAGGGCAGGTTCACGGTGCGTGCGAAGGCGCCGTAATGCCGCTCACGACGGTGAAAGACCGCCTCCCCACCCTCGGCCTCGGGCGCCACCGCGCCCCGGATCGACAGCGCGCCGTCATGGACGGTGATCTCGATATCCTCGGCCGCGACGCCCGGAACCTCTGCGATCACCAATATGTCGTGCTCGCCCTCCCACACATTGACCGGCGGGTATTCGCTGGCGCCGGCGAAGCGGGTCCGCCAAGGGCGGTGGCCGCCGCGCCGGTGCAGGCGGTTCAACTCGTCCTGGATTCGCCGTAATTCGTCCCGGGACGTAGAAGACCCGGGATCCTCTCTGAGACGCAGCGGCATGGTCGCTCCCTCCTCTGCATGGGCGGCCCCCCGGCCGTTCCTGAATGCAGAATGGGACGCGCACGCCGCATCCGCCTTAATCCATGTCAAACCGGAGTCGCGTCAGGCGCCCTGCCCCGCAAGGATCGCATCGGCGATCTTTTCGGCGGTCATGATGGTCGGGATGTTGGTGTTGGCGCGCGGCGTGGCGGGCATCAGCGAGGTATCGACAACGCGCAACCCGTCCACGCCCTTCACCCGGCCCTGATTGTCGGAGCCGGCGGTGGGATCGTCGGCGCGGCCCATGCGCACCGTGCAGGACGCGTGCCAGGTGCCGGTCGCGGTACGGCGGATGAAATCCTCCATGGCGTCGTTGTCGTCCAGCAATGTTTTCAGCTCGTCGCCCTCGGTGAGCACGTTGCGGATCAGGGAGCGGCGGAACCAGCCCGGCCCATCCATCATCTTCGCCAGCAGGCCGGTCATCAGATAGTTCTTGCGGTTGACCACGCCGACGCTGCGCACCTTCTCCGAATAGCTCGACGGGAACGGATCGCTGGCCACCGCCTTCAACGACGGCGTCTCGAACAGATCGGCCATCAGCCTCATGCCCTGAGCCAGCCGGTCGAGGTCGCGCTGGTCGGAACACAGATTGAACGAGACATAGGGTTCGGCCCGCCAGTCGGGCGACATCAGCCTGACCTCGCCGCGCGAATAGGATTTGTTGACCCACAGCAGGAACGAGCCCAGCCGCCAGCCGGTCGGATGCCAGGCCGATTTGCCGACCGAGTTCAGGAACATGTCGCCCTGGGGCGCATCGGCGATGTTGGACGAATAGCGCAGCGCCACGTGGAGGTGGCGGCGCATGGCGTCGGGCAGGCGCGCCTCGGGCGCGATATAGGCGGACAGCCCGATCGAGGGATGTTCGCCGAGATTCTGGCCGACCGCCGGCACGTCGGCGATCACCTCGATGCCGTGCTCCATCAGATGCGCGGCCGGGCCGACGCCGGAGCGCATCAGCAGCGCCGGCGAATGGATGCCGCCGGAACACGAGATGATTTCCGCGCCGCGCACCGTCTCCTCGCGCCCGTCGTCGCGCGCGATCTCGACCCCGACCGCCTGGGCGCCCTCGAATATCACCCGCTTGACCCGCGCCCGGTCCGTGATGGTGAGGTTTTCGCGCTGGCGCACCGGCGGGGTGAGATAGGCGATCGCCGCCGAGACCCGCCGATCGTAGAGGTTCGAGATCGTGATCGGAAAATAGCCGTCCTCGAACCCGGCGTTCTGGTCGGCGCGGTATTCGTACCCCTTGGCCTCGAACGCGGCCGCCGCCGCCTTGGCGTAGCCCGGCCATTGATCGGGAAAGATGCGGCGCACCGGGATCGGGCCGTCCTTGCCGTGATAGGGCCCGTCGAAATCCATGTCGCGTTCGAGTTTCCGGAAATAAGGCAGCACGTCGTCCCAGCCCCAGCCGTCGGCACCCATGGACGCCCATTCGTCGTAATCGCCGGGCGCGCCGCGATTGGCGAGTTGGGCGTTGATGGACGAGCCGCCGCCCATGACGCGCCCTTGTTCATAGCGCCGGTCGGGCGCGGTGCGCGGCGCGTTGTGCGAGCGAGGCGAGAGGTGAACGCGCAGATCGGTCCACTGAAAATCCGGGTTGAAATAAGCGACGATGGGATAGGAATCGAGGATGTCTGCCGGCACCGCCTCGGGCGGCGTGTCCATGCCCGCCTCGACCAGCAGCACCTTGTTGGCGCTACGCGCCGACAGCCGGTTGGCCAGCACGCACCCCGCCGAGCCACCGCCGCAAATTATGAAGTCGTACATCCCCGCCCCCGTTGTTTGTTGGGGCGTATCCTAACGATTCAGCGCGCGCCGAGAATACAAAAAGATAAGTTCACCACAGAGGCGCAGAGACACAGAGGAACAACAAAAACACGTAGTTAATTTTCTCTGTGTCTCTGCGCCTCTGCGGTGAACCCCTAAATAGCAGGATCCGGCGTGGGCTCGGGTTCGGTGGGGGTGCGGCTGGGGCGGGTCACGATGAACGCGGCGATGGGGACCAGCGCGCCGCCGACCATCATGGGCAGCAGCCCGTCGCCGGCCACGAACAAAGCGAGGATCGCCACCGAGAGCGACATCATGGCGACGGCGAGGATCTTCGCGCGCACCGGGATCACCCGGTGTTCGTGCCAGTCGCGGATCGGCGGGCCGAGGCGGGGATGGGTATAGAGCCAGCTGCGGAAACGCTCGGAGCTTTTCGAGAACGCCCACAGCGCGATCAGCAGGAAGATGGTGGTCGGCATCCCCGGCACCACCACGCCGATGGCGCCCAGCGCGACGTTCAGCCAGCCGAACGCCACCAGCCCATACCGCATGGCGCAGGACCGCGCCATCGTATGGTCATCGGCCGGCCGGTCGTCGACATTCGTAAGACCCTGATCAAAGCTCATACCGGCATATGTAGCAGGAAGACGTTAACCTCCGCATAAGAAATCGGCGATCGGGAACGAAAAACCCCCGCCGAAGCAGGGGTTTTCCGTTTGCGTCCAAACGCCGCACCTTCAGGCGATGGTCTTTTTCAGCGTTTCCTCGAAGGCCTCGTCGTCCCAGCCGAACGGACCCTTGTCGCCGGCATAGGCGATGCGGCCGTCGGCATCCACCAGGAACAGGCGCATGGGCAGGCCGACATATTTGTTGTCGACATCGTTGTCGATGCGATCGACCAGCATGGGCATATTGAGATCAAGCGCGATCTGGCATGCCGAGGCGACCTCGGTGCGTTCGTCGTCGGTGGTCGGCTCTTCGAACAGAATATTTTCGATCAGGTTGTTCGGCACCTGCCAGGCGTCGCTGGCGTGGGCTTCGCGGATATAGACGATGTAGAACTGAACCTGATCCTTGTACTTGGCGTAAAGCTCGTTAAGGCGCACGGCCTTTTTACGAAACGGGGGTCACGTAAAGGACCCGAAGACAATGCCGACTGGCTTGCCGCGAAGCGACGACAGACGCACCTCCTCGCCGGTGCGCTTGCGGTCGCGGTCGAGCACGTCGGCCACGAAATCGGGCGCTTCGTCGCCGATTTTCGGCACGATCGCCTCGCGCGCCTTTTCTCCCGCCATATGGGCATCGAATTCTTCCGCCGTAATATCCGAAATATCGATCCACAGCTGGCGCTTGGCCGCCATGTCCAGGGCGGCATATTCCTCAAGGGTTACGGGACTGGTACGGGCGTCGTCTGGCATTCACTCCCTCCTCTGTGTTCTCCGACGTTTCCAACCGGGTCGCCAACGCTCCAATATCGAGCGCGACGCGATCCCGACGTGACCGTACCCTAATGGCCTCTCCCCGGGCGGGCAAGCCGCGCCAAAACGCGGTCGGTCCAGAATTCGAACACAACTTCGCGAGCACGCCCCGATATGCGGCTATTATGGCGGGTTCCGGGGACGCCGAACGCCTGATCTCTGTTATTCTGTGCCTCCCGCGGATCGAAAAGCACGAGGGTTAGGGACCGATGACACAGCGCGAACTTTATTTCATTTCGGGCTCGCCGCCCTGCTGGACGGTGATGTTGGCGCTGGAGGTCAAGGGGCTCGACTATCACAAGCGGCGTCTCGGCAACACGAAACGCGAGCAGAAAAGTCCCGAATTCCTGGCCATAAATCCGCGCGGCCAGGTGCCGGTTCTCACCGAGGGCGAGGTCACCGTTTGCGAGACGCTGGCCATTCTTTCCTATTTGGATGCCGCCAACCCCGCCCCGCCGCTGTTCGGCGAGGACCCCGAAGAAACGGCGCGCGTCTGGCAGGCGATCTGCGAATGCGACGACAATTTGCGCGAGTCCGTCGGCAACATCTCGCGGCCACTGTTTCGCGGCAAGGCGGCGGAATTCGCCGCGCAGATCACCGACGCGGCGGCGAATGTTCGCGATGAGCTGGCGCTGCTCGAGACGCGGCTCTCAACCGATCCCTGGCTGGCCGGCGGAAATTTGGGCGCGGCGGATCTCGTGACCTATCCCGTGGTGATGCAGCTCGCGCGCGCCACCGGACGCGAAGAGGCGGCGCCGCTGAACCTCGCCCTCCACCCACTCGGCGACCACTTTCCCAATCTCGAGGCGTGGAGCAAGCGCATCGAAACCCTGCCCGGATATCACAACGCCTATCCGCCGCACTGGATTTGAGTTCGGAAAACGGGGACAGGCGTGGCCCCTTCCGGCCTTCGAACCTAGAGCATTATCCAGCCGCCCTTGACCCCCGGGCGCAACGTCGCAGTTCACCGAATGGGCCTCCAAGTGCGGGCTCTTAACAGGGGGGTATATCCATGAAAACTATTCTCGTAGCGGCCGCGATGATCATGGCCATGACGACGCCGGCTTTCGCCAAACACTGCCCGAAAGATGTTCAGATCATCGACCGGACCCTGCCGAAGGCAACGGGATTGACCAAAATGCGGATGACGGAGATCAAGACACTGCGCGACAAGGGCGAGGCGCTCCATAAGAGCGGTCACCATGGCGAGGCGATCAAAGTTCTGCACCAGGCCATAACAATGCTCGGGGTCGAGCCGTACAAACCAATGTGACGGCGCGACAGACCGCGTGCGGACGTTGAGGTTTTTGCCGTGATGCGACGCGGACACGCCGCCTGAACGTCCCGTGGCCGGATAAGCATGTCCATGCGGGACATCGCGATCCGCCGCGCCGGACGCGCGCGCGCCCGCTCCGCCTCGGCAAGGCTTTTCTTCGGGGTGTCGGCGGATTTTACAGCCTTCGGCGAAAACCCGCGAAAAGTGTCGGAATTTTTTACACTTTGGGAATTCGCGGCAGTCCCATTAACCATAACCTCTTGAAAATTAGCCATTCCGCCGAACTGGCACGATTCTTGCATCGAATGAATCGGATTTATGATTCCGAACGAAAATCAGAGGACGATCTGATGAGCAATAAATTTCTGGATAGCATCAATGCAAGCCTTCTCTGGACACGCTCCATCGCCAAAACGGCCATTTCCGCCGAGGCGTGGATTACCGAGGGCGTTTACGTTCGCCGGTTGAGCGGTTCCCTGGAGATGAATAACGAAGAGTGCCCGAAGTTCGGGCGTTGATTGCCCGCGGCAAAGCCGCGTTTTCCTTTGCGCTCGCCCCCCGCATGGCTCAGACTGGCGACATGGAACACGACCTCGCCCCTGGACAACGCTTTCGCGCGCGCGATCGGATCATCTGGGAAATCTCGGAAATTGCCCGAACCCATGACGACCGGACGCATGTCGCCCTGGTCAAGCCCGAGGACCGGCTCACCGTGAAGGTGATTTCGGTGGATGCGCTCTTCGACAAGCGGCTTTTCAGCGCCGTCGAGTAACGCAAGAGGCATAGCCGGGCCATGGATATCGAACATGTCGACCATATCGGCATCCGGGTCGAGGACGAGGCGCGCGCGCTCGCATTCTATGGCCAACTCGGATTCGAACTCGTCTATCGCAGCACCGAGCACGCCGTGGTGATCGTCCGCAACGCCGCCGCCGTCGAAATCAATTTCATCATCAACGCCACCACCGGCAATGACGGCCGCAACGTGCTGATGGACGAGGGCGAAAAATATGCCGGCTACACCCATGTCGCGCTGCGCGTGCCGTCGGCCGCCGATGCGGCGAAGGAGCTGGAGGCGATGGGCGTCGCCATTACCGAAGGACCGGTCGCGCTCGGCGAGCACAATGTCTCGCTGTTCATCCGCGACCTCGACCGCAACGTCATCGAACTGACCGAGGTCAGCGGCCTTGCGGTACCAGATCGCGGCTTGCTTATAATCCTGGGGCACGCCCCGGCCTTTGTAATACATGAACCCGAGCGTACTTTGCGCCTGGGCATGCCCCTTGTTGGCGGCCTTGCGATACCAGCGAATGGCTTCCGTGTAGTCCCGCGCCACGCCATAACCCCGGTAATACCCGTCCCCGACTTTG
>CAZPMO010000200.1:0-8447 GCA_964587515.1 uncultured Rhodospirillaceae bacterium | reverse complement strand
TACACCACGAACGAGCCGTTGCTCACCCGCGGGATGGACTTGCTTGGCATGCTGAAGGAAGACCTGGATCATCTAGGGGCCGAAGACCTTCACCAGCTTATGAGGGCGTGGGAACTTCAACACCGGGTCCTGGCTTCGGAGAGTGTCGCGCAACACACCATGTTCCGGACGGAAACACGGTGGCCAGGATATTACTATCGGGCCGATCATCCGAAGCTGGACGACGCCGATTGGCATTGCTTCACCTTGTCCCGCTACGATCGGGAATCCAAGGAATGGGAAATGGAGAAGGCACCTGTGTATCATATTATCGACTGAACGGCGTCCGTCGAAGAACTGTCCCCGCCCTATTCAATCGATCCAGGGCCATTTTGGTTCCAGGGCATGATCTAGCCAAATAGACCCATTTGCCGCACCGAAGGCCGGATAATTCCGCCCCGCGCCTTGGGCGCGAATCTGCCCGTGGAGATATATTCAAAGAACAATATTTTTGATTCACGAAGAATAATAAATATTTTATTCCAATAATTATTTCTAATTTAGAAATTATAACCCATTTATCTACTTTTATGGGTCAATTTAAAATATTTACCTCGCATAATTGATATACGATAACAGACAGGTGCATGAAGAGGCATAAGCTCTAGGCTGGACCGCTGCGTTCAATGCTTCCGGCCAGGGTGGAAGGACCTTTACTGCCCATATGAGCTGTTTTCTTTAGGTCAAACCGTATCACCGGCAAGGAGCCTTGTGAATCATGGATAAGACAATCTATATCGATCACAATGCCACCACGCCGCAGTTTCCAGAAGTGATCACCGCCGTCTGCGACGCCATGGGTCTGATCGGGGCTAACCCGTCGTCTATTCACGCCAATGGCCGCGCCGCGCGGAAACTGATCGACGACGCCCGTGAAAACCTGGCCGCCTTGGTGGGTGCGACCCCGGAAGAGGTCATATTCACCAGTGGCGGGTCGGAAGCGAACAATACGGCGATCTTGTGCGCCGGCCGGCGGCGGGTACTGGTTTCACCGACCGAGCATGCGGCGGTCTTGAAAACCGTGCTCACCCGTTCTCCCGATGGCGATCTGATTCCCGTCAATCACGACGGTCTCGTCGATATGCAAGGCTTGGAGGCGATGCTCGCCGAGGATGAAGAGCCCACCCTGGTATGCATCATGGCCGCCAACAACGAGACCGGCGTGCTCCAGCCCATGGCCGAAATTTCCGAATTGGCGCATCGCTACGGCGCCCTCGTTCACTGCGACGCGGTTCAGGCGGTGGGGAAAATCCCGGTCGATGTCGTGGCCTGGGGTGTCGATTACCTCGCCATGTCGGGCCACAAGATTGGTGGACCGCAAGGGATCGGCGCCCTGGTGCGATGCGGCGAGGCGCCGCTCACCAGTTTCATCACCGGCGGCGGCCAGGAGCACGGGCTTCGCGCGGGCACCGAAAATGTCGCCGCCATATCGGGGCTCGGCGTCGCGGCGCGGATCGCCGCCGAGACGCTGGATGAAAAATTCACCCGGTTAAAGGGCTACCTGGACGCCCTGGAGGCCGGGATCAAGGCCCTGTCGCCGGCCACGACGATCTTTTGCGAAGACGCGCCCCGCCTGCCGAACACCAGTAATTTCACACTGCCCGGCATACGCAGCGACAAACAGCTGGAGGCGTTGGATCGGGCCGGCGTTTCGGTCAGCGCCGGTTCGGCCTGTTCGGCCGGCAAGGTCGATCCATCGCATGTGCTCGATTCCATGGAAGTGGATCCGGACATTTCGACAACGGCACTGCGCGTCAGTTTCGGCTGGTCATCGGAAGCGGGCGATGTGGACCGGTTTCTTGACGCCTGGGGCGATCTGGTGCGCCGCGGAAGCAGTGACGTAATGGAAGAATCTTCCGCAGCTTAGAGACTTGTGTGGATGGCGCTGTCAGACAAAACCTCCCCACGGCTATGAAACAGTCAATATCAATGACCGCTGGTATTACCCTATTTCTCCGTTGCCGGAATAGGAGCGCGTAGGGAATATCCGGCCTTTATTCCAGGTCTCGGCGCGGTCAACGTCACAGGGTGCTGTTTTCCGTCAGGAATTCATCGATTGCGCGGGCGCATTGGCGTCCTTCGCGGATCGCCCAGACGACCAAGGATTGTCCGCGCCGCATGTCGCCGGCGGCGAAGACTTTGCCGATGGAGGTCCGGTAATCGGCGGTGTTGGCAAGAACGTTGCCGCGCGCGTCGAGCGCGACGCCGGATTGCTTGATCATCCCTTCCGGGCGCGAACCCAGGAAGCCCATGGCGAGCAGTACGAGGTCGGCGTCGAGGCGGAATTCACTGCCCGCGATCTCCTCCATCCGCATGCGTCCGGTTTCGTCCTCGACCCAATCGACGCGCACGCATTCGAGCGCTTCGACGTGGCCGTTCGCGCCTACCGCGCGACGGGTGAGCACCGACCAATCGCGTTCGCATCCTTCTTCCTGAGACGACGAGGTGCGGAACTTGAGCGGCCAGTCGGGCCAGGTCAGAGCCTTGTCTTCGTGTTCCGGCGGGCGCGGCATGATCTCGAGCTGCACGACCGAAGCCGCGCCTTGACGCACCGAGGTGCCGATACAATCCGAACCGGTATCGCCGCCGCCGATAACGACGACGTGCTTGCCCTTCGCCGAAATCGACCCGCCCGGCGCGGCGACGGTTTCGCTGTCGCCGGCGTCGCGTTTGTTCTGCTGCGTAAGAAAATCCATCGCAAAGTAGACGCCGTCGAGTTCCCTCCCCGCGACATCGAGATCGCGCGGCAATTCGGCGCCGCCGGTCATGGCGATCGCGTCGTACTCATTCATCAGCGCGTCAACGCTCAGATCGACGCCGATTTCAACATTGGTCCGAAACTTGACGCCTTCATCCCGCATTTGTTCGATGCGGCGGTCGATCAACCGTTTTTCCATCTTGAATTCAGGAATGCCGTAACGCAGCAATCCGCCGATGCGGTCATTTTTCTCGAACAATGTGACGTCGTATCCGGCGTGCGAGAGCTGCTGCGAACAGGCGAGCCCCGCCGGGCCCGATCCAACCACCGCGACGCGTTTGCCGGTCATTTTGGGTAGCGCGACCGGCCGGATCCAACCCTCTGTCCAACCGCGATCGACGATGGCGCATTCGATGGTCTTGATCGTGACCGGCTGGTCATCGATGTTCAGCGTACAAGCCGCCTCACAGGGGGCGGGGCAGACGCGCCCTGTGAATTCGGGAAAATTGTTGGTCGAATGCAGCACGGTCAGCGCCGTTTCCCACTGGTCCCGGTAGACCAGATCGTTCCAATCCGGGATCAGGTTGTTGACCGGGCAGCCGTTATGGCAGAACGGAATACCGCAATCCATACAGCGCGCCGCCTGCTCACCCAATGCCGAATCGGGTAACGGTTTGAGGAATTCCGTCCACGCGCCGCGACGCACGTCGAGCTCTTCATAGCCGCGATCCTGGCGCTCATATTCCAGAAATCCGGTTGGTTTACCCATCTTACTTACCCTTCATACCGACAAACGCATTACTCGGCTGCCGCCGTATGCTGCTCGTCTTTCAATTCCTGCAAGGCGCGGCGATAATCCCTCGGCATCACCTTGACGAACATCCCGCGCACGGCCTCCCAGTCCTCCAGAAGCGCGCTCGCCCGGTCACTGCCGGTTAGCAGGCGGTGACGCTCGATCAAGATCTTCAACCGCTCGGCATCGAAGCGCAGCATGTCTCCCATGCCGTTATCATCGACATTAATCGAGCGTTGCCGCGGCCGTTCTGGATCGTCGATTTCCGTGTCGTCGCTCGGCCTGATCGGTTCGAGATCGACCATCGTCATATTGCACCGCGACTCGAATTTGCCGTCGGGGTCATAAACATAGGCGACGCCGCCCGACATGCCGGCCGCGAAGTTGCGCCCGGTCTCGCCCAGAACCACGACAATCCCGCCAGTCATGTATTCGCAGCCGTGATCGCCAAGCCCCTCGACCACCGCAACCGCGCCGGAATTGCGCACCGCAAAGCGCTCACCCGCGACGCCCTCGAAATAGGCCTCGCCCGCGACCGCGCCATAGAGGACGGTATTGCCGATGATGATGTTTTCGGTTGGCTCGCGCCGTGCCGCCTTGGGCTGCCGCACCACCACATGGCCGCCCGACAGGCCCTTGCCGACATAGTCGTTGGCGTCGCCGATCAGCTCAACGCTGACGCCGTGCGCGAGAAACGCCCCGAAGCTTCCGCCCGCGGTGCCCTCGAATCGAATGGTGATGGTATCGCTCGCGAGGCCGGCGTGACCGTAACGTTGAGCCACCTCGCCCGAAAGCATCGCGCCGACGGTCCGGTGGATGTTGCGGATGTCGCGCTCGATATGCACCGCTTCGCCCGACTCGAGCGCGGGCTTCGCCGCTTCGATCAACTCCATGTCCATTGCCGCGTCCAGGTTGTGGTCCTGGGTTTCACAATTGTGGATCGCGACACCATCGCGCGCGGGCACCTGGTGCAGGATTCTGGATAAATCGACTCCCTTGGCTTTCCAATGATCAATGGCGCGGACCATATCGACCCGGTCGACCCGACCGATCATCTCATCGAAGGTGCGGAACCCCAACTCGGACATGAGTTGCCGCACTTCCTCGGCGACGAAGAAGAAGTAGTTCACCACGTGTTCCGGCGTGCCGGTGAATTTCTCGCGCAATACCGGGTTCTGAGTCGCGATGCCCACCGGGCAGGTGTTGAGGTGGCATTTGCGCATCATGATGCAGCCCGCCGCGATCAAGGGCGCGGTGGCGAAGCCGAATTCATCGGCGCCGAGCAGCGCGCCGACAACCACGTCGCGACCCGTTCGCAACCCGCCGTCCACCTGCACCGCTATGCGGCCGCGCAACCCGTTGAGGACCAGGGTCTGCTGGGTTTCCGCGAGCCCAATCTCCCATGGCGAGCCAGCGTGGGTCACCGAAGTCAGTGGGCTCGCGCCGGTGCCGCCCTCGAACCCCGAAATCGTAACGTGGTCGGCCCGGGCCTTGCTGACACCGGCCGCGACGGTGCCGACTCCGACCTCGGCGACCAGCTTCACGGAAATGCGCGCCCGCGGGTTGACGTTCTTGAGGTCGTGGATGAGCTGCGCCAAATCCTCGATCGAATAGATGTCGTGGTGCGGCGGCGGTGAGATGAGGGCCACGCCGGGCGTTGAGTGACGCACGCGTGCGATGTTCCGGTCCACCTTATGGCCGGGCAATTGCCCGCCTTCGCCGGGCTTGGCGCCCTGCGCCATCTTGATCTGCACATCGTCGGCATTGACCAGATACTCGGTGGTGACGCCGAAGCGCCCGGAAGCGACCTGTTTGATGGAAGAGCGCATGGAATCGCCGTTAGGAAGTGGCGTAAACCGGTCGACTTCCTCACCGCCTTCACCGGTGTTGGATTTCCCGCCGAAGCGGTTCATGGCGATGGCGAGAGTGCTGTGCGCCTCGCGGCTGATCGAGCCGAAGCTCATCGCGCCGGTCGCGAAACGCTTGACGATCTCCGCCGCCGGCTCGACTTCGTCGAGCGGCACCGGCGTGTCGACGGGCCTCAAGTCCATCAGGCCTCGGATGGTAAGGAGTCGCTCGCTCTGGTCGTTGATGCTCTTCGCGAAGGCGTCATAACGGTCCGGCAGGTTGCCGCGTACCGCATGCTGCAGCGCAGCCACCGAATCCGGCGTCCACGCGTGATCCTCGCCGCGCAGCCTGAACGCATAATCGCCGCCCGCGTCCAGCATATCGCGATAGATCGGGTCGTCGCCGTAGGCGTTGCGGTGGCGCTGCACCGTTTCCTCGGCGATCGTGGCGATGTCGGCGCCCTCGATGGTCGAGGCGGTGCCGGTAAAGTATTGCTCGACGAAATCGCCGGCCAGACCGACGGCGTCGAAAATCTGCGCGCCGCAATAGGACTGGTAGGTCGAGATGCCCATTTTGGACATTACCTTGAGGATGCCTTTACCGACCGCCTTCAGGTAGTTGTTCTGCGTATCCACGGTTTCCAGCGGCAGATCGTTCTCGACCCTTATTTGTTCCAGCAATTCGAAAGCCATGTAGGGGTTCACCGCCTCCGCCCCATAGCCCGCGAGCACGCAAAAATGATGGACCTCGCGCGCCTCGCCTGTTTCCACCACGAGTCCCGCGGAGGTGCGCAGACCCCGCCGGATCAAGTGGTGATGCATGGCGGCCGTCGCCAGAAGCGCGGGGATCGGCACCCGCGTCTCCGACACGGCCCGGTCCGACAGGATCAGGATGTTGTCGCCGTCGATCACCGCGTCGGTCGCTTCGCGGCAGAGCCGCTCGATCGCCGGCGCCAACCCGTCGATCCCCTCGGACGCGGGCCAGGTTGCGTCCAGCGTATGGGTGCGAAAGGCCTCGCCGACAAGCGACGAGATCGAGCGGATTTTCTCTAGGTCGGTGTTGGTCAGTATGGGCTGCATCACCTCCAGCCGGTAATGCGTCCCCGCGTGATGTCCGAGAAGGTTCGGTCGCGGTCCGATCATCGAGACCAGGGACATCACCAGATCTTCCCGGATCGGATCGATCGGCGGATTGGTGACCTGGGCGAAGTTCTGCTTGAAATAGTTATACAGAAGCTTCGGCTTTTCGGAGAGCACGGCAATCGGCGTATCCGCCCCCATCGAGCCGACGGGATCGTCGCCGAAACGCGCCATCGGCTCCAGGAACATTTGCACGTCTTCCTGGGTGTAGCCGAAGGCCTGTTGCAGGTTCAGCCAGTCCGCCTGGTCGTTGTCATGCGACGCAATGCCGTGCGGCGGCTGGTCCGCAAGTTCTTCAAGCTGGAACTGGGTGTCGTTAAGCCAATCCTGATAGGGATGCTCGTCGGATAGCGCCTGTTTTATTTCGGTATCGTCGATGATGCGGCCCTCTTCGAGGTCGATCAGCAGCATCTTGCCCGGCTGCAATCGCCATTTTTGGACGATGCGTTCCTCGGGCACGTGAAGCACGCCGACTTCGGACGCTAGGATCACCCGGTCGTCGTCGGTTACCACGTACCGCGCCGGCCGCAGGCCGTTACGATCCAGTGTCGCGCCGATCTGGCGACCGTCGGTAAACGCGATCGCCGCCGGTCCGTCCCATGGTTCCATCAACGCCGCATAATATTCGTAAAATGCGCGCTGCTTTGGGGCCATGTGCGGGTTGTCGGTCCACGCCTCGGGGATCAGCATCATCATGGCGTGGGCGAGCGAATAGCCGCCGGTCACCAGAATCTCGAGAGCGTTGTCTATACAGGCCGTATCGGATTGTCCGTGCGGGATCAACGGCCACATCTTGTCGAGGTCCGGACCGATCAGGTCGGACGACATGGAATGACGCCTTGCGGACATCCAGTTGACATTTCCCCGCACGGTATTGATCTCGCCGTTATGGGCGAGCATGCGGTAGGGGTGCGCCAGCCGCCAGGACGGGAAAGTGTTGGTGGAAAACCGCTGATGCACCAACGCCAACGCCGATTCCGCGAGCGGGTTTCCGAGATCGCTATAAAAACTTTCGACCTGCGGTGACAGCAGGAGGCCCTTGTAGACCACCGTCCGGGACGAACAGGAAGGCATGAAGAAATCGCCGATCCCGTCCGGGCCGCCATTCGTCGCGAGGGCGCGAATAGAGTTGAGGGTTTGTTTGCGGATGGTCAGGATTTTGCGTTCGAATGCGTCCTGATCCTTGATCCGGGGGCCGCGGACCAGGATCGCCTGACGGATCACCGGCATGGATTCGATGACCCGCGCGCCCAGGCCCGTGGTGTCGGTAGGCACCTCGCGCCAGGCAAGGATGGGTTGTCCTTCCGCCGTCGCGTAGCGTTCAAAGAGCGCGATACTGGCTTCCCGCGCCGCCTCGTTCCGCGGCAGGAAGCACATCGCCACCACGTAGTGGCCGGCGTTCGGCAGTTCGTGGCCGGCCGTCGCGGCCCAGTCGCGCAGCAATCTGTCCGGTATCTGGATAAGGCATCCGGCGCCATCGCCCATCAGCGGGTCATCGCCCACCGCGCCTCGATGGTCGAGATTGGCCAGTATTTCGAGCCCACTACGGATAATATCGTGCGATTTTTGTCCTTTTATATTCGCGATAAAGCCGACGCCGCATGAATCGTGTTCATTCTTGGGATCGTACAACCCCTGTTTCAAAAGTGTCGTCATATAACCAAATTTCCTCGATTCGCCTCTCCTTGGGAGGCGGGCCGTTAAGGCAAAACCTTCCCAGTTTGCACTAAATCCCCCGCGAACGCGAATCGGGGCTTAAGCCGGGACGGGGTGGTGTCAGGCTAATGCAAACCAGTCTTCAAAATGCGGGGCACAATCCTCTTCAGGCCGGCGATTGATGCCACTCAGCGAGCGCGACAGCGCGGTTCTCTTTGAAGGGCATTGACACGTTAACCGGCGCGGTCAGCCGCAATGCGCCGTCACCTCGGTC
>CAZPMO010000199.1:5809-8549 GCA_964587515.1 uncultured Rhodospirillaceae bacterium | reverse complement strand
CAGTCCTCCCAGAACTATCATAACGGGTGGACCAATTTAGTGGGGGAGGATCAACACAATAAGCCCGTACATCAAAATAACCATTGTGATAAGTTTCTGATATCGACGATCATCAATCACCCTTGCCAGAAATCTACCAACACCAAAATAGGAAAACACGGCGAGAATACAAAACCCAATCTCAAATGATTCACGGTGCTCGAGACTAATTGTCGCAACGACAAGCAATTGGGATATCCCAAATATCAAGTAGACGAAAGAAATATTGGCTCTTATGATGCTCTTCTTGCTATGAATGGTGGTCATCAGAACTGATAATGGCCCACCCCCCATATTGGATACGCCATGTATGGCACCCATTAATACGTAATAAGCATTAATGTTTTTTTCAATTATTTTTTTCAATATGTCCTGAAACCTAGCCGAATACCGAATAACGCCGACCAACAACAAAGCTATTCCTACAAATATTGATATGTCAAACGACTCCCCCTGAACCAGGATAAACCACAAACCAACCACTAGGGGAGGAATCGTTAGAAGGTAGACTTTCCTGCTCGATTTTATATAGATATGGCCACGTATCATTTGGAGAACAGATATCGTGATGGATACAGGCAAGAGAATCCACAAGATATCAGGGTAGGGGTACCCCATTAATAGCAATGTAGGTGTTCCAAATAACAGTAGGCCGACTCCAAAAATCGATTGCACTACACTGAATAGAAAGATAACCAAATAGAGCGTAGCACTTTCGAGAATCATTCTTACGAGCCTAGTTAAAGCAGTTTGCCATTGAGTTCAATATGTAGACGTTTTTACCAATGACGCACTTATGTTTGAGAAACGGCAAATGGCGAATTCTTCCCCACTAGTCCATTTGTTGAAACTACATATTGAATCCGCGTTGAAAGACGGACATCAGGGAAGCAGGATCTAACTTTGAAACTTTGTCGCAACGGAGAGCGGCCGACAAAATTCTATCTTTAGATATTCTTGGGATCTGGATTGATCTTAGATATCTTGTTATGAATTAAGAATATCGCTAAAAGACGATTCCGGCGTCCATTGACCATATTGCCGAATTAAAGAATTAATCATTCTTACAGCATCGGTTGGATAATCCCCAATCGCGGTCTCTGCTGCAAGCACCAATCCGTTCGCACCCATCAACATTGTGCTGGCAACATCATTCACTTCCGCCCTTGTTGGAGATTTGGTCTTAATCATACTTTCCAACAGATTGGTTGCAACAAAGACAGGAACATCCTTAGATCTAGCATAGGAAATAATTCTCCTTTGAAGAAAAGGAATTTTCTCAATTGAAACTTCACGCGATAAATCTCCCCTGTCAATTAATATTTGATCAACGACCGGGAGAATTTCACCTAAATTTAAGATCCCTTTAATACTCTCAATCTTTGATATCAAGTTGGTATTCTCCCCAATAATCGCTCTTGCTGCCCTAACATCTTTCACACTATTGGTAAACGATAGGGAGAAATGTTTCACTCCATTCGCCAAACCAATTGCGAAGGCGGCTTTATCTTTTGGAGTGATTGCATCAAGCTTGATATCGCGATTTATATCCGCTGCTTTATTGCTTCCAACGTACCCGCTGTGCTCAACATTGGCGATCAGGTAATTCTCCTCCGAAGAAACGACCCTTAAACGAACTGCATTAAAGTCAACATTAATAATATCGCCGCACTTTAACTGGCGAGAAACAGAGTCAGGGGTAAAAGAAATATTCTGACTATCCCCGCAAATTTCCTCATGATGAATCTTTATATGGGTGTCGTATTCAAAAAACACACCTTCTTTCACCATGTCCTGATTGCGTACTTGAGCGCCTTCGCTGTCCAAACATACGGGAGTGTCTGTCCAAGATTGAATATCGGTAATAATTTTTTCAACATTTTTTAACTTGGTGTGAGACAGATTCACTCTAAATAAATGCACCCCTTGATTGGCCATGTCCCTAACCACTGCCTTGTTCATGGATGCAGGCCCCAGGGTAACCAAAATCTTAATAGTCATACTTTACTTTAGGTAAATTCATCAAAAATCTTGATCCGGTCAGAGCGCCGGACAGCCTTGAGGCCATTATCTAATGGATCGGGCATAGCATCCCGAGAGACGATCAGCCACTAAACCTTTGGGCACTGTCCGAAAACCCGAGCGCCCTATCTCATGAAAGATTTTCTTACTGATAGTGATACTCTGTCTCATTAGTCCCTCTTCTTAAAGTGCATTGGTAACTCTTTTACTAAACCATTTTCAGCCATAGCAAGAATGAATGAATGAATATCATCAAGGTTACAATCAAGTGCATCAGCAATTTCCAGATTAGAGTTATTGCCATCAAGTAATTGATAAACTATCTTAAATCTTTGTTGATAATCCTCGGGCTCATACTGATCATCGGAATATAGATCATAACGAGTCATCCAGAACGGTACTCTATGTGTAAATTTATACCTTCTATCTTTTTCGATCGTATTAAACATGTGCACACTTATATCGTATGCCCTCTGAAAATCATTCATATTAAAGTGTGACGGTTCATCATTGCTTGTATGGTATTCCTCGAATGGATATTTTTGGAGTGACAATGTCGGTATGTTTGATTGGACAGAGTCAAACATATATTCATCATTCCCAATTAAGCTAAAAAACTCACTTACATTCAGATCTGTGTATTTTCGAGCACATTCCCTCGCTAGCAAATTCATATATG
>CAZPMO010000199.1:0-5784 GCA_964587515.1 uncultured Rhodospirillaceae bacterium | reverse complement strand
CTTTCCTTTATAAACCAATCCTTGCCCCAGCCAACCATCTCAGAAAACATCGCTCCTTTTGCGTTCTTTAATGTCTCTTCCTGTGTACTGATATACGCAGCAGAACCAATTGTTTCTGGCATTATTAGCATCTTGTAGGTGTATTTTCTGTTTGGAGTACTTGCTATGTAATGCATAGTCTTCATAAACAAAGCTAACCCAGAAAACGAGTCATTCACCTGGCCTGGATGACAGTAATCTGATAAAAATATAAATGTCTCATCAGACTCACCTGGCAAACATATCTCACCAACTAACATTTCACTATCTTTTACTTCTACATCGGCAAATATTTCGAAAGGACCATGCCCCATCCCTTTTAATACGTTTTCCGGAAGGGATATGCCCCAATCTTTTAGCCTTAGCCTGTAGTCACTTGAATACCGCCAATTATATGAATATGCATCAGGCTGTTTTGGTTCTACATTTATATGTGGCAATAACTCTTCTTTTGAAATAGTTTTATGAACAGAGCAAGAATACGGGCAAAGAAATAATGGATGGTCATCGTATGAGCCAATTATTTTTCCATCTTCATCCTTCAGCCAGGCCTCTCTCACATCCCACTGTGGGGGAATGATCCATGTAGAACAATCAGCGCCTGTAGGGTACCTGTGCCTGATGACTTCAAGATTCGTAACACCTTCAATATCATCCAAAATACCCGGTATATCTTGAGTAACGATCGTTCTATTCTTCAAATAATTACGCTCAATAAACTGAAGGAGTTCGCTATTATCTAGCTCGTTATTACTCATATTTTTTACGCCTCACAATAGTTATCTTGGCGAAATCTTTCTAACGAGGCTTGATAAGTCGGCAGAACGATCCCCATTTCGCTGGCCTTATCGACATTCAGATTCAGGCAGCTCGGCCTTTTCGCAGAAAATACATGATCCCCAATGCTGCCAGCTGCTATCAAAGACGAATCCAAGCCGAATATTTTAGCAAGGACCTGCCCAAACTGATATTTTGAGCACGGACTCACCGACCCTACGTTGAGCGTTCCGCGAAACTTTTTCGCAACCAACTGCAAAATTATTTCTCCCACGACTTTAGAGTAAATTGGAGAAAACAAGTAATCAGTAAATAGGGTTAGTGCTTCACCAGCGCGCAGAGATCGATAAATCGATTCTGCAGCGCTGATCTTTCCGGGCTTGGTATTCCAACCAAAAATATTGGTTCGGATAACGATATGATTGGGTCTTAATTTGCGAATGATTTCTTCCGCCTGCAATTTGGTTTGGCCATATATATTGACAGGACGAAGATCGACTACCCCTTCAAAGTGATTGGTGGCGTCGCCGTAAACCTGGTCGGTCGAGATGTAAACCAGTGGCGTATTGACAGGACAATAGCGAGCCACATTTTCTGTCGCTACAACATTCGTGGCCAACGCTTGATCCGCGGCTCTTTCACAAGCGTCAATATCGGCCAGGCCGGCACAATGAATTACGAGATCCGGTGCTAATTGATCAAAGAGTCGTTCTACTTTATTTTCTTCAAGTAAGTCCAAACGATACGCAGCAGAGCAATCTGTATAAGATCTTACATCCCTGTGAAATGCATACACTTCATGATCGAAGGTGAAGAGCCTACAAAGAGTATTGCCGAGCATCCCATTGGCACCGGTAACTAAAATTTTCACACTAAAACTCACATTGCTTGCTAATTGATCAACTCCCACTCCACCGGTGTGCCCTTTTTTACATCCTGGTTAACTTTACGGCCGGCGATTATGTCGTAGTACTTTGGGGGTAACCCCATCCCAGGCCGAATCCGCCGAATATCCTCTGGTCCGATAATATGCCCCTCAGGCAAATCTTTCACAAAGTAAATCGACCGGCGAAAAACCTCACTACCTTTCTCAGCCTTCTGACGTTTAAACCCAGTCGCACCCAATGCCAACCACGCGTCTTTCGCCTCCACAGATAGGTGTTCCAGCTCTACAGGCTCCAACGAAAACTCGCTATCCGGCCCTTTGTCTTGACGACTCAAGGTGAAATGTTTTTCTATAAGACAGGCACCTAGGGCCACTGCTGCTACTGATGCTGTTGTACCCATGGTATGGTCGGATAATCCGGTCAGCACGTCAAAGCGTTTGGCCAATACAGGAATTTGCCGCAGGTTGACCTGATCCATTGGTGCTGGATAACTGCTGATGCAATGGAGCAAGATCATATCCTTACAACCCGCCTCACGCGCGGTGGTGACCGCCTCTTCAATCTCTGCTTCGCTCGCCATCCCGGTCGACATGATCATCGGCTTACCGGTGCTTGCCGTATAGCGAATCAGAGGCAGGTCCACTATCTCAAAAGATGCAATTTTGTAGACTGGAGCATTTAAACTTTCAAGCAGGTCAACCGCTGTCTCATCGAAAGGCGTCGAAAACACGGTAATGCCGCGCTTGCGCGCATGCTCAAATATCTCTTGGTGCCATTCATAGGGCGTATGTGCCCACTGGTAAAGATCATAAAGCTTGTAACCATTCCATAAACCACCCTTGATCACAAAATCTGTCGCATCACAATCGATCGTCATCGTGTCTGCTGTATAGGTCTGCAACTTGACTGCATCGGCCCCGCAACGGTGGGCCGCATCAATAGTTTGAAGCGCGCGCTCCAGCGAACCATTATGGTTACCAGACAGCTCGGCAATAATGTAGGGGGGGCACTGATGGCCAACTGGGCGACTATTGATCGTAAAGGACATATTATCTCGGATTATTTCAGTCTCATTATTATTCTGAGTCTTCTTCCCGAATTTGGAGAACAAATTTTTTCCCTGTATATAAAAAATACGCCGGGTAGTTATCATTATCAACGATCCGGAGCAGGTTAAATTGATCACGAAGAGTTTTATCGATATCCAGCTCACTATCTTTGGGACAACGTTTCGCATAGTAAGTAGCCTCACCTTCCTGGCAATGCGCTGAATTTAAAGATTCTGGAAATCTAGAGACGAAGTCTGTTGCCAAACGTAAGGTCGCGTCTGCCAATTCGGCCCGCCACTGGTCCGTCAGACTTGTGCTTTTCAATTCAATCCACTCTTGGGCATAAATTGGCCCGGAATCAACGTTTTTCACCACCTCAAGAAGCGTAACAGGAATACTCTGCTTACCTTCCAAGATCATCCAACTGGTCGGCGACCACCCTCTTCCACTAGGCAAATCACTCGCATGTATGACAAGATTATTTTTGTATTTTTCACAAGTCAGCTGATCCACAATTCGGCCGTAACTCAAATAAAAACAGAGGTCGCCGTTAGATAAATCGGCGGATGAATTAACCCAGGCACACTGATGCCCGATCGCCAACCATTCCAGCAGCAGTCCTGGAATATACTCATTCATCCAGCTGTCCGAATCGGAGCAGATAGCGATAGCTTTGCTTTCCTCCCCTTTCTCTTCTTCTGGCGTGAAGGCGAAGTCCTCAAATACCTCTTGTGAGACTACATTACCTTTCTTAACCCTGCCGAACACCAGTCCACCACTCATTGACTGCCGAAAGACTTTTATAGCAGCCTGTAACAGATTCTTTCCGAGCCCTTTATCACGAGCGACTGGATCAAGTGCGAAATCTATCTCCCAGCTATCATCGGTTAACTCAAAACGCACTTGGCCGATCGGCAAACCTTCTACTGTTTTTACAACGTAAATTCTACAGTTATCAGGGTCACGCAGGCGCTTATAAAACCAGTCACGATTCTCTTCTGGCGAAATGACTTTGCGGTTAAAGACGTTCTGTCGAACCAAAGGGTTCTTGGCCCACTGTAACAGCAAGTCCTCATCATCGACGCACGCAGGCCGTGCTTTGAGTTGGGTACTTGACGTGAGTGAAACAATGGCCGCCACGCGCTCTGTGCCTTTTGCATCAACCGTGTTCCTGCAACGATTCGACCAGTCGGCCATCCCTTTCGAATCAAGCGCATCTTTCAATGCAGTCGTCAGGGAGAATTCATTGACCGTGTCGTGATCCCCTAGCCAATGCGCAAGGCGTTGCCGATCCAGTTCTGCCGCGATGGGTTTCTGGTTTTCAGCCATTGTGATGATCAGTGATGGCAAACCGAGGCAGCAGCGCTCCCACGAAGTCGCGCCTCCTGCCCCAATAGCCAGATCTGCCTTTAGCATGAGTAGTGCCAGACTCGGCAATGTCTCATGCAACGTAATGTTAGGATGATCTTGCGTCTGTTCGCGGACCACTGCGGCATTCGGGCTGGCTGGATTGATCACCACATCGAGCGTTATGTCGGGCCTATCTAAGGAGCAGAATGCCGCGATAGCGCGACCTGTGAGGTTATGCTTATCTGCGCCACCAAAGTAAACCAAAATGTGCTGGACTAATCCCGTTCGCGGTGGCGTACGAGGATGCAACTCGGCATATTCTGACTGCAACAGCGCGTAACCGGGGCCAAGCAGACGAGCACAATCAGGCGAAACGTGACTATGGTATCGATGTTCCATGTCCGCGATCAGATTCTGATCAAGCAACAAATCACAGTCATGATCTCGATCAGCAAGATCATCAATCACCATGATCCTGTCACAATGTGGCCGAAACATGGATTCCCAGTGCGCAGCTAATGCATAATGGTCGACGACTAGCCAGTCTGGCCGCCAATCATCCATTGCCTTAATGGTTTGCTCCGCATCAACCTCCCAGCAGGCACCAAGCCAGTCGGCATGATCAAGCGTTTCATCATCAGGAGCTAGTTCGATATTGACACTACTATCGTTTGGCAACACCAACGCCTCGAATCGCTGGTGTCGAATTTGCTCCAGCATATTCCCTTCAAGGGCGCGACAGGCAAATTGACAATTAGCCCCGCGCTGACGCAAAGCATGAGCGAGCGTCAGGCAGCGCGTCACATGGCCGGACCCGATCTGCAGGGAAGCGTCAGTACGAAATAGTACTTTCATGTCAATCGGGCTTCATCAATTCAAACGTTTAAACCCACTGTGGCAAACAGGTCCTCGCAACAGGTCATCAATGCTCCGACCGTTTTCGCATTCTCGGATGAGGCCAAAAACTAAATTCACTTCATCAAAGTAGTCATCTACGAATTCGGGTTTATGTTCTGTACAAACGTAAACACTAGTGCCGGCCAGATAGCCCTTTCCCAGCATTTCCTGGGTAATTAGGGTTTTGTAGGCCAACGCATTGTCACTTTGGATCGTGAAGCCGGGCAGTGCAGGTAGCCCCCAATGAGCGATCTTGAGTCCATGCCGATCAGCTAACTTTTGCCAACCCTTACGGATCGATAGCCCGATAGACGTGATCGCTTCCCAGGTTTTTTCACGCTCCATTACCTCAAGGGTTTTCAGGGCGGCAACGGGACCTATACGCTCAGTCCAGAATGTACTACTGATAAAAGTAGACTGTGCTGCTTCCATAATTTCTCTACGACCGATGACCGAGGTAATCGCATAGCCATTACCAAGGGCCTTACCAAAAACAGCCATATCGGGATTAACTTGATATTTTTTATGAAGACCACCAAAAGTCTGACGGAACCCTGAAGTGCATTCGTCAAAGATCAGGACAATGTTTTTATCTGTAGCCAATCTTCGGACTCTTTCGAGAAATTGATCTTTTGGCGGCTCACTCCGCTGAACTTCCATCTTGATTACACCAATCTCATGGTCTTGAACCAACCGACTAAGTTGATCAAAATTGTTGTAATCAAACGTCAGAATGCTATTTTTTAGGTGCCGTGGGACACCCTTTGGATCGAGCCCTGGCAAAA
>CAZPMO010000198.1:0-8554 GCA_964587515.1 uncultured Rhodospirillaceae bacterium | reverse complement strand
ATCGATGCCGGCTTCGGCGAACAACCGCTTCACGCCGTAATCGACCCAGGGCGCGGCGCCGATACTGCGCCCCTTGACGATGTCGATGTCGCCCCGTTTAGCACCGAGATCGGACCGCATGATCAGGAACCAGTACATGCCCTGGGCCAGCGCCGCGACCAGCTTCGCGCCCCGCCACGCCGGGAAACCCGCCAGTGTCGCATGCGCGGATCCGCCGACGAAGTCGACCTCGCCGTCCCGGAGCGCCCCGTAGCAATCGTCGACCGGAAAGATCAGCTCGTGGCTCATCTCCAGACCTTCTTCGGCGAAGTGGCCGAATTCCACCGCCGCGATGGCGGGAAAATATGAATTGGAGATCATGTCGGGTATGGCGATTTTCATGCTTTTTCCTCCCTGGGACTGGTCGGACCATAAAATGAATGGGATTACAGCGACAGGGCGAATTTGCTAGGTAAGGTGGTGAAATTCAGGGGAGGCACGAGCGAAAAGGCAATGAAAAAGAGTTTTCGCGACTTTATTCAGGCGCTTGACGAAGCGGGCGAACTCCGACGCGTCGACAGCCAGGTCGATGTACGCCAGCTCGCGGGGCTGATGGACCAATCGTCCGAGGCGGTGTTCTTTGAAACCATCAAGGATTACCCCGACTGGCGCGTGGCGGGCGCGCTGATCACCAGCCGCGCACGCCTTGCGATCGCACTCGATTGCGCGCCGGGAGAAATCGCGGCCACGTTCGAGGAACGCGCCGCCCGACCCATAGAGCCGGAGATTGTCGCCGACGGGCCGTGCCAGGAGGTGGTGCTCCAGGGTGACGACGTGGATCTCGCCGCGATCCCCTATCCGATCATGCATCTGTTCGACGGCGGGCCCTATATCTCGGGAACCTTCGTGGTCTCGCGCGATCCGGAATATGGCCGCAACGTGGGATCCTACCGGATGATGTACCGCACACCGCGCGAGACCGGCATCGACCTCGTCTCGCCGTCGGACATGCGGTTCTACTATCAGCGCGCACTCGACCAGGGAAAGCCTTTGGAGATCGCCGTCGCGATCGGCGTTCACCCATACGAAATGCTGGCCGCGTCCTACAAGGCGCCGATCCGCACGGACGAGCTGGCGATAGCTGGCGGACTGCACGGTGAGCCGGTGCCGCTGGTCAAATGCAAGACCGTCGACCTGGAAGTGCCGGCCGATGCTGAGCTGGTTCTGGAAGGCGAATTGCTGCCGATCGGCTGGACCGCCGATGAAGGACCGTTCGGCGAGTTCAGTCAGATTTCGGGTGATGTTAAATGGAACCCGGTGTTCCGCGTCAAATGCATCACGCGGCGCAAGGACCCGATTTTTTACATGCTGCAAATGCCGTGGGAGAACGACTGGCTGGCCGCGCCGGTGACCGAGGCGGCGGGGCTACAGGCGTTGCGGGTGGCAAGCGTGGAGCCGATCGATATCCGCGCGCCGGTCGGCGCCTGCGGCTATTGGGCCCTGATCGCCTCGATAAAAAAACGGCCGGGCGAGGGCAAGAATGCGCTTCTGGCGTTGCTATCAGTGGCGGAAGTGAAACTGGCCATCGTTACCGATGACGATATCGACATCCATGATCCGGACGACCTCGACTGGGCGATTGCGTTCCGCGTACAGGCCGACAAGGACGTGATTACCCTCTCCGGTGCACGCGCCAAGCATATCGATCCGAGCGTCAAGTCATGGGAGCTTGGCAAGGGCGGCCTGCCGACCACCGCCAAGATGGGGATCGATGCGACCATTCCGGAAGGCGTGCCCCGGCACCTCTACCGGCGCATCAAGGTCTATGAGGGCGATGGCGTCCGGCTGGAGGATCTGAAATGAGCCCGCTAGCCAGCAAAATAGTTTCCGAACTAACCGCCGAGGCGCGTCAATTTCCCGACATTGTCGATACCCATATGGAAGCGCCGTGGCCTGATTTTCTGCGCGCCTGGGGTGAAATTCGCGACGCCGGTATTTTGCAACGCGACGAGGATGGGGCGTTTTTCATACCTGAATAGTCTTACGTCGAAGGTCCAAAGTAACGTCCCGTTAATCATGTTGGTTGAATTTGGTGTCGGTAGGCAATGAATTCAGCGGCGGGATCATGGCGCAACGGCAACATCAGAAATCGGGGACATCGACGTCCGGAAATACACTTGACCGGCGATCCGCGAAGTCGGCCGCCCGCATGGTCCGACGCCAGGTTCGCCGGGCGATCGAGGTGCACCAGAACGGACAATTCGATCAGGCGATCCGTCTTTATCGCGCCTTCCTCGACAAGCACCCCGACAACGCCCGCGTCATGCATTTCTGCGGTCAGGCATTGCATCAGTCCGGGAAGCTGGGCGAAGGCCTTGAAATGCTGCAAGGATCGGTTGAAATCGACCCGGACAACCCGATCGCACAATACAGTCTCGGCAACGTGCTGAACGATCACGGACGGATGGAGGATGCGCGCGACTGTTTCCGGCGCGCGACATCACTCGACCCGGAATTTGCCGCCGCCTTCAACAATCTCGGCAACGCGCTCAGGGATTTGGGCGATGCGGAGGCGGCGACCGACTGTTACCGCCGCGCCATCGCGATCGACAACAGGCTCGCGATGGCCCATTTCAATCTCGGCAATGCGCTGCGCGACTCACGACGGCTGGACGATGCGATCGCATGTTACCGGGATGCGCTGGCCATCGATCCGGACCACGCGCTGACTCTCAATAACCTCGGCAACGCCTATCGCGACCAGGCGGAGACGGACCTCGCGACCGAGTGCTATCGGAAGGCCGTCGCGGCCGAGCCGGGCTTCGCGCTCGCCCATTGCAATCTCGCCACGATGTTCAAAGATGCCGATCAGACCGTCGACGCCCTGGATGCCTATCGCCGGGTCGTGGCGCTTGAGCCCGATCACGCGGTGGCGCTCCATATGATCGCGGCGCTTACCGCGAACACGACCGAGAAAGCCAGCGACGCGTTCGTCCGCGCGGTCTTCGATTCCTACGCCCCGATTTTCGATGCCCATCTTATGGATACGTTGGACTATCGGGCGCCGGCCGCTATGCGCGAGTCGGTCGACCGAGTCGCGGGCGACAGGAAATTTCCGCTGGCGCTCGATCTCGGCAGCGGCAGTGGACTGGTCGCGGAGGCCTTCCAGGGCCGAATAGACATTTTCCACGGGGCCGATCTTTCGGCCAATATGATGGCGGAAGCCCGGCGCAAGGACCTCTACGCGGAACTCCATGAGACCGAACTGTCAAATTTCCTGACCACGGCCGGTGCCGAGGCCTATGACATCGTCCTCGCGGGCGACGTTTTCATCTATCTCGGCGCGCTGGAAGAGGTGTTCGGCGGTGTCGCGAAATGCCTGCGCCCGGGCGGATTGTTCTGTTTTTCGATCGAGCGCGCGGCGGAGGAAGACTACGAACTGCGCCCGTCGGGACACTACGCGCAGAGCCTCGACTATATCCGCCGGCTCGCGGCCGAGAACGGATTTACGGTCCACGCCGAGGACGCCGTCGCGGTGCGCCACGAGAACGACGTACCCATCGAGGGCGCGGCGGTGGTGCTGGAAAAGACCGCCACTTAAAGTTCGACGCGCGGTTGCGTCACGGCGTCACTTCGCCGACCATCACGCCCCATGAACGATAATCTCCGCCCTTTCGAGGCGCTGAAGGCGCATATCGGGACAACCATCGCGGCGACAGACGTGGTGACCGCCGGTTCGGTAGCGCGGTTCGCCGCGACGCTCGACCTCGACGACCCCGCGCCGGAACAAGGCGATCCGCTGCCGCCGGGCTGGCATGGCGCCTATTTCCTGCGCGACGAGCGCCCGGCGGCGCTCGCCCCCGACGGCCTGCCGCTCGGCGCCGCGCCGCTACCGGAAGTTCCGTTGCCCAGGCGGATGTTCGGCGGCGCGCGGATCACATTCCATCAACCGATCCGGGTCGGTGAGGAGATTCACCGGGAGACCGAGCTGACGAGCATCGAGCCGAAATCCGGCCGCAGCGGCATACTGGTCTTCGCAACGCTGCAACATCGCATTTCCGGGCCGCGCGGCCTCGCCATCGTCGAGGAACAGGACATCATCCATCTCGGCGCGGCCGATCCGTCGACACCCCCTCCCCCGCCCAAGCCGGCCCCCTCGCAAGCCGCGTGGCGGCAAGATTTCGAACCGGATCCGATTTTGCTGTTCCGCTATTCCGCGTTGACCTTCAACAGCCACCGCATCCACTATGATCGCGACTATGCCGTGGACCAGGAAAGGTATCCGGGATTGCTGGTGCAGGGCACGTTGCTGGCGACGCTGGTGCTTGAACTCTGCCGGCGGCACAGCCCGGCCAGACCGGTGGCGCGCTTCGCCTATCGCTCGGTGCGTCCGGTATTCGATACGGAAAGCTTCGCGGTGGCCGGGGATCCAACGGCGGACGGCGCCACGGCGGCGCTTTGGGTCCAGGACCACGAGGGCGCGCTTGCGCTGAGCGCCGAGGCCCATTTCGCGACCTGAGCGTCAATCGGAACCGGGACGGTAGCCCTCGCGAAGTTCGACCTTGCGAATTTTCCCCGACGTGGTGCGTGGCATGGCGTCGAGGAATACGAACGCCTTGGGCGCCTTGTACGCGGCAAGGCGCTGCTTGCACAATGTCACCAGCTCCGCCTCGTCCGGCCGGGCCGTATCGGCGGTGGGCACGATGAAGGCGCACACGCTTTCGCCCCAGCGCGGGTGCGCCATCCCGATCACCGCGACCTCGGAGATGCCCGGGTGTTCCTCCAGCACCGCCTCGACCTCGACGGAATAGATGTTGTATCCGCCGGAAACGATCATGTCCTTCTTGCGATCGACGAGCGTGAGATAACCGTCGTCATCGCGGCGGAAAAGATCGCCGGAGCTCCAGAACCCGTCGCGCAGCACCTCGGCATTGAGATCGGGGCGGTTCCAATACCCCTTGAACACCGAATCGCCCCGCACCACCAATTCGCCGACCTCTCCGGGCGCGACCTCGTCGCCGGACTCATCCACCAGCCGGATATGAAACCCCGGCAGTTCGCGCCCGCAGGCCAGCACGTCGCGGCCCCAGGCATCGGCGGGGCCCGCCTTGCCGGCGATGAAGCGGCGATGCTCGTCGGGACCCAGGGTGGTTACCCGACCGCCCGACTCTGTCGCGCCGTAGCACTGGTAGAAATCGCAGCCGAGTACTTCGATCGCGCGACGCGCCAGCGATACGGTCATCGGCGCGCCGGTACAACTGATCACCCTGAGCGACGATACATCGCGCGGATGCGCCGCCTGAATTTCGACCATCGAGGCGACCATCGGCGGGATCAGCATCATCCGTGTGATCCGTTCGGCCTCGATCGCGTCGAGAATGCGTCCTGGATCGACGGTGTCGAGGATCACCGTCGGACACCCGAGATAGGCATATTGCGACAGCAGGTAGCTGCCAAGCCCCGCATTCATGGAAACCGCCAGCCCGCACATCTCGTCCTCGGCGACCGGCTCGACCAGGGCGGCGGACATGAAGTTGAACAGGCATTCCCGGTGGGTGCCCATGCAGCCCTTGGGCGTGCCGGTGGTGCCGCTGGTAAATTTGATCACCCGGAGCGCGTTGTCGTCGAACGACAGCGCGGGCTCGTCCGTGGAGCCCGCCGCGATGAAATCCTCGTAATCGAGCGTCTGACCGTGCCCGGCGCCCAGACCGATCACCGCGCGAAACCCGGCGCGGTCGAACGAAGTTGCCTGATAGCGGTCCAGCAGATCGCCGGAGACCACGAATCCGGCCGCATCGACCTCGCCCATGATGAAGTCGATTTCGGCCGGGGCGAGCCGGGTATTCAGCGGCACAGCGACGAGCCCAGCCTTGGCCAACGCGAAGTTCATTTCGGCGAGCTGGGCCGAATTGGTGGTCAGCAGACCGATGCGGTCCTGGAACTGGAAGCCCAGGCCGAGCAGCGCATTGGCCGCCCGGTTGACACGTTGGTTGGCGTCTTCCCAGCTCCAGCTTCGGCCGTGGAACCGCCACGCTATTTCGTCGGGTCGGCGGCGCGCGGCGCCGCAAATGGTGTCGCCGATCAGCATCGTCGCGTCATCCTGGACCTCGCCAGTCCGGCAGATCGAGAAGCCGCCTGGAAATAATGTTCTTCTGAATTTCAAGCGCGCCGCCGAAGATGGTCGCGCGCCGGCTCTGAAGAAACAACTCCACCACCTCGTCGGACATTTCGCCGTCGCATCGGGTCTGCCATTCCGCGCCATGGGCGCCGGCCGCTTCCATCAGCAGATCGGCCACGCGTTGCACGGTCACGGTCGCCTGAACCTTGCACAGCGATGTTTCCGCGGCCGGCTCGCGTCCTGATTCGCGGCATTCCACCGCTTGCCAGAACAACGCCGACAGCGCCGCCAAGTCGATCTCGAGAGCGGCGAAACGGTCACGGAAGCCGGCATCTTCCCACAGCCCGGTGGTTAACGCCACGCGACGGGTGCGCTCCATGGCGGCGATTGAGAATTGCGGATTGCTGCCGGCCAGCCGCTCATGCGCCAGCAGGGAATTGGCGAGCCGCCAGCCGCCGTTCATCTCGCCGACCAGATTGTCGGCCGGAACCCATACGTCGTCGAAGAAGAACTCGCTGACCTCGTCCTCGCCGGCCAGATTCAAAATCGGACGCACCGTGATGCCCGGCGTGTCGAGATCGATGATCAGACAGCTCAGCCCGCGATGTTTCGCCGCGCCGGAATCGGTGCGCACCAGGGCAAACATCCACTGCGCGTGATGTCCCCAGGTCTGCCAGATCTTGTTGCCGTTGACGACGAAGTGATCGCCGTCGAGACGCGCGGTTGTTTTCACCGCCGCGAGGTCGGATCCCGCATTGGGTTCGGAATAGCCCTGCGCCCATTCCACCTCGGCGCGCAGAATTCTGGGCAAATGGTCCGCCTTTTGCGCTTCGGTCCCGAAATTGGCGATGATCGGCCCGACGAAATTGAACCCCACGGTAATCAACATCGGCACCCCGACCCGGATCATCTCCTCGGTCAGGATGAGTTGCTGGTAGAGCGTTGCCCCCATTCCGCCGACCTCTCGCGGCCAGTGCGGCGCGACCCAGCCGCGCCGGTGGAGTTTACGCTGCCAACGATGCAGCGCGTCGGGCGTCGGCCGGGTAATTCTGTTCTTGAGTTCGTCGGGGGCGTTCGCCTCCAGCCAGTCGCGGACCTCGAGGCGAAACGCACGCTCGTCCTCGCTGTCGACACGGAATTTCAAAGCCGTTCTTCCAGCCAGTCCAGCATGTAGGGCACGTTGTGCGCCCAATAGTCATGGCTGCAATGCATGACCCCGCCGGCCGGCGTGTCGTCGTAAATTTTCAGCGTCTTGTCGGCGCTGCCGATTTCCGCGAACAATCGCTTCGCGCCCTCGACATCCATCAGCCTGTCCTGGGCGCCATGGCTGATCAGGGTCGGGCAAGTGATATTTCCGGCAATCCCTTCCATGGTGAAAGCTTTTAACTGGTCGCGCGCCTCTTCATCGCTGACCCCGCCCAGCAGCCGCTGCAGCGTCGGGCGCAGATGCTCACAGAAGATATAAAGATCGTCGAGCAGGCTGTAGCAGCCGCACCAGCCGACCAAGGCCTTGATCCGGTCGTCAAACGCGGCGGCGCGCGGCGCGTAGTAGCCGGCCATGCTGATCCCCATCAAGCCAATGCGTTCGACGTCGACCTCGGGCCGCGACACCAGATAGTCGATGCTGGCGCGTGACGGCACCTCGTAATCGGGCCGTGTGGGTATGCCCTTCAGATAGGAAGACGACCCGCGGCCCGGCGTGTCGACCAGCAGCAGGGCCCAGCCGCGATCGAGCACCTGGCGGCCGGAGAAGTAAATTTCCTCGGCGAAGGCATCGGCGCCGCCGATCAGGAAGACCGCCGGCCATTTACCGGGCGCGGGGTCGACGGGATGGCAGAAATAGCCGTCATATTCCTCATCGCCGCAGCGCACCGAGATGACTTCGATGGCGGGGTCGCAGAGCGCGGCCGCTTCCCGAAAATTTTCCTGTGATTTACGAAAGCACTGCGCCTTGCGGTCTTCGTCGGCGGCCGTCAGGAAAACATCCGCCATCCGATGATACTGGTTGGCGTGGAAGAAATACTGGCGCGCGGTGCGCGACCGGCCCGCGCCGAGCGCCGCGCGCGCTTTGGCTTCGGTGGTCTCGGCGAGGCCAACCCAGGCGCGTTCCCAACCCTCGGTGTCGCCTTCCTCGATGCCCCGGCAGGTGCGCGCGATATCGAACACATCGCCACCGCCCTGCTGGGCTTCGGCGACCAGACGAAGCGTCTGGGAGCCGAATGGATGGGTGGGCTGAAAGAAATCGAACATGGGTGTCGGCCTCCCTCAATCGCTGGCGACAATCGGGTTCACCAGCGTGCCCAACCCGGTGATCTCGACCTCCAGCGTATCGCCCGGCACCATGCGGGTGCGCCCCGGAACGCGATCTGAATCATTGGGACCTGGCACATGGTCGGGACCGGGTCGCAGCGCGCCGGGCGTACCCATCACCACCACGTCGCCGGGCCGCAGCGCATA
>CAZPMO010000197.1:0-8640 GCA_964587515.1 uncultured Rhodospirillaceae bacterium | reverse complement strand
AATTACTTCCAAAACGCAGGCTACGCTTCCGTCAAACCGTGAAACGCTCTAGGAATCGATCCGGGGCACCACCTCTTCGGCGAAGATCTGCATCTGATCGAGCAATTCGTTGATGTCGTTGGCCGCGAAATAGAGCCCCAGCAGATGTGTAACGCCGGCCTCGCGAAGTTCGTTGGCGCGGTCGACGCAATCGTCCACGGTGCCGATCAGGTTGATGTCCTCGTGGCCCAGCGCGCCCTGATCCTTCAGGGTCGACTGGCGCAATGACGTCAGGTGGGCGCACATCTGGGTCTCGCCGAAGCGGGCCAGCGCCGCCTCGCGGTCCTTGCCTATATGGACGATATATTGCGGCGCGACCTCTATGGACTTCGGATCGCGGCCCTCGCCCTCGGTGAGTTCCCGGAGCAGGCGCACATCGTCGCGCATACGATCCACATGCACGGCCGCCGGCAACCAGCCATCGGCCCATTTCGCGGTGCGCCGCAGATTATTCGCGTTATTCCCGCCGATATAGAGCGGCACATGGTCCTGTTTCGGCTTGGGATAAAGCTCGACATCGCGATAGCGGAAATATTCGCCCTCGAACGAGGCAACACGCTCCTCGAACAGCGCCTTCAGCGCCGGGATGCCCTCGTCGAGAATCTTGCCGCGCGGCAAGGGTTGATCGGGCTGCAACGCCTCGAATTCCTCCCGATAGGCGCCGATCCCGACGCCGATCTCGAGCCGGCCGCCCGAAAAATGATCGAGCGTCGCAAGCTGTTTCGCCGCCACCACGATGTCGCGGCGCATGGGCAGCACCAGGATGCCGGTGCCGAAACGCAGCGTCGTGGTCTCCGCCGCGACAAAGGAATAGGTCACCAGCGGCTCCCAGAAACGCGGCGGGGTCTCGAACTCGGCCCGCACATAGCGCTGGGTGGTCATGTGATCGTTGCCCCAGACCGAATGATAGCCGAGCGTCTCGGCGTGCTTGGCGATGCGGATTACGGCTTCCGGGTCGGAAAACGGGATCGGATAGGTAAGCCCCTCCATCCCGGTCGGCAGTCCAGCGCTGACGCGCATTATGATTCTCCCTGTTGGCGCCCCTACATATCAAACACGACCGGCGACGAATAACCTTTATTCCGATAGGCTTCGATCAAGGCGCAACAAGAAAATGGGAGGCTTCGATGAACGACGCCCAGCGCAACGCCGCGATGTACAACGCCAACCGGCTAAAGCTGGGCATCTTCGCGGCCAACTGTTCGTCGGGCACGGCGGTCACCAATGTTCCCGAACGCTGGGACGCGAGCTGGGACAGCAATCTCGCCCTCGCCCGGATGGCCGATGCGGCGGGGATCGAGTTTCTGCTGCCGATCGCGCGCTGGCGGGGATATGGGGGTGAGACAGATTTCCAGGGCGCGGCGCTGGAGACCATCACCTGGGCCTGCGGCCTGCTGGCCCACACCAGCAACATCAACGTCTTCGGCACGGTGCTGGCGCCGGTGATCCACCCGATCCTGGCCGCGAAGCAGATGGTTACCGTCGATCACATCGGCGGCGGCCGGTTCGGTCTCAACATCGTCTGCGGCTGGAACCAGGACGAATTCGAAATGTTCGGCGTCGAACAGCGAGAACATGACGAAAGATATGATTACGGACAGGAATGGTGGGATGTGGTCCGCCGACTGTGGGAAGAAACCGAGACGTTCGATTTCAACGGACGCTATTTCCGACTCCAAGGAGTACGCGGCGCGCCCAAACCGGTTGCCGGACGGCGACCGGTGCTGATGAACGCGGGCTCATCGGAGGCGGGGCAACATTTCGCGGCCCGCAATTGCGACGTGCTGTTCACCGCCCTGATCGATTTCGACCGCACCGGCGCGGCCATTGCCGCCCTCCACGCGCTGGCCGACAAGTATGATCGCGGCGTGGATGTCTATACTTCGACCCATGTGGTCTGCCGCCCGACCCACAAGGAAGCCGTGGAATATCACCATTATTACGCGATCGAGAACGCCGACGAGGAAGGGGTCGACCGCCTGATGGAATTGCAGGGCCTCCACGCCCAGTCCTATCCGCCCGAAGTGATCGGACAATTTCGCACCCGGTTCGCGGGCGGGCACGGCTCCTATCCCATCATCGGCACGCCCGACGAAGTGGCCCAGGAATATTCGCGGATCAGCGCGCTCGGCGTCTCGGGCGCAACCATCGCGATGGTCAACTATATGGAGACCATGCCATTTTTCATCCAGGAGGTGCTGCCGCGCCTTGAGCGCCTCGGCCTGCGCCAAGCGGTGAACGGGGGATAGAAACCACCATGGCCTTTGATGAAGCACTCGCGGAGCGAATTCGGCGGATACTCCAGGTCCATGACGGGGTCACGGAGCGCAAGATGTTCGGCGGCCTCGCCTTCATGGTGAACGGCAACATGTGCTGCGGCGTGCAGGAGAGCGAAATCATGCTGCGCCTCGGCAATGAGGGAGCGGCGGCGGCCCTGACGGAACCCCATGCGCGCGCGATGGATTTCACGGGTCGTCCTATGAAGAGCATGATTTACGTCGGCGCGGCGGGGATCGAAACCGAAGACACGCTGCGGGGCTGGATCATGCGAGCGCACGCTTTCGCGGAGGATCTGCCCGCGAAATGATTCGGACCCGGCTGAACGGTTTTTTAACGGGACGCGAAGACCATGCGCGTCGGTAATACACTGGGCGGAGGTCGAAGATGATCGGGCGTATCGGGCTGTCGGTATTTCTTGTTTTGATGATGCCGTGCGCTTCTGCGCTGGCTTCGAAAATGCCGGTTCCGACAGTGCCGGTTCCGGCGATTCCGCCGCTCGGTGATGATGTCGATCTCAACGCCAAGGAACGTGCGGTCTTTGCCGAGATGTCGCGCGCGCCAGTGGTGCCTGCGCCCGCCCCGGCAGGGCCCAAACGCAAGGCGCATGCGCCGCGCGAAGGCGAGATCACTTCATACGGCGTCACGGTGACCACCGATATGGCCCGCGCGTTCGATGCCTATCTGAAGGGCGATTCCCGGGCCGCGCTGACCGCGCTGGAGAAGGCCGGCGCGGCGGCCGGTGGTAACGCGCGCGCGGAATTCGAAATCTCGATGCTGCGCACCCAGGTACTGATCATGGTCGGTCGCTTCGACGCCGCCGAGAAGGAACTCCTTCGCGCCGCGAAATTCGAAATTTCGGTGTTCGGCGCCAACGTCAACAGTCGTGCTCTGCGGGGCGAGGCGCGCACGTGGGCCGGTGATTACGAGGCGGCGATCGTCGACCTCGCCCGTGTCGCCGTGGCGACGCGCGCATGGCGGATGCCGACAAGCTTTACCACAATGCCCGCTGATTTGGGCCGGCTCTTCAACCTGACCACGGCGCAACTCAGAGCCTATGGCGTGCTCGCCGCCGTACATCTGCTGCAGGAAGATTTCGCCGCCGCCCTGCCCTGGGCCGAACGCGCCGAGGCGCGTGCGGCGGACGTGTTCGCGGTCGCCGAGCATCCGCTATACAGCCTGATCGTGCCGCTCCACGCCGACGGCTATTACGGCCGCGCGACCAATCTCGCCTCGCTGGGCGCGGCGCGGCTGGTGGTGAAAAAAGACCGGGTCACGGCCGAAAAAATGTTCGAGGCGGCGCGCGTATTGCTGGATGCGATCGGCTTCGCCACTCCAAAAGTCGTGGTCGATGCGATTCACGCCCAGGCGTTGATGGGGGGCGGCTTTCTCAATGAGGCGGTAGTCCGAGCCGAACGGGCCGCCGATGCGGCCGCCCGTCTGGGTTTGCCCGACATCGTCTGGCGCGTCGAAGCGTTGCGTGGCGAGGTGCTGTTTCAGGACGGAAAAAAAGCCGAGTCCGAGGCGGCTTTCCGCCGCGCGCAGGCGGCGATCGAGGCGGCCTCCGGCGCGTTGGCGACCGACCGCGCCAAGCGGCGCTTCGGCATGGGCAAGGACGACGTCACCTACCGTCTCGCGAATTTCGCGATCGCGCGCGGTGACGTGACTACAGTGTTCCGTGATCTGGAGCGCGGCAGGGCGCGCGCTTTTGTCGATATGCTGGCCGATCGCGCGGTCGCGACCCGGCGCGAAGCCGACTTGACCGATGCAATCCAGAAAATCGATGCTGCGTTGCGCCGCGCGCGTCTGCTGGCGGCGGCGCCCCGGGGCGCGAGCTCGGCCGACCGCAAGGCTCAGGCTGCGCTTGTCGCGCGCCGGCGCGAACTCACCAAACAGCTGAGGGAGCGCGATCCCGATCTCGCCGACGTGGTCTCAATCCGGCATTACGAGCTTGCCGATATCCGAAAGGCGCTCGGCGACGGCGAGGTAATGGCCTATGGGCTGCCGTCCCGCGCCAATGATCCGGTGCGGTTGTTGCTGATTTCGCGGGATAAGGCCGAGATTCGTTCGCTTTCGGCGGGTCACGGCAAGCTGCGTACGCTTATTCGCCAATTGAAATCGGCGAGTTTCGTCGCCATCCGCTTGTTGGCCGCCGCAATAATGGCGCGCCCGTCTTCTCCGATGATCTTCAGGATCGCCTCGGATTGGTCGTGGCCGCCTGCCGCCGGTGACCCGCCGCCGCCCGATTTCGAAGTCGCGGCGGCAACACGGATTTCGGTGCAATGGGCCTGAAAATAGGGCATTGCTTCCGTGCTCGCCCCCATCACCTTGTTCCGGTCGACCAGCCCCTTGGTGGCGACGTCGATGGCGGCTTTGGTCACCGCGGTCTGGATGCCGGATGGGCCTTGCGAGCAGAATTTCATCCAGTCGCTTCCCGATTTGGCGGCAACTGCCCCGATGACGGTTTTCGCCTCGGCGCTTAAACCGCCGAGGATCGATTTGGATGTGGATGCCGCGGCGCTCGCCGGCAGGGCGATCGCTATGGCGACAAATCCGACGGTTAACATGCGTCGGCGCGATAAGGGGGTCACGGGAATTGCTATCTTGGAACTCTCCGGCATGGTTTATCGGAACGGCGGTAAATCTCTCCGAAAACGATTACGCGTCGATTAAATCTCAGGCGGCGACGAAGATGTGGGTCTGGGCGTCGGTGGGCAGCGCGCGCAACATGGCCCCCATGCCGTCCGGGATATCTTCGTCCGAAACCGGGCTGACATAGCGTCCGCCGCACGCGACCTCGAGCCGGTCGCCCGCGAACGGGAACGGATCGAGATGATAGACGCCGTCGCCCTTCGGGGTCAGCGTCACCGTGGCATCCTCATCCTCGTTCTTCGGCACATGGACATAGACTTCCACGCCGCGCTCGCTTTCATGGCGGATGTTGAAATAAAGCGCCAGCGTGTCGAAAAACTGCAACAGCTTATAGTTTCGCGTCAGGCATTTTTCCGTGACCCAGGGAGCCGTCGCGGGATCGGCGGCCAGCGCAGCCTTCAGCCGTTCCTGCCGCGCCAGTTCGGCGTCCAGCATGGCGCGGGTCTCGGTGGCGTAGGATTCGAAGATCGGCACCGACAAGCCGCCGCCGGCGCGCACCTTGAACTCGGAATAGCCGTAACGTTCATTATAGAGGCCCCAGCTGTGCATGCTGGACAGCAGGCCGCAATACAGGTGACGACGCTCGTTGAAGTCGGGCGATTTGCTGCTGGTGGCGACGGCGACGTCGATAGGCCCGCCGCCGAGCCCGGCCGGCAATCCGGTCCCGGGGTCAAGCGCGGATTTTTCGTCGGCCTCGTCCCAGCCGCGATCATGATGGCCGATGATGTAAACCGTTTCGTCATAGGGTTCGGGACGGTCGAAGATTTCGTTCCCGAAGGCGCGTGCGAATTGCTCGCAAAGATCGTTATGCTCGATCATGGTCGAAACGAAATGCGGTGCGCCGTCGGGCGCGTTCTGAACCATCATTTCCAGTGTCTCCCCATCCTCGTGAACCTGGCGGAAGCCAGCTTAACAGTTAATCGCCGATTGAAACCATAGGTGGTCACCGGTCCCGCAACGCGCGGCGCAATACCTTGCCGGCCGCATTGCGCGGCAGCGCGTCGATAAACGATATCTCCTTCGGCACCTTATAGCCCGCCAGTTGGGTGCGGCAGTGCGCGATCAGCGCCTCGCCCGCGGCCTCGGCGTCCGCGTTCAACACCACGAAGGCGCGGACCGCTTCGCCCCAGTGCGGATCCGGAAACCCAACCACGGCGGCCTCGCGGACCGCGTCGCTGGTGTGGAGCACCTCCTCGATCTCGCGCGGAAATATGTTGATGCCGCCCGAGACGATCATGTCGTTCTTGCGGTCGACGATATAGAGATAGCCGTCTTCGTCGCGCCGCGCGAGGTCGCCCACCGTACACCAGTCGCCGTCAAGCGCCGCCTCGGTCTCCGCCGGACGCCGCCAATACCCGTTGAACAGATACGGCGATTGCGAAAACAACTCGCCCGTCTCGCCCACGCCGACCTCGTTCCCGTCGTCATCGAGCAGGCGGACCTGGGTGCATGGGTAAGGCAGGCCGACGCAACCCTGCTTGGCGAGCTGGTCCGCGGGGCGCAGATTGGCGACGCACCCGGCCTCGGTCGACCCATAGGTCTCGTGCAGCAGCCCTTCGCCGAAATACCCGACGATCTTTTCCTTGGTGGCCTGGGGTAACGCGGCGGCGTTCGAGACCAGCGCGTTCATGCCGCTCGGCCGATACCGCGCGCGCACGCGCTCTTCCAGCGCGAAGATAGCGTTGAAATGGGTGGGCACCATCAGCGTGCCCGTGACGCCGCCCTTGCCGAGCGCGGCGAGCGTCGCCTCGGCGTCGAATTCCCGCAGGATATTGCACGTTCCGCCGAAGAACACCGCCGCCATGGCGAATGCGAACCCGGCGCCGTGATAGAGCGGCGCGATCGCAAGGTGGCGGTCATCGGACGAATAGCAGCCATATTCCTGCGCCATGGCGAAAAACGTCAGCACCCGCGATCGATGCGACAGAAGGACGCCCTTGGGATTGCCGGTGGTCCCCGAGGTATAGGGAATTGCGAATGTCTCCCATTCGGCGGGCCGGGGCTGTTCGGCCCCGGGATGCGCCGCGCCGAGCCAGTCTTCATAACGGTCGTCGATGACCATCAGGGATGTGTCGGCGACGAGCTTGGCGTCACGTGATGCCTCTTCCCACGCCGGATCGACGATCAGCGCCTTCACACCGGCGTCCTCGCAGATGAATCGGACCTCTTCCGGCGTCAGGCGCGGGCTGATCGTCACCACCGGAATTCCGACCGAGGACAGGCCGCACACGATCTCTATATATTCGAGCCGGTTGGACGCCACCAAAGCCACGCGATCGCCGGACGAAAGCCCAAGTCCACCAAGCGCGGCGGCGCCAACCTTGCCAATTCGCGTGGCGAGGTCGGCATAGCTCAGCTCGCGGCCGCCTTCGGTGATCGCGATCTTTCCGGGCGCGCGCGCGGCGGCCGCGATCGGGCCACTATTCACCGTGACCGGCATGAAGGTTCTGGGCAGGACCGTTTCGGACATCGCGCTCCATTGTGTTCGCGATGACCGGACGGGGACAAGGATAATCGGGCACACAATGCGACTGGATCAATCTTTCGCGAAGGGCCATGATGCGATCGATGGGTCGGGGGACCGCCGGGACAATCGGCGACAGGGGGATATCGATGGACGAGATGCGCTACGAGGCGCCGGAATCACTGGATACCGCGATTGCCCTGCTCGCCGGCGAGGACGGCGTCGGGCGCGTGCTGGCGGGCGGCACCGATCTGCTGGTGCAGCTTCGCGCTGAAATGATCGCGCCCGATCTGGTGGTCGACATCAAGAATATTTCGGAAATGCAGGCCATCGACACCGAGAATGGCGGCTTTCGCATCGGCGCGGCGGTCACCGGCATGGACCTGATGGACCATGAGGGTTTCGCGAAGGCATGGCCGGGCGTGATCGATGGGGTCAAGCTGATCGGATCGATCCAGGTCAAGGGACGAGCGACGATCGGCGGCAATCTCTGTAACGCCTCGCCGGCCGCCGACAGCGTGCCGCCGATGATGGCTGCGGGCGCCATCGCCAGCATCGTCGGCCCCGACGGGCGACGCCAGGCGCCGGTCGACGATATCGCGACCGGCCCAGGTCAGACTTCACTGGCCAAGGGTGAAATCGTCGCCTCGTTCCTGATGCCGGCGCGCCCGGCGCAATCGGGCGATGCCTATCTGCGTTTCACGCCCCGAACCGAGATGGATATCGCGGTGGTCGGCGTTGGCGTGAACCTGATGTTGGACGAAGCCGGCACATGCAGCGGCGCGCGGGTGGTGCTCGGCGCGGTGGCGGCGCGGGCGCTGCTGGTCCCGGAGGCCGGAGACGCACTGGTGGGCACGACCTGCGACGATGCCGCCCTTGAACGTATGGCCGAGGCCGCGAGCGCGGCCTGCCAGCCGATCGACGACAAGCGGGGCACCAAGGAATATCGGATCAAGGTCGCGGGCGTGCTCGCGCGGCGCGCGGCCGCGATCGCACTGGAACGGGCGAGGCAGGGCTGATGGCGAAGCACCACGTAACCACCGAGGTCAATGGCGACGATGTGGAGTTCCTGTGCGATTCGACCCAGACATTGCTCGACATTCTGCGCGACGAGTTGCGCCTGACCGGCACCAAGGAAGGCTGCGGCACCGGCGATTGCGGGGCATGCAGTGTGCTGGTCGACGGCAAGCTGGTTTGCGCCTGCCTGA
>CAZPMO010000196.1:0-8757 GCA_964587515.1 uncultured Rhodospirillaceae bacterium | reverse complement strand
AAAATCCGCCGCGCGCCAGTCATTCCGGCCCACTTGGCTGAATACGGTGGGTTGAGAACAGATCAAACAAAGTAAAATACAAAAAATTTTATCTCTAATTACAATAAAATAGGCGCAATAATTCATCGATGGATAATCCTGTTTCTTTGATTTTTATTATCGAAACACCCTCATAATTTAAAATACAAAATAAAATTAGATGCCGCGGACTTGGAGTGGATGATGTCTGTAGCGAACACGAACGGACGCGAAACCGCCGGGCTGCCGGTCGTCGCCGGCCTGGCCAGTTTCTTTCTCGCCGCTCCGGCCGCGGCGTTTCCGTTGCTGCCGGAGAATATCTGGAACAACGGCGTCGTACCGCCCGGCGTGTTGTCGGCGCTTACCCAAATGACGGTGTTCGCGGTTCTGACGCTGGCGCTGGCGCGGCGCAACGACACCGATTTCAGATGGGGCGTGATCGCCGTGTCGCTGATCGCCTTCGGATGCGGGCTGGAGGCGGCGCAGTATTACCTGGGACAGGGCACCTTCGAAGCCAAGGACATAATCGCACGAATCTGCGGCATCGCGCTGACAATGGTGGGGCTGGCGCTTCACCGGGAGGTCCGAAACATCCTGTCGGCCCAACGCCGGATCAATCGCTACGGATAGACGCGTCGACCACCACTATCGCCGATACGTCCAGGCGCGCGAACCCGGCGATTTCATCGCGATCGTCTTGGATCGCCACCCGACCGCTGCTCTCGATCCCGTTCAACGGCGCCGGCGCGTTTTCCGCGTCGGCTTTACTGATTTGACACCGGGCCCGGAATTTCGGAGACTCCGGAACTGATTTTCGCTGAACCGTCCATGGAATACGGGAGCATAAGATGTTTTTAAAGAACCATTGGTACGTCGCCGCCGAGCCACCCGAGATTTCGCGTGAACCTTTCGCCCGCACGATCTGTGGCGAACGGCTGGTATTCTGGCGCACCGAGGACGGCGCGCCCGTCGCAATGGAAGACCGTTGCTGTCATCGCCGCATGCCGTTGCGCAAGGGCGTGATCGTCGGCGATGCGATCCGCTGCCACTATCACGGGCTCGAATTCGACACGACCGGCCAGTGCATTCACGTCCCGGGTCAGACGACGATCCCGCCGAACGCCACGGTCAGAACCTTTCCGGTGGTCCAGAAATATAACTGGATCTGGATCTGGATGGGTGACCCGGCATTGGCGGACGAAGCCAACATCACCCCTTACCCTTGGAAGACCTCCGAGGAATGGGGCGACAAGGGGCATTATTTCCACGTCAAGAGCGACTACCGGCTGATCGTCGACAATCTGCTCGATCTCAGCCATCTCGCCTATGTGCACGCCTCGACCATCGGCAACATGGCGGTCGCCGAGCACGCTAAAATTCGCACCTTGAAAGACGATGGCTCGGTGACGGTCGCGCGCTGGACCGTGGGCCAGCCGCCGCCGCCTACCTATCAAAAGGTCGGCGGATTCGCACCCGACCAGCCGGTAGACCGCTGGCAGATCATCCAGTGGACGCCGCCGGGATTCGTCCGCCTGTTCACGGGCGCCGCGCCCGATGCGGCCAAGGGCAAGGATTTCGGCTTTACCGAACTGGAAACCGAGACGCCTGAAGGCGGGTTCGGACTGCGAAACCTGAACGCCATCACGCCCGAGACCGAAAATTCGTGCCATTATTTCTGGAGCCAGTCGCACGATGTCCAGCCCATCACCGATGAGCTGAACGACAGGATATTCAATCAGATTCTGACGGCGTTCCGTCAGGACTGGGAGGTCTTCGAACTGCAACAAGACAATTGGGACGGTGACCGGACGATCGATACCATCCAGGACGCCGGCGCCATCGCGGCGCGTCAGCTCATCGATCGCCTCGCGGCCGAGGAGGCCGAAACCGCCGCCGCGTCCGTGGCGGCGGAATAGGCAACCGCCTTTCGCCGCAACACGGGAAGTGCGTGGATTGGGAGCGGGCGGCCCGGTCCATGCAAACGGGCGGCACCGTAATTAATAGCTCGATGACCCATCGAGAGGCGGGAGACCGTTGGCTTTATTTTGTCGCAGAGTTCTCGCCGGCCTCCTGATCCCGCTCATCTTCCTGCCCGCCGCGATTGCCGCGGCGGAACCGGCCGGCGGGAACGAGAGCATTCAACTGACGCCTCAAGAACGTCAATGGCTGGCGGCGCACCCGGTCATCCGCGTGGCGCCCGACCCTGATTTTCAACCGATCGAGTCCATAAACGAAAATGGACAGTTGGTCGGGATTTCGGCCGATTATCTGAAGCTGTTGGAACAGAAACTCGGCATTCGCTTCGAGATGGTTCCCGTGTCCGATTGGGACGACGCCATAAGCAAGGCCAAGAGCAGAGAGGCGGACATGTACAGCGCGGCAACGAAATCGGCGGCGCGCTCCAAATACATGTTGTTCACCTCGCCGCATATCGAATTGCCCGGGGTGATAATCGTCCGCAGCGACGCGGGCGATTATTCCAGCCTGGATCAACTCAACGGAAAAAAGGTCGGCGTGGTTTCTGGCTATGTATGGCAGGAGTGGATCACGCGTGACCACCCGGGAATAGATCTTCGCCCCGTACAGGACGTACGGTCGGGGTTGTTGCTTGTCTCGTTCGGCGAGTTGGACGCGATGGTGGGAAATCTCGCCACCGCCACGCACTTTCTGAGAAAGCTGGGGATCACCAATCTGGGGGTCACGGGGGAAACCGGTTATTACGCGCGCCTGGCGCTTGGGTCGCGGAACGACTGGCCGATACTGAATACCGTGCTGCAAAAGGCGGTGTCCTCGATCCGGCCGGCGGAAAACCAGGTTATTAACGACAAGTGGATTGGTCTCGAGACCGCCGAAGGGCTCGACCGCGGAACGATTCTGTTCGGCGCGCTGTTTGTCATCGTGGTGGTCGCGGCCGCGGTGATCGGGAACCTGTTATGGAATTATTCGCTCCGCCGCATGGTCCGCCGCCAGAACGAGACTTTGTCGGAGAGTGAGAAGCGGTTCCGCGCCATCGTCGAGGACCAGACCGAATTCATCGGCCGCTCGCTTCCGGGCGTCCATACCCTGACATTCGTGAACGAAGCGTACTGCCGCTATTTCGACAAAACGTACGATGAAATGATCGGCACTAGCCTGATGGACCACATCCCCGGGGAAGACCGTGAAGACGTGGACAGAACCCTGGCGACGCTGAGCCCGGACAATCCCGTCGTCCAGATTGAGCACCGGGTAATCATGGCCAACGGCGACCTTCGCTGGCATCGCTGGTCCGACCGGGCGATTTTCGACGCCTCGGGCGATATCGTCGAAATTCAGGCCGTCGGGCGCGATATCACGGAAAGCAAACACGCCGACGACGTGCTTCGCGATAACGAGGAACGCTATCGCCTGCTGATCGAGGCATCTCCGGACGCGCTGCTGGTGACCAGTACGGATGGAAAAGTCCTGTTCGCGAGTTCCACCGCCGTCGATCTGTTTGGCGCGGACTCCGCGGCTCAGTTGATCGGCCTCGACATGATCGAATTCGTCCACCCGGACCATCGGGACGACGTCAACGCGCGTCGACGGAATATCCTGGATGAAGGGGTGCTGCCGTTCGCCGAACGCAAACGCCTGCGTCTCGACGGTGCCGAATTCTTCAGTGAATCCCGCGGCATACCTTTTGAATGGAACAACGCGCCCGCGATTTTGATCATCATTCGCGACATCACCGATCGCAAGCTTGCCGAAGCCCAGCTGCAGCGGGCCCAGAAAATGGAAGCGGTGGGTCAGCTCACCAGCGGCGTGGCCCATGATTTCAACAATCTGCTGACGGTCATCCTCGGCAACTCGGAGACGCTGAAACAGCGCCTCGGCGACGGTATCGAAGGGCGTCCCGCCGACGCGGTGATCCGCGCCGCCAAGCGCGGCGCCGAATTGACCCATCGGTTGCTCGCTTTTTCACGACAACAGCCCTTGTCTCCCAAACACATACACCTCGATTCATTGGTCGCCGGCATGACGGACATGCTGAGCCGGACCCTTGGTGAAGCGACCGAGATCGAGACCACGGGCGGCGCGGACCTGTGGACGGTCGAGGTTGATCCGGGCCAGTTGGAGAACGCTCTTCTCAACCTCGCCATAAATGCGCGAGACTCCATGCCGGACGGCGGGTCGCTACGCCTGGAAACCGCCAATAGCCACATCGACGAGGATGGCGCGGCGGCCGAACCAAGCGTCTCTCCGGGGGACTACGTCACCCTTTCAGTAGCCGATACGGGCGCCGGAATGGCTCCGAACGTGCTGGAGCGCGTTTTCGAACCCTTTTTCTCCACCAAGGAAGTCGGCAAGGGAAGTGGCCTCGGTCTCAGCATGGTATATGGCTTCGTCGCTCAATCGGGCGGGCGGGTCGAAATTGACAGCGAAGAAGGGCGCGGCACCAAAGTAACGATGTTCCTGCCGCGCGGTCGGGAACCTGACCGGGCGAAGGTGGTCGGTGAGGCCAACGACCTTCCCACGAGCCGAGGCGAAACTCTGTTACTGGTCGAGGATGAAGCCGACGTAAGGACGCTCATTGCGGCGATGCTCGACGATCTTGGATACGAAGCACTGGAGGCGGCGACAGCCACCGAGGCAATCGCGGTATTTGAAAACGCGCCGCGGGTCGATCTTGTCGTAACCGACATTGTGATGCCCGGCGGCATGAGCGGGCTTGATCTGATATCCTCGCTGGAGAGTCGCCATTCCGATGTCCGGGCGCTATTCATTTCGGGTTACCCGAACATGGTGGAGCCGAGGGACGGCGCGCCGAATCGTGGGATTAACGTCCTGAACAAGCCCTTCAACAAACAAGATCTGGCGCAAAATGTCCGCGAGGCGCTTGATCGGAGTCCCGGCGGCGGCCGAGCCGCAACTGCTAAATAAGCGCCTGGTTGAGGTCGGCGAGCAAATCGTCGGTGTCCTCGATGCCCACCGAGAGGCGGACGAGACCGTCGGAGATTCCTATTTTCTCGCGGATGTCGCGCGGAACAGAGGCGTGGGTCATGATCGCGGGATGCTCGATCAGGCTTTCGACGCCGCCCAGGCTTTCGGCCAGCGCGAAGATCTCGACCCTTTCAAGAAAACGCCGCGCCTTGTCCAGACCGCCCGACAAGATCGCCGTCACCATGCCGCCGGGCCCACGCATCTGGCGCCGCGCGAGATCGTGCTGGGGATGGCTCTCAAGGCCGGGATAGAAAACCCGCTCGATCGCGGGATGGTCTTCGAGGAACCGGGCGACCGCCGCGGCGTTTCGCGTGTGCCGTTCCATTCTGAGCGCCAGCGTCTTCAGTCCACGCAGCGCGAGAAATGAATCGAACGGTCCCTGCACCGCGCCGACGGCGTTTTGCAGATAGCCCATGCGTTCGGCAAGTTCAGGATTTTGCCCGGTTATCACAACGCCGCCAACAATATCGGAGTGACCGTTGAGATATTTGGTCGCGGAATGCACCACCAGATCGAACCCGAGTTCGAGCGGCCGCTGAATCCACGGCGTGGCGAAGGTGTTGTCACAGCCCAACAGAATGTCGTGCTTGCGACCGACCGCCGCGACGGCCTCCAGGTCGACGAGTTTCAGGAGCGGGTTGGTCGGGGTTTCCACCCAGATCAGCGCGGTGTCGGGGCGGATCGCCGCCTCGACATTGGCGACGTCGGACATATCGACGAAGCTGAACGAGTGTCCCGCGCTTCGTTTGCGCACGTTCTCGAACAATCGGTAGGTGCCGCCATAGAGATCGTCGCTGGCGATGATGTGGCTGCCCGCATCGAGCAATTCCATCACCGTCGCCGTCGCCGCGAGCCCCGATGCGAAGGCGAAACCGGCCACGCCGCCTTCCAGATCGGCGACGCAGCGCTCATAGGCCATGCGCGTGGGATTTTGGCTGCGGCTATATTCATAGCCCTTGTGGACGCCCGGGCTTTCCTGGACATAGGTCGAGGTCGCGTAGATCGGCTGCATGATCGCGCCGGTAGTAGGATCCGGCGACTGGCCCGCATGCACCGCGCGGGTCGCGAAGCCTTGCCAGTTCAAACGTTTGCCGTCATCGGGCATATTTATTCCTTCAGCCGGCGCCGCAAATGGTTGAGAAGATCAATCCGCGTGATCAGCCCCATGAAGGCGTCGCGATAGGTCACGACGGCGACATGTCCGCGATCGAAGATCGGCATCAGATCTTCCAGCGGATGCGCCGCGTCCACGGTCTCGAGACCGCTGGTCATCGCCGTCGTCACCGGATCGGCGAACCGGTCCTCGTGGCGGAACACGGCCAGCATGATGTCGCTTTCATCGATGATGCCGAGGACGTTGTTGTCCCCGTCGATCACCGGCAACTGGGAAATGTCATAGAGCTTCATCCGCCCATGCGCGGTCAGCATCGTATCGTCGGGACGGACGAAGACCGTGTCCTGTTCGCCGTGACGCCGCACGATGAGATCGCGCAGATCGCCGAAAGTCTTTCGTTCGATGAAGCCCTGATCGATCATCCAGTAATCGTTGTACATCTTCGAGAGATATTTCATGCCGCTGTCGGGAACGATCGTGACCACCCGTTTCGGCTCCGTCTGTTGGCGGCAATATTTCAGGGCGCCGGCCAACAGAGTCCCGGTCGAGGAGCCACCCATGATGCCTTCTTTCCGCAGGAGCTCACGCGCGGAATCGAAACTCTCGGCGTCGGAGATAAGATAGGCGCTGCCGATAAGCGACAGATCGCCGATCGGCGGCAGCACGTCCTCGCCGATACCCTCGATCAGCCATGACCCGGCCTTCCCGATCTCGCCGGTCGCAAGATAATCGACCGTGATGGAACCCTCGGGATCGGCCAGAACCATTTCGACATGCGGCGCGACACGCTTCATGTATCGCCCGATGCCGGTCATCGTCCCGCCGGTGCCGACGCCCAGCACCACGGCGTCGAGGTCGTGCTTCATCTGCTCCCATATTTCGGGGCCGGTGCACTCCTCGTGCGCCCGAATATTGTCGGGGTTGGCGTGCTGGTGCACGTAAAGCGCGTTGGGCCGTTCCTCGGCGATGCGTCGCGCCATTTCCTGGTAATGCTCGGGATGGCCGGGCGACACATCGGTGCGGGTGACATGCACTTCGGCCCCCAGCGCACGCAGATGAAAAATCTTTTCCTGGCTCATCTTGTCGGGGATCACGATGACCACGTGATACCCCTTGAGCCGTCCGACCAGCGCCAGCCCGACCCCCGTATTGCCCGACGTCGCCTCGACCAGCGTGCCGCCGGGATCGATGCGGCCGTCGGCCTCGGCCCCCTCGATCATGCTGAGCGCGATCCGGTCCTTGATGGAGCCGCCCGGGTTCTGCCGCTCGAGCTTCGCGAACAGGCGGCACTTGCCGGTATCGAGATTGCGCAACTCGACGATCGGCGTATTGCCGATCAGGTCTATCAGCGCCGCCCCTTCGTGGACGGGCGGCCGCTTGCGCGCCAATGCGCGCGTCGGCGGCGAGTCGAGATTGGAAACGCTGTTTCGCGCCATATGGGCGACCTCAAATTAACGCCAGCGGCAAACTTGCGTTAAACATGGTTAACAAGAGGTAAACAGACGGCTGTGGGTGCCGTCCCGTCCCTGTCGGCGACAAAAACATAACGTCGATTTTTGGGGGTGCGAAACCGGATTAGATCGCATACCATCGCTGTCACGTCTTTGTTATAAGGACGCGAATAACATTCAACGGATCCGTACGGGGAGGTACGATCATGAAATTCGATGCGAGAACAATCTTCGGCCATACGCTGGCCGTTTCGCTGGCGGGCGCTCTTGCGCTCGGTGCGTCGGCCGCCACCGCGCAAACCCTGAAACTGGCGGTCCCGACGTTCCTGACCGGCGCGGGCGCTCCCGCGTTCGGGCTCCCCGCGAAGCGGGGCGTGGAATTGCTCGTCGATGCCATTAACGGCGGCAAGCTGCCGGCACCATACAATACAAAGGGCATTGCCGGTCGTCAGATCGAACTGATCCTTTACGATGAAGCCGGCGGCGGCACGAAGCAGGTCACCGAGCTGCGCAACAAGGTCCAGAAGCAGGGCGTCGATCTGGTGGTCGGCTTCATCTCATCCGGCACCTGCGCGGCGGTCGCGCGCGTGGCCGAGGAGTTGAAGGTTCTCACCATCATGACGGTGTGCGGCACGCCGCGCGTCTTTGAAGACATCAACACCAAGCCTAAATATGTGTTCCGGGTCATGAACCACGGCACCGCGAACAACGTCTCGGCGGCGCATTACGTGGCCAGGAAGTTCGGCGGCTCGGTCAAGGCCTATGTCGGGCTTAATCAGAACTATGCCTGGGGCCAGGATTCATGGCGTGACTTCAGCCTGGCGCTCGAGGTGCTTGCCCCGAAGATCAAACGGGCAAGCAAACAGCAGTTCCCCAAGCTGTTCTCGGGCCAATACGGTTCGGAAATTTCGGCCTTGCTCAGAAGCAAGGAAGATCTGGTCCATTCGAGCTTCTGGGGCGGCGATCTCGAAGCCTTCATCGGCCAGGGCACCGCGCGCGGGCTGTTCAGGAAGAAAAAATTCCTGTTCACGGTCGGCGAGACCGCGGTCTATCGCCTGGGCAAGCGCTTTCCGCTCGGGCTGATGGTCGGTACGCGTGGCCCGTACGGCATGTACGCGGTCAACGATCCGAACCCGCTTAACCAGTGGTTCCAGAAAGCATACCGCAGCACGTACAAGGAACAGCCGTCCCAGCCTGGTTACCAGTATGGGC
>CAZPMO010000195.1:0-8895 GCA_964587515.1 uncultured Rhodospirillaceae bacterium | reverse complement strand
GCTGGTCTGGTTCTGGGCGCGGCCGCGCGCCGGCCACATGGCGGTCGCTCTCGAACGGGCGGGCTAGAGGATCGGATTGGTCGCCGGCAGCCCGGCGGCGATGCGCCCGAACTCGGGGGCGTTGATGTCCCACGACAGGTGAATCTGATGCGCGGCGGCGTGCACGTCGCGGTGGCGCATTTGAAGCATGTTGTCGAGGTAGTTCGCGGTCGCGCCCGAGACGCCGTGGATGAGATCGACCGCGCGCACGCAGCAACCGGCGGCGTGGGCGGCGTCGCGGCGCCAGCGGGCGCGGTCCTCCAGGCTCGGGCGAGCCCCGTTCTCGACGTAACGGTGGGCTTCGCGCCAGTTTTCGCGAACCAGCAATTTGGCCGTTTCGATAAGTACGCCCGCCTCGGCGATCTTGAGCTGGACCGTGGTTTGTTCGGCGAGCCGTGAGCGGTTGTAGATCGAGGTTTGCGACTGAACCTTTTCGATGAAGTCTTCGTAGGCGCCGCGCGCGATCCCGATCATGGGTCCGGCGACGAGATGGGGAATGAAAGGAAACAACGGCAGGCGATAGGCGTCGCCCTCCATGTCCTCGGTGCCCGGCGCGTAGCCCTCTTGCGCGACGGAGAGATCGAAGACCATGTGTTCCGGCGCGAACAGCGCTTCGCAGGCGACGTCTTTCGAACCGGTGCCGGCGAGGCCGGAGACGTGCCAGGTGTCGATCACCTCGAGATCGGCGGCGCGGACGACGACGACGCGCGCTCCGGGATCGCCGTCCGCGTTGGCGGTCATGGCGCCCAGCATCATCCAGTCGCTGACATCAATGCCGCTCGCGTAAGGCCATCGGCCCGTAAAGCTGTAACCGCCGTCGACCGGATCCAGCTTGCCGGTGGGAAACACCAGGGTCGATCCGATCAGCGCGTCCGGGTTTTCGCCCCAGATATCGTCCATCGCGCGGGGCGGCCAGTAGGGCAGCATCCAGTTGTGGGCGATCAGGTTCATGTAGACCCAGGCGGTCGAGGCGCAGCCGCGCCCGAGCTCGATGGAGACATCGATCATGACGCCGATATCGGTGATGTAGCCGCCGTAACGGCGGGGCCGGAGGATACGCCAGAGGCCGGCCGCGTGGAGGTCGGCAATGGTTTCGTCCGGAATACGCCGCAACCGCTCGGTCTCGCCGGCGCGCGCGCGCAACGCCGGGACCAGCGCGGCCGCCCGGTCGATCAACGCCTCGCGCGACGGCTGCGACGCCACGCGCCCCGTCGCGCCCCTATTCCCGGTCATGATCCACCCAACCCGGCCAAACCAGTCGGATCATTTGTCCATAAGGACCCCGCCATGACAAGGCGGCGCCCGAATAATTATGGATCGCCTCGGGGGGATTGGGCAGGATGGCGGCTGTATCAAATCAGGGAGACGAAGCATGGCGGGACGCATCGATGCGCGCCTGAAGGAGATGGGGATCGAACTGCCGACACCGGCCGAACCCAAGGTCGCGAAGATTTTAAACTACAAGCGGTCGGGGAATCTGCTGTTCATCTCGGGCCAGGTGCCGCGCGTGGACGGCGAGATCGGTTTCATCGGCAAGGTGGGACGCGAATTTTCGCTGGAAGAGGGCCAGCAGGCGGCGCGGGTCAGCGCGATCTGCGTGCTGGGCTGCGCGCGCGCGGCGCTGGACGGCGATCTCGACAGGATCGAAGAAGTGGTGCGGCTGAAGGGCTACATCAACGTCGATCCCGACTTCATCGACGTGTCGGCGGCGCTGAATGGCGCGTCGGAGCTATTCATCGAGCTGTTCGGCGAGTCCGGGCGCCATTCGCGCACCGCCATAGGTGTCGCCTCCATGCCCTTCGGCGTCGCCATCGAGGTCGAGGCGGTGCTGCAGGTGCGCTGATCGGCGCCTTTCCGCGTCCGCGAATCCTTGCATCCGAGGGTCATTCGGTTCACCATCGCGGCCGATAAATTGACAGTGGAGAGCGATCACATGAAAACCAGAATAACCGGATTTCTTCTTGCCGGCGCGACCGCGCTGGCGGCGCTGAGCATCGGCGCGACGGGCGTCTCGGCCAAGGTGTCCTACGAAGGCCGCACCATCAAGATCATCATTCCTTACGGGCCCGGCGGCACCTACGACAAGTACGGCCAGACCTTCGCCGACAATCTCGGCAAGCATATCCCCGGCAACCCGACGATCATCGTCCAGCACATGCCCGGCGCGGGCGGCGTGAAGGCGATGAACTGGGTCTACACGGCGGCACCCAAGGACGGCTATCACATGATCGTCCCGCTCGACAACGGCGTGGTCAATCAGCTCATGCGGCCGAAGAAGATGCGCTTCGACATGCGCAAATTCACCTGGCTGGGCTCCACCAACCAGACCAACATCGTGCTGGTGGTCCGCTCCGATGCGGGCATCCGCAAATGGCAGGACATGAAGACCACCCCGATCATCGCGGCCGCCACCGGCCTCGCGGCGACCGGCTATATCATGCCGGGGTTGCTGAAGGGGTTGTTCGGATTCAAGATCAAGATGGTGACCGGCTACAAGGGGTCGTCAAAGGCCATTCATTCGGTGGAGCAGGGCGAGACCCAGATGGCGGCCTATAACTGGCTGGCGTGGAGCTCCAAGGTCCCGCAATGGTTCAAGGGCGACAAGCCGTTCGTCCGTCCCATCCTGCAAATGGGCGTGTTCCGCGATCCCGATTTGCCGAAATCGATTCCCATGGTATCCGATCTCGTGAAGGGCGACATGAACAAGAAGGCGGTCGATTTCATCAAGGTGCTGGGCCTGCTCGGCCGTGGCCTCGCGGTGCCACCGGGCACGCCGAAGGACGCCATCGCGACTCTGCGCGTGGCCTACGGCAAGATGAACGCGGACCCCGATTTCGCTGCGGCCTTGAAAAAGCGGCGGTTGCGTCTGATCCCGTCGACCGGTGAGCAAATCCAGAAGATCGTCAACTCAGCGATCGACAACGCGACTCCGGCGGTTGTGGAGCACGCGCGTAGCCTGATCTACGGCAAGAAGAAGTAATTGCGTCTTAAGTTCGACGTGACCGAACGGCGGTCCCTCCGGGGCCGCTGTTCTCTTATCTATCCCGCGAGCAAATCCTCGAAGGCGGGGTTGGCGGGATAGCAGCCGGCCTCGATGGCGCGGCGGCGCACCATGGCGTACATAATCTCGGTCAGCGGCACGTCGATGCCGGCGATCCGCGCGGTCTCGATCACCGAGCCCACCATGGCGTCGACCTCCATGGGCCGGCCGGCCTCGAGATCCTGGAGGATCGAGGTCTTGTGGCTGCCCATGTCCAGCGATTGCTCGATGCGCTGATCGATGGTGGCGGGGAAGGTCGCGCCGAACGCTTCGGCGACGGCGCCGCTCTCCTCCATGACGCGGCGCGCCACCATTTGGGTGCCGGGATCGGCGGCCAGCCCGCCGACCGAGGCGTGGGTCAGCACCGCGATGGCGGAAAACGAGACATTGCCCCAAAGCTTGAACCACAGCGCGTCGCGGATGCGGTCCGTGACGGCGCCGTCGAGTCCGGCCTCGGCCAGGGCCGCGCCGAGGTGCCGGCAGCGTTCGGTGTCGGCGCCGTCGATCTCGCCGAGGCGCACGTTGCCGGCGGCGCCGTGGCGCACCACGCCAGGTTCGGGCACGCTGCACGCGGCGGCGACCACGCCGCCGATGACGCGGTCGGGATCGATGGCTGCGCCCGCGAGGCCGTCGGGATCGATGCTGAGCAGCCGGTGGCCGTCCCATTCGCCGCCGAGCTTCGAGAAATACCACCAGGGCAAGCCGTTCTGCAGGCTGAGGATCGCGGTGTCCGGGCCGAGAAGCGGCGCCATCGCGGCCGCCGCGGCGGGCAGCGAATGGGCCTTCATGGCCAGGATCACATAATCCTGCGGGCCCAGTGCGGCCGGGTCCTCGGCGCAGGCCGGCGTGACGTGATGTTCGTCGCCGCCCGAAATAAGCGTCAGCCCGCGCGCCCGCATGGCGTCGAGATGCGCGCCCCGCGCGACAAGCGAAATATCGTGGCCGGCAAGCGCGAGCCGCGCGCCCAACAGCCCGCCGATCGCGCCGGCGCCGTATATGCAAATCCTCATGACCGGCAAACTAACCGGTCCGGGCGGCGTGGTCACGCCTCGGGGAGATTCCGCGAGCGCCTTACACCAAGTCCCACTGATGATAATCCACCCAGCATGCTTCGAGACGCCGGCTTCGCCGGCTCCTCAGCATGAGGAAACTCTCTTTTTATCAACAAGTTATCCTCGTCCTGAGGAGGCCCGAAGGGCCGTCTCGAAGGACATGGCCATGAGTCGTTGCCAGCGCTACTTGGTATTAACCGTCCGCACCCGGCGGATTGTCGAGGCTGTCGGCGAAGGATCTCAGCGCTTCGCCCTGATCGTCCGTTGTCGGGGGCGGCGGGGCGGTGGGCTGGCGGTCGCCGCCGTGTCCGCCGCCGGCGTTTGCGATCGCCTGGGACAGGCGTTCCGCGTCGAGCGGCTTGGAGACATAATCGTTCATGCCGGCGGCGAGATAGACCTCGCGGTCGCCGTCCATCGCGTTAGCGGTCAAGGCAACGATCGGGATGCGGCCGGCCTCGCCCGGCAATTGCCGGATCGCCCGCGTCGCCGCAATCCCGTCCATGCGCGGCATCTGGATATCCATCAGCACCAGGTCGTAGACATCGTTTGCAACCGCCGCCACCGCCGCTTCGCCGTCGTCGACCACATCGATGCGATGGCCGGCGCGGCCCAGCATCGCGATGACGACCTGCTGATTGATCCGGTTATCTTCAGCGACCAGAATTCGGAGGCCGCCCGGTGTCGTGACCGGTGCCGTCGCTTTCGCGGTGGTGGCGTTCACCGCATCGCCGATCTCGAACCGTACGTTGAACCAGAAAGTGCTGCCCTGGCCCGGCGCGCTGTCGACGCCGATCGCGCCCTCCATCAGTTCGATCAGTTGCTTGCAAATCCATAGCCCCAGACCGCTGCCGCCATATTGACTCGCGGTGGATTGCTCCGCCTGGGTGAACCGTGAGAACAGTTTCGCTTGCGCATCCGCCGCGATGCCGATCCCGGTATCGGTGATCTCGCAATGAAGTTCCACCTTGCCGCCGCCCACCGGCCGCGAGGTGATGGTGATCGCGACTCCGCCGGTCTCGGTAAACTTCACTGCGTTGCCGACCAGATTGAACAGGATCTGCCGCAACCTTCCGGCATCGCCCCGTACCCATGGCGGCGCGCCGGGCGCGACCAGCAGATTGATATCAAGACCCTTGTCGCGCGCCGTCGCGGTCAGCGCCGAGACCACGTGTTCGGCGACATTTTCGAGTTCGAAATCGGCGTGCTCCAGCTCCAGCCGGCCGGCTTCGAGTTTGGACAGATCGAGAATGTCGTTGATGATGGTCAGTAACGCCTTCGCCGAATCCCGCGCGGTTTCGGCATAGGCGCGCTGATCATCGGACAACTCGTTGTCGAGCAGTACGTCCAGCATACCGAGCACGCCGTTCATGGGCGTGCGGATTTCATGACTCATGGTCGCGAGGAAACCGCTCTTGGCCTCGTTGGCGCGCGCCGCCTCCTGTTCGGCGGCCACGGCGCGGGCCCGCGAAACCATGAGCTCCCGCAACTCCGCGTCTCGGCCCTTGATATTGCGCCTGACGAAAACGCTGCAAATGCCGCCGAACACCGCCAGCAGGCTCAGCAGGCCAACCATGATGACGTTGCCGATTTTGTGCAGCCGTCCGGCGTGGCGGGTCATGTCGACATAGACCTTGATCGCGCCAAGGAAGCGGCCGTCGCGCATGAACGGAACGAACGCCTCGCCCACGTGCCGGTGCTCGCCGTCGGCGCCCACCAGGTCCTTGACAAGTGCAACTGATTTCCCCCGCATGACGCCGTCGGGAAACACGCCAATATCACCCGGTCCGAAACCGAGATCGCTGGACCGGTTCGCCACCAGGACACGTCCGGTGGCCGAATAGAACTTGTAGCGGGCGACATTGCCTTCGCTGATCGCGAGGTCGAGCACATGCCGGTCGCCCGCCGACAGCAATCCGCCGGCGAGCGCGGATTCGATATCCTCGAGATTGTTCTTGATGAACGACGCCCAGTGCGTCGCTGTATCCGTGGTTTCGCGCTTGAGGACAAGCAACTCCCCGGCGCGCAGCGCGAACCAGCTTGCCGCCAGCGCCACGACGCTGACGATCAGGATCGAGATCAGCAGCCCGCGGTCGCGCGATCGCTGTGACGGATCGGCGACGTTGGTCAGTTGGGAATCGGTTTCGGAGGACATTCGGGAATATGGTCCGATGATGCCTTTTAATCGTCGGAAGTCTCCCCTTTAAGCTTTAATCGCCTCTTAACCGCGCCTAATCCCGGTTGTGGCGCGCCTCCAGATCGTCCAGCAGGGTGTGGATGCGCGCGATGTGGGGCTCCTTGTCGAAATTCTGGTAGAGCGTGGCCGCGCCGCGCACCGGATCGGCGGCGAAATAACGCTCATAAAGCTGCTGGCGGCCGGAAAATCCCGACAGCGCGGCGTCGTAGGCAAGGCGAAACAGCTTGATCCGCGACCGCGCATCGGCATTGGCGGCCTGGTAATATCGATCCACGTCGTCGGCGCGCGCGCCGTCGAACTCGGCGAAGGACGGCAGCATGAACAGACCGCCGGCTCCCAAATTCTGGATGATTTCGCAGGCCCGCCTGAAGATGCGCGGGAACAGGAACCTTACGGCGCTCAACGGCCCGCCGGCGGGCGCCATGGTGCCGAACGGCGTTTCCGTGGCCTCCGCCTCGCTGGTGATCAGCAGGGCGCGGATGCTTTCGGTGTCATTGATCAGTTCGGCCAGCATGCCCTGGACGTGCTGGTGCACGTCGACATTGGTGGCGCGCACCAGCGCGAACGCCAGCGCCATCATGAATTCGATCTTCGACAGGTCCTTGGTGGTGAACTGGTGGGCCATCGCCGGTGAAGCGTGGGTGTGCCGGTAGATGCCGTTGAAAATCTCGATGTCGCGGTGAATGAACACGCGTTCCCACGGCACCTCCACGTCTTCGAATATCACCATGCAGTCGCTGTCGTCGAAGCGCGCGGCCAGCGGATGGTCCATGGGCGTGGCCGCGTCCGCGGGATAGAGCGGCGGGCGCGCGATCAGGCGAATGCCCGGCGTCGCGACCGGCACGGCGAACCCCATGGCGAAGGCCTTGGCTTCCTCGGTGTCGGGCAGCGGGAAGCTGGGCGCCGGCATGATCAGTATCTCGTCGGCGAAGGCCCCCAGCGTCGCCAGCATGCGCGCACCCGACACTTTGATACCCGCATCGGTCTCGCCCACCACCCGAGCCGCCAGGTCCTTGACCTGGTCGGACACGTCGCGCGACCGGTCGACCTGCGGGTTGGTCAGCGAATGGGTCAGCGCCAGATCTTCCTCGCGGATCTTTTCGGCATAGGCGCGGATATTGCCGGCGTAGGGTCCGAAAGCCTCCGCGCCGGGCGCGAACGCGGCCAGTATGACGTTCAGGAAATCGGGGCTGCGCGGAAACATGCCCAGCGTGTGATCGCTCCATCGTTTCATCATCTTGCGGCGATGCACGAGGTCGTCGCGATCGCGCGGTTCGATGAAGGAAAGCCCGACGCGGTCGCCCGTACTCGGCGAGACGAAGGTCATCTCGTCGGTAAGGTCGGGATCGCACTGCAGATCGTACAGTTCCGCCAGCGTCCGCGCGCCGCCGGCGAAGCGCGGATCCGCCGTCACGTCGGCGATCCGTTCGCCCTCGCACCACACCTCGCGGTCGTCACGTAACCCGGCGAGGACCGATTGGCCGTCACGAACACCCATAGTTGATCCTCCAAAATTCTTTTTTTGGTTTCAATCGAGCCGCTTGACGTTAGGATCGACGGTATCGTCGAACGCACGGTAACATGTGTTGGCGTATAGGCGGCTATCGGTCGCCGATAAGATTGGGGAAACAGCCCAGGTTGAAACAGGAGGAATAACTGTCCGACGGGCGCATGAACATTGGGAGGTCCAATGAAAGTTTTATTGAAATCGCTAACGCTCGGTCTCGCGGCCGGGTCAATGGCGCTTGCGGGCGCGACGGTTGCTTCGAGTGATGCAGCGGCGGCCTGGAAGCCCAAGAAACCCGTCGAGTTCGTGATCATGGCCGGCAAGGGCGGCGGCGCCGATCGTCTCGCCCGTTTCATCCAGGGCATCATCAAGAAGAACCGGTTTGCCTCGATGCCGTTCGTGCCGATCAACAAGGGCGGCGGATCGGGCGCCGAGGCGCTGCGTTATCTGAAAGACAAGGGCGGCGATCCGCACGTCATCATGGCGACGTTGAACAGCTACTACACCACGCCGCTGCGCAATCCGGGAATTGGCGTCGATATCTCGAAATTTACGCCAATCGCCAGAATGGCCGAAGACACGTTCCAGCTCTGGGTCCACTCCGACACCTCCATCAAGTCGGTCAAGCAATATGTTTCCGCGGTGAAAAAGGCGGGGGCGAAAAGCTGGAAGATGGGCGGCACCGGCAAGGGCGCGGAAGATTCGCTTGTTACCGCGATGCTGGAAAAGACCTATGGCTTCAAGGTTACCTATGTGCCGTTCAAGGGCGGGGGAACCGTCGCCAAGCAGCTCATCGGCAAGCACATCAACTCGACGGTCAACAACCCGTCCGAGCAGATGGGTTTCTGGCAGGCCGGCAAGTCGCGCCCGCTGGCGACCTTCACGCCGTCGCGGCTGAAGGCTTTCCCCAACGTGCCGACGTTCCGCGAGTTGGGCCACGATCTGGTCTATTTCATGCAGCGCAGCGTTATCGCGCCGCCGGATATTCCGAAGGACGTGCAGGCCTTTTACGTGGACGTGTTCAGCAAGGTCTACAAATCGCCGGAATGGCAGAACTATCTCA
>CAZPMO010000194.1:0-8913 GCA_964587515.1 uncultured Rhodospirillaceae bacterium | reverse complement strand
ATGATATGCTCAGATTCCCACATCAACCGTGGTATGCATGCAGGGAAAAGGTCACCAGCTCCGCCGACTCGGTGGTTTCAAGTGGCGAAAACTTACACCCCCTGGCACAGGGGTGTAGAAGTCGTCTAGAAACATTAGGTGGGAACTAACGTTCCAGTTGAGCGCGCTGCCAAAGCGCTGGATCAGTGTCACCGCTTAGTCTATGGGCAGGCTTGATTAACCGAGTTGCACTCAATCTACCGAGGATGGACGTTCATTCAAAACCCTTCCACAGAATTTCTAGTAATTCTGCCCTATCATCAAACTATTCTTGCCCTCCACTTCTCTACTCCAAAGAGCAATCTTCCTCGGTAATTACAATTAGCCTATTTAAAAAAAAGTTCTCGATTCTTTCTCAAAAAACTTGGCGCTAATCTCGTAGGAATAGTCGAGAAGATGTTGTGCTTCCAGTACTCCGTTAAATATAGATCCCAGTCAATTTCTTCCTGAGCGTCATTGCTTGAACCCACCCCTAACGCCCTCACCATGTCCTGAACAGCATGCAAAATCTCATCCTCAGTATTGTCACGAAAAGAAATGCCATACTTTGTTCGCCATGTGTGCCCGTTGAACAGGCCCTCACTTTTACCAATTACGCTGGAATAAGAAATAAGCTCCCCTGAATCAGAACCTATAAGTTTTTTTGGTATGTACATATCTTTCCTTCCTAATGGAACACAATGAGGGGGAGCCAAGTCCGTCGCGAGAAAAGGGATACCGAGGCAAATTGCAACATCGGTTGGGCCAGCTGCGCTCCCGAAAATGAAGTCAACTGTTCCAAAAAGGCCGATATCAAGGTCGTCACTCCTTCCTTTTTCGAAAGGATAATCAAAAAATCCCTGGCGCAGAATTGTACTGGGCTTAGCCATCTGCTTGCCAAATCGGACTACTTGCCTCCCAGAATCTAGAAGATAATTTATCGCTTTTCCGTAATTTTCAATATCACTATCTCGAAAATCATGATAACTGCGATCAATAGTAGGTCCGTCCTTCTTACTCAAATATTCAGCGTCGCGTACAAATACGCCAACAATGGGCTTATCCGGATCTAGCCCCATCTTTGCAAGGTATTCCCGGGCGCGATCAACCCTCTTGTTATCAAGTTTTAAAGCAATAGGCAGTGTTGAGAACTCAATCTCACACGAACCATAATCCAACTCAACAAAACTCTTATATTGCTGCAATATTGGCTGGACCCGATACCAGTTCCTGTAAAAGAAGGACGAACGAACCAGGAAGATTTTAGCTTGCGCCTTATAACCTTTTGAAACGATCTCAAGCAATGCCCGATTCGCGACCAAGTCATGTTTCTCTGGCAAGGAGACTATAAGAAAATAGCCTGACCCAATCTGCCCGGCGATACACCTTCGCAGAAACAAATCGGAATTCTTCGCCAAGTGTCCATATCTCGTACATGGAAGTTGACCTATCTTAATGTCCACACCTAAGAGGCGAGAAAGGCAGAGAGGAAAAAGGATAACCGCAATCGCACAACGCAATAAAAAGTTCATCGGGATCGGCTAACTCTCAGAATCGTTAATGATTGCCTTAAAGAGAAGTTGATCGATTACGGTGTTTGCTTAGAGAACGAAAAACAAAGAATCTAATTGATCATTGCCTTCTTTAGTGCCTCGACAGTTGGAGTTAAACTCAGATGATCGTTGACTTTAAGAATTTTCTCTATTCTCGCGACGTCGTTAGAGGTGATTATTTTCTGGTCTTCAAGTGCGAAATATAATGTTTTTGAAGCACGTCGAGCTTTATCGTAAATTTGTGCACGCTCACTTCTTTTTTCTGGCAATTGAAATAGGCTATAAAAAACAATCCCATCAATGTCATCATAGTCAGACAAGATATCGAGAAGCATAGAGAAAGAATCTTTAAACCCGTACTCGGCCACACTTAAAAGAAACTGCAACCTGCAAGCGTTGCAGTAATCGCGGATCACGATATTTTGGACTCTCTGTGGTACCCAGCGGCCCCTAAATGATCGACTGCTAATATAACCTCTAGCACGTAATTGCGCGATCTTAGGAATCATCCCGCCACTCCACTCCTGGGTACTCGAGCCCAACGCGAGTCGCAGCTCGCAACATAATTGGCTCAAAAAATTCTCCCAGGCCTTTTTTGCCATACGGCGCAAAAAGGCTTTTGAACCGGCAATTTAAGGACCAGCGTGTCTCCGACTCAAAATTTATTGTATTCCCATGCGGTAGGGTCTGATTAAATAGCATCACGTCTCCGTACGGGATATTAATCCACTCTACATGATCTGAGATCGAATCGAATATTTCCGACACAGAAACGTTTAGTGGAATGCTAGCATCTGGGAAAGCCTTATCTCTAGCATGGGGTGGAAGAATAAACATCGACTTTGTTCGGAAGCAGTCGACAAGTGGGATCCACACCACTACCTCAAACGGAGAGTCTCCAGACCATACGTCTGAATGAAGTGGCAATAGGGAGGACCCATCCCCAGGGAGTTGGATGCTTAAGTTAATCCTAGTTTGCATCACCAGTTCGTTTCCCACAATTGTATTCAATAAATCTTCCGCTGCACGGAAAAATTCAACCTGAACTGCTCTGCAACTGTTAAGTTCGCTAATAACGAACAACCGAAGTTGGTTAAGTTGATCGGGGCTAACTCGTTCGTGAAGAGAATTGAGATAGTCGCCTGGATCTTCACATTTATTGCCCGACCAAGTTTCGCACGCTGTTACTACTAATGATCGAATTTGCTCAACCTTGGCACTAATCTTCGACCCTTTCCCAATAACTCTCCCCAGCTCTAGAAACTCTCTCGTAATAGCTGCTTCCTCTTCATCTACGAACTCGAGCTCGTCCATTTTCTTCACCTCACAGGCTGACTATGTTTGACATTATGGTGTAAACCAGGAGTAATCTCCGGAGAATCCGGCTAAATCAAAAGTTTCGATCCATTCCGCTTTTTTCAGAACTGTTAGCGCTGTCAGGTTCCACGCATCCATGCGTTCTTTCTCTACAGTCGTCTCGTAGGCGTCTACCGTAATGAAAGACGCAGATGCTGATACTCTTTCTATCTCCCTTAACGCTTGCTTACAGTCTTTTAGAGAAAGATTGTGTATGGTATTAACTGAAATGACCAAGTCGAAACTGTTATCGCTAAATGGTAGCTCCCGCGCGTCGCCTACATCAAGATACAACTCGACCATCGGATCACAATTATTAATTGCGTATCGAGATATATCAATTCCACACACCTGTAACTTTGGCTCGTATAATAAGAAATCCTTCAACATAAACCCCTTGGCGCAGCCGATATCCAGAATTCTTGAGCCTGGTTTCAAGTCATATTCTTCAGAAATGACTGGCACTACCCCGGTCCAGAATTTAGGGTCATAGTAATGACCCCCGTAACCATACCGCCTATCGCCGTCGAAAAATTCTCTCCCGAACTGACGGGCTATTGCTCGGTCTTGGTCGGTCTTGCCTCTGCTTCGCCCAAAGACATCTCTCTTTGATCTTGGGTATTTTTCCAACAAATTTTTTTCACAGCCCATCTTCGGTCTCCTTTTAGCTAAGGCCTGTACAATTCACACAAAACGCTCGCTGAGTCCCGACGCTACCCTGCCTATGTTCTTTTCTGAAAGGAACTGGTGAATTTGAAGGTCAGGTAAGAAAACATCAACTTGGTAGAAGAACCTTGGGCCTGCAAATCAAATTCATAAAAAACACGCTCTGAGAATGGAACTCGAAGCAATTTATGTGAAGGATAAAATTGGAGTTGAGATCTCTAGGTGACAAATTTAAGAATGGCTCAACTGAAGTTCTTAACACTACAACCGGGACATGCCCTCCTCCCAGCTTGCTACACCGCATCCCAATTTCTTACACGATCTTACTTTCGGCAACGACATCAATCAGGTTAGAGGCATATTCTTGATTGGTTTACCTCTAGAGCCCAAGTCTCCAGAAAACCCTGTCAACTCCGAAACCTCTGAGGGTCGCCAACAAAGAGGCGTTACAGTTGAGATTATACTTAAAGGTCTGGCTGAGGGCATAAAGTCTTGCATTTCCGCTAATTTCATTAACCTAAACTTGCGCCTATCTAGAAATACTGCGCTGTGCGGCGAACATCTCTCTTGGGGCGCTCACGTAGTCGATTTAGAGTAAGTACTATTGGTCTTATTCTATTTTCTCTTGGGTCGTGGCTTGAGAAGACGATTTCGATAAATTCTTAAATTCAGTATAGCGTATACCGTGACCTCAAATATTTAAAAGCTGAGCTAGATAAGACCCTCAATTATTTCTGATTTAACGAGTAGAGATGGCTCGGTAAATCTAAACAATTGGAATAAGTGGAGTCTCGACCGGTAACTGCGATACTTTGCCATCAACAGAAGAACCACCATAGCACGATGCCCGCGCCTTAATCACACGCCCGTTTTCAAGTCAAAGGCTGCGTTAGCAGCCGTTCGCGAGGAGCAAACACGTGGTGAGGCTGCTGAGCGCAAAACGATGATAGGCCGTAGCCATCAACTCTTTGTCACCAGACAGACCAAGGCTCTTCGGATCAGTCGTGGCAGCACCTATAGCAATGCTCCCAAGGCGCGGGTTGTAATCGGGAAATATCTAAACTTCTACACCCGTATTCATCACTTGACGGTCAGACACCCGATCAAGCCTACTCCAATACGCTGTCCCGAATTCCGGTTGCAGCATGACAAGGGTCGGCGTCCACTTATAAAATGCATCAAGACTGTTCAAACAAACCGCGCCGCCTCTAACCGCGTTCACTCCCAACCATCTTACCGTTTACCCAAAGCTTGTTATTGAGCTGGATATAAGCCCTCTGGATCATGTGATCCGATACCAGCGTCAGTCACTTATTGACTATTTGAAAATGGAAATAATCAATCCCTATCTTCGATCCGACAATCCACAATTTTCGCTCTTCGACTTTGATGGGACCATCAGTCTAATTCGAGAAGGATGGCAAAACATAATGATTCCGATGATGATCGAAATCATTGGGGCAACTCAGACTGATGAGACACCTCAATCAATCGCTGAAACTGTGTCGCGGTTTGTTTCTGAACTAACAGGTAGACAAACAATTTATCAAATGATTCGTCTGGCGGAAGAGGTCCGTAAGCGGGGAGTTGAGCCAGAAACCCCTTTAATTTATAAAAAATGCTTTCAGGACCGTTTAAATGCGCATATTGCGACCCGAATTACGGGTCTAGAAAAGGGGACTATCCCCCCAGAACGATTACTTGTTCCGGGATGCCTCGAGTTCCTTAACGCTTTAAAAACCCACGGCCTTACCTTGTACTTAGCAAGCGGCACTGACCTTAAGGACGTTGAGCGCGAACTTCAGTTATTGGGAATTTCGGGATTTTTCGGCGACCATGTATATGGGGCACTCGATAATTACCGAGACTTCTCTAAAGAAAAGATTGTGCGGCAAATTATCAGAGACAGCGGAGGCAGTGGTAGTGACCTGATTGGATTTGGTGATGGGTATGTAGAGACTCAATGCATAAAAAATGTAGGTGGTTTCGCTGTTGGCGTAGCTTCCAATGAGGCAAATCCCAACGGGGCAATAGATGAATCAAAAAGAAGCACCCTAATCAATAGTGGCGCGGACATCATAATTCCTGATTTTCAAGATTCTGGAGCCTTGCTTAATTTTATTTTTGGATAGGGGGTCACCAAATACATCCTGTTCTTTCGATATTTTCTGTTTGAGCTATATCATTTTCCCGAAGAACAGCGCTGCCAAAAGGTGGATAATTTCTCAAGAAAGTGTTTTTTAGATATTGAATCACTTAGTCCAGGTATGCCGACCTCAATCGCTCCAGCTACATTCCCTATAAATGCCGCTAACTCTAAAGACTCGGAAAGCGAAAGGATTGGTGCTGAGAGTGCGTAATATGCGTCACCCGCGCCCATGCTGTCGACCACATCTTCGAGCATTGCCGGCATAAACGTTGGCGCTTTCGCTCCATCACTCGAGATACTCCCCTGACTCCCTAGCGTGACCGTAACATATCTCCCACGTGTGATCTGCCGTAGACTTTCTGGAATCTCTTCTATCTCAATATACTTACTATTCAGCGCCATTCGCGCTTCAGAAAGGTCGATACAGTAGTACGTGGCGCCCATGTATTTCGTGACAACGTTAAATCCATGATTGCCTGAATTTATTTGTGCGTTGATAGCCAAGAATTTCGACTTGGCTAAAAGTATTTTAATAAGTCGCTCAGTAAATAACCCATGGCCATAATCATTGATGATAACGACATCATAATCACTTAATCTATCATCCAAGAGCTCATGAATTTCAGACTCAATTGGTTCAGCAATTAGATCATCATTCATTTTATAGATTTCAAATATCTTTTTTAGTTTATCTCCCCGCTCGACAAATCTTGTTTTCTTGGTTGTTGGAAAGTCCCGTGACCAAATCCATTTGTTTTGGATATTTTTGGCAGAACTCTCATTTAAATATTCTTTATACTCTCGTCCTATAACAGTTATGTAATCAATTTGATTAGAAAATGATGACAAATTGTTGATTGAGGCGTAGACACCGCCTGGAAATATGTCGATGTCTTCGTATAATGTCGAGATTATATTTTCTTTAGATGGTTTCCCAAGAAAGCTGACATAAACATACTCATCAACGATGCAGTCTCCAATAATTAATATCTTTAATTTTCCGATATCATCAATTGCCTGCTTCACATCTTCAAATGAGAATCGTTCTACAAGTAAGCGATACTCTTCTTTCATGGCTATCGAATTCCCGTTCGTCCATCAATGAGCAACATAATCAACTTAATAATCTCCGCCAACATTAACTTTTAGCTACACACCTAAATCATACCTTTAATTGAAAAACTGCCAGTCATTTCTGATCTAAGGAATTCGCACTCCTCTCATGCTCGAGGTCCGACTTGCGCAAGGCTTTGACCACTTACAATACCAAGTAAGTCAGTCGACGATGTTGCTTGAGTTGTTTTACTAGGAAATAAATTCAGAGTATCACACGCTACGGGGTATGGTGAAGTAAGTCCGCGAACAGAACGGCATGACAAATTAACGCAACTGGCTCGGGAAATCGGGGGATATCTATTTTCTGTAGATACTGTTTAAACGGCCCATCAGGATTAGTAATAATAAATGGTTGATTCCCATGAGAGAGTGCTTTTTCGATTTCTGAGTAGGCATCTTCCTGATAATCTTCTTGGTCTATATTTGCAACAAGAGTTAGCAGCATTGGTTCGCCCGACATATCAATGTGCTTATGATTTTCAAGGTAGTCAAATGCAAATGCTCTTGCAAATCTTCTTGTAAAACGAATTGACAACTCCTTTGCAACTAAATAATTTATTCCGCTTCCTATAATCTTCAAATTCTCTTTGGTTTCAATTAAACCTCGTAGTTCGTTGAGCGCAGCTTGTATGCTGCGCCCCTTGGTAAATCGCGCAATCTCATTTATGCAACGGATTAGTTGATTAATATATTGCAGGAAAATGAATTGTTTTGAATCATCCATCCCGAACTGAAAAATAATAATCGCAAACTCAAGCGCTAAAACTTCCTGGGCTACTTGATTACATTCCATTTCTGAAAGATTCGCGAAAATTGCATCGCTAAAGCCCGACCAACAGAATATGTCCGAGGAGCGCTCCCCACTAATCTCGACACTAATGTCGATCTCTTGCTCACTATCAGAAATTGTGAGCAACTTTGGTTTGCACCCCATTGATCGATCAGAATAGGAAATGGAGAACGTGCGCGAATCTCCAAATTCTCGAGCAAAAAGGTCTAGTATTTCTTTGGCTCGAACTAGTCTTGTAGTATCACGTTCGCCTATTACAAATCGATTTGATGAATATCGTCCAACACTGGCAATTGCAGATGGATCTAGGCGATCTAGGCCGGGCAGCTCGTGAAGAATTCGGTCTTCATTTGAGTCTAGAGCAGGATAACCAGGCCGACGCACCCTCCCTTGTCGAAATCTCCGTTGCGTACCTACGGTTATTGTCTTCGCCTGATGCTTGATTGTATCAATTGGCCGACGAGAGAATCGGCGCAGATATTCAAGCTGCTCTTTGATCGCCTGAGTTATATCGGCGGACGGTGAAATTTGGTGTTCTGATAATAATTCTTTCAACCGGTGAACCTGATCAGTTGGGTACCCTACATGAATGGGATGATGGTTCGGGGGATTTAGAAAGTTGGCTAAAGATTTGGAGAGCTCTTTATGCCGGTCAATATCACGAATTGCGCGCTGGAAAATTTCCTGTCGTTTATCCAGAGCAAGCGCTGCGTGGTAACTCAATAGTTGAGCGCCTAGGATAGTTGACAAAGCCGCCAACTGGGGCGGATATGAATTATTACTATTCGAAATGATATTAGCAAATAAATCGAGCTGGCTTCTCCCACCACTTTTGACGCCTAAGCTATTTAATACAATCAAATTATTGCTCAAACTAATTTCTTCTACTAAATCACCGTTCTCACTTCTCGAAAAATAGTTTGGAATATATATAATCGACGCACCACGCACATTACATATCTTGAACTCCCGGACCGAAAGAGCTGGGACCGATTTATAGCAACACTCTGATAGTTTTATCCTTGTTTCCAGACCAATATCTTCAAGCCCGTCTTCATAGACAACGTACCAGTCTCTGGTCGCAATTAATGTCTCACTTACCTGATCCAAGTGACTTGTATCAATAGTTTCAAGCGTAGCTCGAATTACGCTTGGCGCTTGAACGATTGCCGCTATTTCGTTCAAGATTTCCCCCGACCTCTCCTTAACCATCCAAATTAAAAACAAACAAAAAAGATAGCCTTTGATCAAATGAGCGGCATAGG
>CAZPMO010000193.1:2612-9015 GCA_964587515.1 uncultured Rhodospirillaceae bacterium | reverse complement strand
ATTTGATGGAGGCAAATCGGTTTCTCGGGCAGGCGCGGCGCGTAGCGCGATGCGGTGCATCGGGCAAGCGTCGCAACGCACCCGAGAAGCCGATTTGCCCCACCGAAGGCCGGATTATTCCGCCCCGTGGCGTCGTTGCGCTTCTTTGCCGATGCGCCGCATCGCCATGCAAAGCGCGCCTAACCGCGGGGCGGACTAATCTCGGTCAAATGGTCCTATTTGGCTGGATCATGCTCTAACGAAAACCGCGCCGCCCAATGGGCGGCGCGGCATTTCCTGCTCTCGCGTGGCGCGGTTACTGGACCACCTTCATGCCCAGTTCCTTATAGGCCTTGATGGCGCCCGGATGATAGGGCGTGAGCGTCAGGGTTCCCATCAGATCGCGCTTGTTGTTGCGGAAGGCGCCCATCGACTTCACCAGCTCCTTCTGGTGCTGGGCCAGCGCCTTGGTCGCCTTGTAGACGACCTCGGCGTTCATGTCCTTGCCGGTCAGCATCACATATTGCATCTCGATGATATGGACCGGCTTTTCGACGCCCGGCATCTTGGTGTTCTTTATCAGCACAATTTTGAGCGCCGGCGCGAGCTTCTTGAAGCGCGCGGCGGCGGCCGGCGAGGTGTCCATGTCGAGATAGCGCCAGCCGCCGCGACTGCGCAGTTGGGTCTTGACCTTGCGACCGATGCCGGAGCCGAGGCTGATCCAACTAATGTCGGTCTTACCCGCGCCGAGCGCGGCGGCGCCCTTTGCGAAACCCGACACCGGCACCAGCTTGAAGTCGGCGTGGCTTACGCCGCCGTTGGCGAGGCAGGCGGCCATGAAGTCCTGGATGATGGCGAGCGAGGTGTACTTGGCGGTAATCCGTTTGCCCTTGTAGCCCTGCAGGTCGCTGACCTTCCTGAGCCCCGAATCCGACACCACGGCGAGCCCCGAGCGCAGCGGGAACATGGCGCCGACCAGCCTTAAATTGGGCTGCGGCCGTCCCTTGAAGGTGCCGACGCCTTCATAGGCATGCTGAAGTTCGCCGCCATTGGTGAAGCCGAACGGAATTTCGCCCCGGTTCAGCATGGGAATGTAGGTCGTCGAACCCGCCATTGGCTGGGTGCGCGCGATTATGTCCGTCTTGGCCGTAACGACCTTGGCCACGGCGATACCCGTGCGGTAGCCGAGGCTGCCCTGGGGATTGGTGGCGACACCGACGACTTGAGCCGAGGCCAACCCGGTCACGGTCATGGCGACCGCGAACGCGACGCTAAACTTCATTGTTGTCATGGCTATCTCCCTGTTTTCAACGATTCATTATGACGAGCAGTTGGTTGATCCTGAACGGGGGTAGACAAATCGGTCAAGAGGTTTCTGTCGCCGCGACCCGCTTGCGCCCGGCCATCGCCTCGCGGCCCAGCAGCGCCAGGCCGACGACGACGCCCGCGGCATCGGCGATACCGAACAGTCCGAGTTCCCCATCGGGCAGCATGGCGGCGATCCCGGCCAGGATCAGGACCACCCGAAGCGTCCATCCAATCGGTCGCGTGAAGTATCCGATGACCGCGACGGAGATCAGATAAACGCCGACCGTCACCGTCGCGACATTGATCACGATATCCCAGAGATCGCCGAACATCAGGAGTGTCGGCGACAGCACGAACAGGAATGGGATTACGTAGGCCGTCCACCCGAAGCGCATGGCGACGAATCCGGTCGCCATGGGATCGGCCTTGGTGAGCGTCGCCGCGGCGAAGGCGGCGAGCGCGATCGGCGGCGTGATCATCGACATCATGCCGAAATAGAGGATGAACATGTGGGCCGGAATATCTTCCACCCCGGCCTCCACGATCGCCGGCGCGATCAACGCCGCCAGCAGGATATAAACCGCCGCCGTTGGCATGCCCATGCCGAGAATGATGCAGGCGATCGCGGCGATCACCAGCACCACCCACAGATTGTTGCCGGCGATATCGATCAGCGAGTTGGGCAGCGCGAGGCCGAGACCGGTCATGTTGAGGACGCCGATTACGAATCCGGCCGAGGCGACGATCATCAACAGCTCGACCACGACCAGACCGGTCGAGGCGAGCACCTCATAGATATCGGAAATCTTTATCTTTTGGCCTCTGTAACTGAAGATCAGCCCGCAGACCGCCATCACCCCGGTCGACCAGATCGCGGCCACCGCCGCCGGTTGGCCCTTGAAAAACAACATGTAGATGAGGATCGCGAACGGCAGGAAGAAGTAACAACCGCGCAGGAGCACGCACCCGATTTTGGGAATATCCTGGTCGACGAAGGTAATGTTCTCGCGCGCCGCGATCAGATCGACCTGGATGAACACGGAGAAATAATAGAGCAGCGCCGGGATCAGCGCGGCGACGACGATGTCGGCGTAAGGTATTTCGAGGAACTCCGCCATCAGGAATGCCGCCGCGCCCATGATCGGCGGCATGAACTGGCCGCCGGTCGATGCGATGGCCTCGTTGGCGCCGGCGTGGGTCGCGCGGTAGCCCGATTGGCGCATCAGGGGAATGGTGATGATGCCCGTGGTGACCACATTGGAAACCGCGGTCCCGGAGATCGTGCCGAACAGTCCCGAGGCGACGACCGATATCTTCGCCGCCCCTCCCCGCCGGCGTCCCATGGTCGCCATGGCGAGATCGGTAAAGAACTCGCCGCCGCCGGCCTTGAACAATACCTGGCCGAACATGATGAACATGATCACGATCGTCGTCGAGACCGTCAGCGGCAGGCCGAACACGGCATTGGGATTGAAGCCCAGATTCATCACGATCTGCCACAGCGGCAGCTTGAGCCCGATGAGCTGGCCGGGAACCATATTGGCGAGCGGCGCATAGAGCAGGAACACGCCGACCACGCAGAGCAGCACGTAGCCGGCTCCCCGCCTGAGCCCTTCGATCACCAGCGCGGTGATGATCGCGCCGAGGACGATCACCTCGTCGGTGCTGTTGGCGTAGCCTGATTCCTTGAGGCGCAGATAGTTGGCGCTGACGTACCACAGGACGCCGATCGCGAAGACGGCCAGCGCCACATCGTACCACGGGATCCGCTTGTGGGACTTGCGCCCGATCGAGACCGTCAGATACACCACCGCGAGCGCGAGCCCGAGGACGAAGGCCTGGAAGGACTCCTCGATCGGGGCGAGGCCGAATTCGGCCAGGATGTCCAGGTTCCAGACGATGCAGCCGGTCGTCATCAGCGCCGCCAGCGCCCGCGCCCATAAGAGGTGCCGACCCCTCCCGGGCGTCGGGTCGGGGGTATCCACGGGAGCGGTTTCGTCGGCCATCGGGGCTATCTCGACGACATCACGACCGACAGCATGTTGCCGGCGTAATCCGCCGCCTTGTCGGTTTCCATCAGGCGGGCGTTTTTCAAATAGGTCTTGCAGGTCACCAACGCCTCGCGGTCACGCTCGGTCAAACCGCGCACGAATGCGTCGGTTTCGGGTTTCAAATCTCCGTGGGGCACGATCTGGCTGATGAACCCCAGCGCCCGCGCGGTCTCGGCGTCGACCTGTTCGGTCGAATAAACCAGCCAGGCTATGCTTTTGATCATGGTGCGATCGATATGGGCGCACATGGCGAGCGTCGGTGGCAGATCGGATTTCATCTCGGGCAACGCGAAACGGGCGCCGGCCGAAGCGATTGTAACGTCGCAGACCGCCGCCATGGCGCAGCCAAATCCGTGCGCGAGACCTTGAATTGCGGCGACTATCGGGACTTCAGCGCCGCGTACCGCCGCATAGAGACCAAGGATCGGCGAGGTCAATGCCGCGCGCATTTCGAGCGCCGATTTGGGCGCGCTTTCAGGCGCCGCGGCGGTATCCCGGCCCCGGCAGAAATCATCGCCATTGCCAACCAGCAAAATGACCTTTGTATCGGGGTCGGCGCCTGCCTTTTCGATCATCGCCGTCAGATCCTCGATCATGGCGATGGTCATCATGTTGCCGTCGTCCGGGCGGTTCAGGATAAGTTGGGCAACCGCGCCTTCCTGTCTGAAAATCAGCTCATCGCTCATGTATCAGCCCCTCTTTTTGGCCGGATAGTGCTCTAATCGGCGAGTAGAAATATCAGCTTGACCGGACGTTGAGAACCGTCATCCCCGGCGAACCTCCGCCCGCCGGGGATTTCAGGTCGTCTACGGTGAAAAGATAGCTTCCCGCGCTACTATTTCCGCGTGCGGGCGGCGACCTTTTTCATCAGCTTGTACATTTTCAGAACCCTGGGCTGGTCCTTAAGGACCGCTTCGCCGACCGTGGAAAGGCGGCGGCGAAGTTCTTTCTGCTCGACGGCCGACAACTCGGTGAGCGTGCCGCCGGTCTTGGTCCAGATTTTGTATAGCTTCGCGTTGAGCTTCTCCGTCCAGGGAAGAATTTTCGCGTCGGCCTTCGCGGATTCTTCCATGATGATCGTTTGCAGATCCCGCGGCAGCTTATCGAACCACGTCTTGCTGGCCATCTTGTTGATGCAGATGATCGAGGATTTCGCGACGAAGACGTACTTCGCGACGTTCTGATATTTGAACGGCACGAAAACCACCATCGCGGCCTTGTTGCCGTCGATCGTCTTCTGCTGGATCGCTGGAATAACCTCTGACAGCGGCATCGGCACGCCGGTGGCGCCAACGCGCTTGAGCGTCTCGATCTCGAACTTGCTACCGAACACGCGAAGCTTGCGACCCTTGAAGTCGGCCAGTGTTCGGATCGGCGAGGTGGTCGCGTAATCGGTCGGCGCGTCGCACGACATGCCGATCATTTTCAGGCCCTTGCGCTCGCCGATTTTCCAGAACTGGCTTGCGAATTCGGAATCATGGACGGTGCGATGGCCGTGCGGGATATCATCGAAGATACCGGGGGCCGACAGGACGCCGAAGCGCGGATCGACGCCGGTGAAGAACGCAGGCGGCATCTGGATCATCTCGATGGTGCCGAGCTGCGCGCCCTCGATCATACGCGGGATCGCGCCGAGCTGGCTGACCGGGAAGATCTTCATTTCGATGCGGTCGCCGGCGCGCGCCTTCAGCCCGGCCTGGAGAAATTGCGCCCAGACATGCAGTCCGGTCTTGGGCGGCAACGGATGTCCAAGCTTGATGGTGTATTTGGCCGCCATCGCCGTGCCTCCGGCTAACAGGCTGAGCGCCATTGCGATCGCCGTGGCGCGCGACAGAAGTTTCTGGTGCATGTTGGGCCTCCCTCGGTTAATCGTTATTTACAACACGATTAGGCACCAAAGCTCTGCTCGGCGCAACATCGGGAATTCCGAAAATGGGCACATCCAATGCAAGTTCGACGCTCCAGGTAAATGGCGTTCCGGTTCTGGATCTCGGCGCCTATCTCGCGGGCGAAACAGGCGCGCAGGAGTCGCTGGCGGGCGAACTTCACGATGCCTGCACGGGAATAGGTTTCTTCTATATGCGTAATCACGGGGTCTCGTTGGACCTGATCGCGCGGACCTTCGAGCAAGCCGCCCGGTTCCACGCCCTGCCGCTCGACGCGAAGATGGCGCTGAAGCAGAACCGGCACAATGTCGGATACATGCCCGTGCGCGGCAGCGTCACGCGCGCCAACGCGCTCGACGGCGAGCTGCGCAAGCCGAACGTGGTCGAGGCCTTCTTCATAAAGCGGGACCTGCCGGCGGATCACCCGGACGTGGTCGCGGGCAAGCGGTTCCGGCCGGCCAACCAGTGGCCTTTGGGGTTGCCGGGATTCCGCTCGGCCTGCGTCGCCTATTGCGAGGCCATGGAGGGGCTCGCCAAGCGCTTGCTGCCGGTCTATGCGACGGCGCTCGAGATGCCGGCGGACTTCTTCGATGCGGCCTTCGCCGAGCCCATGTACACGCTCCGCCTCTCCCACTACCCGCCGGTCGAGGGCTACGCGGCGGACGAGTTCGGCATCGCCCCCCACACGGACACGAGCTTCCTCACCATGCTGGCCCAGAACGAGGTGCCGGGCCTGGAGGACGCGCGCGGGCGCGTGGCGGTGGCGAGGTCATCCTGGTCGTCGAGGACGATGAAGAGGTGCGGACGCTGGTGATCGGCTTGTTGGAGGGAATCGGGTACGAAACCATTGGGGCGGCGACCGGTGAAGCCGCCCTGGCGGTGTTGCGGGAGCGCCCGGAAGTGGCGCTGCTGTTCAGCGACGTGGTACTGCCCGGCGGCATGTACGGCCCGGAGGTGGCCGTCGAGGCCCGGCGCATCCGGCCCGACCTCAAGGTGCTGTTCCTGTCCGGCTATATCGAGATCGCCGGCATCCGGGCGGGCCAGATGCCCGGGGAGCACGAGCTCGTGCGCAAGCCCTTCCGCGCCTCCGACGTGGCGGAGAAGGTGCGGGCCGCGCTCGAACGGTGACGGGGCGGCGGGCGCAACCGCGCCCTTCGCTTACGTTATCGCTCGAGCGCC
>CAZPMO010000193.1:1617-2602 GCA_964587515.1 uncultured Rhodospirillaceae bacterium | reverse complement strand
ATGGCTGTCCGGTTTTAGGGCAGATGCACGGCGCGCGAGGCGGCCCAGGATTGGCCGAGCCGGACGAGGGTGTCCTCGTCGAGAATTTCGAGCGCCATGGGGAACAGGACCTGCTCTTCCTTGCCGAAGTGCTCGCGGCAATGGGCGAGCGCCGCCTCGACCGCGACCATGGCCTCGTGCTCCTGGTCCGCCTCCTCGATGCGCCACAGGAGGCGAGCGATCTCCTTGTGCTCGGCGCGCATGACGGCCAGCGGCCCCGCTTCCCGCCCGAGAAAGGGCTCGAGGGCCGGAAACAGGAGCTCCTCCTCGAGCCTGGCGTGGGACTCGACGATGGCCGCCAGCACCGTGGTCGCGGCACGAATCTGAGCCATGGAGCCCTCGACGCCCGCCAGCTCCTGGATCTGGTCGAAGAGGATGTAGAACACGGCGTGTTCGCCCAGCAGTGCGTCGGTCAGCTTCACGCGGCTCCCTCCCGAGTGTTCGAAATTCGACCGAGACTAGCGCACGAAGCTGCCGCCCTCAAAGCAGAGGCTTGCACCGGATAGCCGTTAATGATTCGGTGGGTATGAGGGGTGCTGGGTTGAAGGGAGGGCGCGCATGAGTGGGAACGGTGGGGATTCGCGGCCCGTGGTGATCGTGGGCGGCGGTATCGGCGGGCTCGCCGTCGCCTTGGCTCTGGCGCGCAAGGGCATGGGCTCGACCGTCCTCGAGCAAGCCAGCGAGTTCGGCGAGATCGGCGCCGGCATCCAGCTCGGCCCCAACGTCTTCCGCATGTTCGACCGCCTGGGTGTCAGGCAGCGGGTCGAGCGCACGGCCGTCTTCATCGACCACCTCGTCATGATGGACAGCCTCTCGGGCGAAGTGGTGACGCGCGTCCCGCTCGGCGATGCCTTCCGCGCCCGCTTCCGCGAGCCCTACGCCGTGATCCACCGGGCCGACCTGCACGGGGCCCTGCTCGACGCCTGCCGGGGGATGGACCTCATCC
>CAZPMO010000193.1:0-1504 GCA_964587515.1 uncultured Rhodospirillaceae bacterium | reverse complement strand
GATGGGGCGGCGCGGGTCTCGGGCCATATCGCCTACCGCGCCGTGCTGCCGATCGAGGCGGTGCCGGAGGACATGCGCTGGAACGCCGCCACCCTGTGGGCCGGGCCGGGCACCCACCTGGTCCACTACCCCTTGCGGAGTTGGGGCCTCTTCAACCTGGTCGCCGTGTTCCAGAGCGATCGCTACATCGAGGGCTGGAACGAGCCTGGCGACCGGAACGAGTTGATGCGCCGGTTCGCGCGCGTTGGGCCTGAGCCCATGAGCCTCGTCGAGCAGGTGGACGAGTGGCGCATGTGGGTCTTGTGCGACCGGGAGCCCATCAAGGACTGGAGCCGGGGGTGCGTGACCCTCCTCGGCGACGCCGCCCACCCCATGCTGCAATATTTCGCCCAAGGCGCCTGCATGGCGATCGAGGACGCGGTCTGCCTGGCCGACGAAGTGGCGGCGGCCGACGGTGACTTCGCCGCCGCCTTCCAGGCCTACCAGGAGGCGCGCTACCTGCGCACGGCGCGGGTCCAGCTCATGGCCCGCTTCCTGGGCGAGGTCTACCACGCGGGCGATGTGCGCCGGGAACTGCGCAACCACGTGCTCGGTGGCCGCACGCCCGAGCAGTCCTACGAGGGACTGGCCTGGCTCTACGGCGGGCCGTAGGCGCGGATTTCACCCTCTGTCCGCCGCAATGGTATGAGAGGGGACAACAAACCCGAAAAAGACTGGAGGTAAGAGATGGATCGCGATCGAACGATGTTGGGGGTTACCGGACAAAGTCGTGCGCGGAGATTGGGCTATTCCGTGTGGCTCATGCTGGCCGCGTTGCCGGCCCTCGCCTTGGGGACCCTTCCCGCGGCGGCAGGGTCAGCCGACCGGATCGTGCAGGAAATCGACTTCTCCGACTATGACGAGGGACCGGTCGAGGATTGGCTCCAGGCCAAGGGCTTCGTCTTCCAGGAGGACGCGAAGCGTCGCGACCGGGTGGAGCTCGACACGGACGGATCGGGCCTGATCATCGAGAACAGGCGCCAGGCGCTCGGCCTGCTGATGAACGAGAGCATCAGCGCGCCCGCTTTCAATCATATCGAGATCGAATGGGGCGTGAACCGGTTCCCGGAGGGGGCGTCCTACGAGCAGAAGGTGAACAACGAAGCCATCATGGTTTACGTTTTCCTGGGCGACGAGCGGGTCGCGAGCGGGTCGTGGCTGGTGCCCGACAGCCCCTATTTCATCGGCCTGTTCCTGTGCAAGGACGACGAGGTGGACAAGCCCTATGTCGGCCGCTATTTCCAGAAAGGCGGCCGGTATGTCTGCCTCGACCGGCCCGAGCCCGGCGAGGTGGTCACGTCGAGGTTCGATCTCCTGGCGGCGTACCGGACCTATTTCGACAAGGAAGGTGACGACGATCCGGTGATTTCCGGCCTGGCCGTCTCGGCCGATACGGGCAAGTCCGGCGACGGCGGCCAGTCGGAGGGGTTCGTCCGCAGGGTGACGCTCATCGAATAGGGGATGG
>CAZPMO010000192.1:0-9086 GCA_964587515.1 uncultured Rhodospirillaceae bacterium | reverse complement strand
ACCGGCTGCGCGAGTGCGCCATCGACCCTAGTCGTGGCCCCATCGGGGGCGACAACAAGGTCGTTGAGGTTGATGAAACCTATGTTGGTGGCAAAGCCAAGAACGCGCATCGCAACAAGCCGGTGCCGAAGAAAGCCGCCGTAGTCTCACTGGTCGAGCGTGACGGCGAAGTACGGTCCTTCCATGTGACCAACGTCAACTCAAAGACGTTGCGCCCGATCATCGTCAAGAACGCCAGTCGCAAGTCGTACCTGATGACCGATGACAGTTCGGTCTATCCCAATGTCGGCAAAGAGTTCTCCGGCCATGGGTCCGTCAACCACAGCGCCGGTGAGTATGTCCGTGGCGACTTCTGGTAACTAAGGCCCTTTCGGAGGGGACGCCCTCAACATCGTCATAAAAATTTCGACGACGATATCATTTTCGTTCGAAAAAGCCGGATCGTACCCAAGCAACACCATCACCCCCGCCTCTATCATTTCGGGAGTAAGCACGACGTCCGCAACGGCTATTTTGTCTATAGAATGCATCTTGGTACGTCAACCAGATAGTTCCCAATCGTCGAGTGGCCTGACCTACCGTCGGTCGATGGTGAAGGGGCGGACGGTGTGGCCGTGGCCGATCGGACCGTGGCCCTTGCCGAAGCCGGGGGCTTCGCGGATGGCTTTGTGGACATAGGCCTGGGCGCGCGCCACCGCGTTGCGTAGCTCCATCCCCTGGGCGAGGCCGGTCGCGATGGCCGAGGCCAGGGTGCAGCCGGTGCCGTGGGTATGGACGGTATCGGTGCGCGGCGCGCTGAACAGCTCCGCGCCGTCGTTGGTGACCAATAGGTCGTGCACCGTCTCGCCCGGCAGATGCCCGCCCTTGACGAACACCGCGCGGGCGCCTTGCGCGCACAGCATTTCGCCGGCGCGCCGCATATCGTCAACGTCGCCGATGGTGGTCCCGGTCAGCGCCTCGGCTTCGGGCAGGTTGGGCGTGAGCACGGTGGCGATCGGCAGCGCGCGTTGTTTCAGCGTCGCGACCGCATCGGGATCAAGCAGAGACGCCCCGCCCTTCGCCACCATCACGGGGTCGATCACCACCGGGACGTTCGGCGCTTCGTGTTCGATCACCTCGGCGACCGCTTCAATGACCTCGGCGTTGTGCAGCATGCCCGTCTTGATGCAGTCGGCGCCGATGTCGCCGATCACCACGCGCATCTGTTGCTGGATGAAATCCGTCGGCACCGGCAGGACGCCGTGGACGCCCGTGGTATCCTGGGCGGTCAGCGCGGTGATGGCCGTCGCCGCATAGCCGCCGAGCGCGGTCACCGTTTTGATATCGGCCTGAATGCCGGCGCCGCCGCCCGAATCCGAACCTGCGACGATAAGCACGCGCCCCTGCATATGATTATCCGCGGTCAGCCTACGGCGCTTTCCATCGCGCCAACGATATTATCGACGACATCCTTGATCAGCGTCTCGTCATTGCCTTCCGCCATGACGCGGACCAAGGGCTCGGTGCCCGATTTGCGTATCAGCAGCCGGCCGTCATTGCCGAGCCGCGTTTCCGCGTGACGTACCGCCGATTTAACGGCTTCGTCATCAAGCGGCGAGACCCCGTTGAACCGGACATTCTGGAGAAGCTGCGGCATCGGCGTGAACATACGTCCGACCTCGCTGGTCCGTTTGCCGGACTGCACGATCACCGCCAACACTTCCATTGCCGCGATCAGCCCATCGCCGGTGGTGTTGTAGTCGTTCAGGATGATATGGCCGGACTGCTCGCCACCCACGTTGTAGCCTTGCCGTCGCATATGTTCGACGACATAGCGGTCGCCGACCTGGGTGCGGATCAGATCCAGCCCGAGGCCTTCGAGGTAGACCTCAAGCCCCATGTTCGACATCACCGTGGCGACCAGACCGTCACCCTTAAGGCGTCCGGCGCGCTTCCATGATTCGGCGACCATCGCCATCAACTGATCGCCGTCCAGCAGCTCGCCCTTTTCGTCGGAGACCAGCACGCGGTCGGCGTCGCCGTCGAGGGCGATGCCGATATCGGCGCCGCGCTCGCGCACGGTTTCCTGCATCAGTCCGGTATCGGTGCTGCCGCAGCCGTCATTGATATTGAAACCGTCGGGGTCGACGCCGATCGGTATCACCTCGGTGCCGAGCTCCCACAGCGCCGTGGGGGCAACTTTGTAGGCGGCGCCGTGGGCGCAGTCGATCACCACTTTCATTCCGTCGAGGCGCAGGCCCCGCGGGAAGGTGTTCTTCACGAATTCGATGTATCGGCCGGGGGCGTCTTCGAGTCGCCGGGCACGGCCGAGATCGGGCGACCGGGACAGCCAGCTCCCGAGATCGTTCTCGACCATCAGTTCGATTTCCGATTCGCGCTCGTCCGACAGCTTATAACCGTCGGGGCCGAACAGCTTGATGCCGTTATCGCAATAAGCGTTGTGCGAGGCCGAGATCATCACCCCGATATCGGCGCGGAGCGATCGCGTCAACATCGCCACCGCCGGCGTCGGCATCGGTCCGACCAGGACAACATCCATCCCCATGGCGGTAAAGCCCGCCACCAGGGCGGGTTCCAGCATATAGCCCGAAAGTCGTGTGTCCTTGCCGATCACCACCCGATGGCGGTGGTCGCCGCGCGTGAATATCCGCCCAGCGGCCATGCCGACCCGGAGCGCGGTCTCGGCCGTCATGGGCTCGACGTTGGCGAGCCCCCTGATGCCGTCTGTTCCGAACAGGTTGCGTTTCATAACTGTCTGTTTCGATGGACCAATCCCACACGAAGCATTAAGCGCTGTTTACGTTTAAATGGGGTAAAAGTCAAAACGCGGGGGTGAGTATGGCCAGCGCCTGGCGCGCCTCGGAAACGTCGTGGACGCGGTGAATCTGGACGCCCTGACCCACGGCGAGCGCCAATGCGGCCAGCGTGCCCGGCAGGCGGTCCTTGGGATCATCAATGCCCGCGAGGCGTCCGATGAAGCTTTTGCGCGAGGCGCCGAAGGCGACAGCGCATCTCAACCCATGAAAAATCGCGGCTTCCGTCAGCAATTGAAGATTATGGGCGTCGGTCTTGCCGAAGCCGACGCCGGGATCGATGACGATGCGTTCGCGCGCCAACCCCGCGTCCTCGCAGACCGCGATACGGTCGCGGAAAAAACGCAGGATTTCGTATGGCGCGTGGCCGTACACCGGATTGTCCTGCATGGTCCGGGGTTCGCCCAGCATGTGCATCAGGATTACGCCGGCGCCCGAGGCGGCCACGATTTTCAGCGAAGCCGGGTCGCCGGTCAGCGCGGTGACGTCGTTGACCATCGTCGCGCCCGCTTCCAGGGAGGCGGCCATCACCTCGGCGCGCCGTGTGTCGATGGACAGCGGGACGCCTCCATCGGCGAGGGCCCGGATGACAGGCAGGACGCGGCCAAGCTCGTCCTCGACCGAGGTCGCCGCCGAACCCGGTCGCGTGGATTCACCGCCGATATCGATGATGTCGGCGCCGGCCGCGATCAATTCCTCGCCACGGGTGATCGCGGTCGCCGCATCGGCGAAGTCGCCGCCGTCCGAAAAGCTGTCGAGGGTCACGTTGACGACCCCCATCAGTCGCGGCCTGTCGAGTGCGAGCCCGCCAAAGGTCGCGCGAGATCGCGACAGAAGATCGAGGCGTCCGCTTATCGCCCGGGCGATCCCCTCGCGCGCCGCCCAGTCGAGAATCTCGGCCAGCGGGGCGACGCACTGAACGACTGAGTCCGCTCCGCGCAGAAACAACTCGCAACCGGTGTAGGCGAGCGGCCCTCCGGCCAGCGATCGGCCGTGGCCCGCCTCGATTGCCGCCGTGGCGGCCACACCCCCGATCAGCCCGATCGGGCGGATATCGATATCTGTTTCCGGCGCGCCCTTGAAAGCAAAACCCCGGGGCAAGCCGGGGTTTCGGTGGAAGGTGGTGGTCACGAGCCCGGCTGTGGCTCCGGCTCGAGCCCGCCATCCGGTTCCTTACCGCCCTTGTCGGTCTCCGCGCCACCCGACGATGGCACCGATGACCGCCGCCCGGCATCGGGTTTTGGATCGTCGTCGGTCGGCCGGAATACGGGTTCGCCGCGAAGCAGTCCTTTGATCTCATCGCCCGACAGGGTCTCGTATTCGAGCAGCGCGTTGGCCAGCGTATCGAGATCGTCGCGCCGTTCGGTGAGGATATCGCGCGCCAACTTTTCGGCGGTGTCGATGATGCGGCGAACCTCCTCGTCGATGATCGCCGCGGTCGCGTCGGAGACATTCTTGCGCTGGGCCACCGAATGTCCCAGGAAAACCTCTTCCTCGTTATCGGAATAGCGCAGCGGGCCAAGCTTCTCGCTGAATCCGAACTCGGTGACCATGCGGCGCGCGAGTTCGGTCGCCCTGCGGATATCGTCGCCGGCGCCGGTGGTGATATTTTCCAGGCCGAACGCGACTTCTTCCGCCAGGCGGCCGCCGAACATCATCGCCAGCCGCGCTTCCAACTCGGCCTTGGAATGGCTGTAGCGGTCGGTCTCGGGCAACGACATCGTCACGCCCAGCGCCCGGCCGCGCGGGATGATGGTCACTTTGTGCAGCGGATCGTTCTTGGGCACGATGAGCGCGACCAGCGCATGGCCTGATTCGTGATAGGCCGTGAGCTTCTTCTCGTCCTCGGTCATCACCATGGATCGGCGCTCGGTGCCCATCATGACCTTGTCCTTGGCCTCTTCGAACTCGGCCATGGTCACCAGGCGTTTGTTCTTGCGGGCGGCCAGCAGCGCCGCCTCGTTGACCAGATTGGCGAGATCGGCGCCCGAGAAGCCGGGCGTGCCGCGCGCGATCACGCGGGCGTCGACGTCCGGCGCCAGCGGCACCTTGCGCATATGCACCTTGATGATCTGTTCGCGGCCCAGCACGTCCGGATTGGGCACCACCACTTGACGGTCGAAACGGCCCGGCCGCAGCAGCGCGGGGTCCAGCACGTCCGGCCGGTTGGTCGCGGCGATCAGGATGACGCCTTCATTGGCTTCGAACCCGTCCATTTCGACCAGAAGCTGGTTCAGGGTCTGCTCGCGTTCGTCATTGCCGCCGCCGAGACCGGCGCCGCGATGACGGCCAACGGCGTCGATCTCGTCGATGAAAATGATACAGGGCGCGTTCTTCTTGCCCTGTTCGAACATGTCGCGTACGCGGCTGGCGCCGACGCCGACAAACATCTCGACGAAATCCGAACCCGAAATGGTGAAGAACGGTACGTTCGCCTCGCCGGCGATGGCGCGCGCCAGCAGCGTTTTACCGGTGCCGGGCGGGCCGACCAGCAGCACGCCCTTGGGGATTTTGCCGCCGAGCCGTTGAAATTTCTGCGGGTCCTTCAGGAAGTCGACGACTTCTTCCAGTTCCTGCTTGGCTTCGTCGATCCCGGCCACGTCCTCGAACGTCACCCGGCCCAGGCGCTCCGTCAGCAGCCGCGCCCGCGATTTGCCGAAGCCCATCGCCTTGCCGCCGCCCGACTGCATCTGGCGCATGAAGAATATCCACACGCCGATCAGCAGCAGCATCGGGAACCAGGAAATAAGTATCTGGAACAGCGACGGCGTGCCTTCTTCGTGCGGCAGCACCTTGATCACCACGCCGCGCTTGTTCAGCCGGTCCACCAGGTTCGCATCATCGGGCGCATAGGTCTTGAACGCCCGGCCGTCGCCGTAGACGCCGTTGATGCTGTTGCCCTGAATGGTAACCTCGCGCACCTGACCGTTCTGCACCTCGGCGAGGAATTCGGAGAACGGAATGCCGTCCTGCGCGGAGCGGCTGGACGGTTGCTGGAAAAGATTGAACAGCGCCACCAGCAACAGGCCGATGATCACCCAGAGCGCCAGATTCTTACCGAAATTGTTCACCTAGGACGTCCCAAATTAAGCCGAGAGGCGACACCCGATTCCGACCGGGGCCGCTATCAATGATCTTTCTATAGATTAAATAATGTGGGATGAAAATTAAACAACCGAAAACTCCGCGCTCGCCAAGGGGTTAGCCGTTAAAAACCGCATTTTTTTGATTTCGGGACGCTTTCCGGCGGTTTGTCGCCGATTTTCGGGCCGCCTATAGCCAATATGGGGGACCTCGATCACGCCGCGACCGTCGCGCAGCGCGGGCAGGCTGGGCCGGACCGGCGCCGGAATCGCGGTTTTTCGGACCTCCGGCATCCGGGCGGCGATTTCAATCCAACCATCCCGTCCCAACGCTCCGACGCGCAGGCGCGACGCCTGGCCACCGCGCACAATAATGTGAAAACGGCCGTCCCAAATCGTTTCGCCGCCCGGGCCCGGACGCGCCGGCGGGTGAACCGCGCCCGGTTCGCGCGCGATCAGCACCCGACCACGGGTCGGCGAGATCAGGCAGCCGCCCAGTGTCCGGGCCCGTGCCGGCGCACCATCCACCAATGTTTCGTAAAGGCGATCCAGCCGGTCGCGGCGCGGTGGATAGGCAAGACCGCCAATACAGGCGACAGTGCGCGACAGAGCCCGCCTGGCGACATCCTGTGGCGCCGACGCGAACGCGGCGTGGTCGACCATACAATATCCGGACGGATGGATCGTGACCGCGCGGGCCAAAAGCTCGGCGGTCTGGCGCTCCAGCGCGGCCCGCGCAAGCCCGAGCTTGCGCCCCGTCTCCGCGAGCCGGTCTATTCCCGGCGAATCATCCGCCGCCGCCGAAAGCGCGGCGCGGACCCGGACCCGCGTGAAAGCGGGGTCCTGGTTTGACGGGTCCTCGATCCAGGGCTGTTTTTTCGCCTTGAGGGTCGCCCGCAATCGGTCCCTTGGGGTCGCGAGAAAGGGCCTGAGAATTCGCAGCCAGGGCGTCTCCGATATTCCCGGCATGCCGGCGAGTCCGTCGATGCCGCTGCCGCGGGCCAGCCGCATCACCACCGTTTCGGCCTGATCCTCCCGATGGTGAGCAAGCAGGAGGTGAAGCACCCCATGGCGACGGCACCAGCCGGTCAACAACCGGTAGCGCGCGTCGCGCGCCGCGGCCTGAACGCCGGTGCGGGGCTTGGTGCCGGTCCAGCGCAGCGCATGGTGCTCGATTTCCCGATCGGCGAGCCAGTCGGCGACGCGTCGCGCCTCGGCGCGTGCGCCGGGTCTCAGGCCGTGATCAACGGTCAGCGCGACGGCTGTCCCGCCTTGCCGCCGCGCCCAATCCGCGGCGAGAAGTGTAAGCGCCATACTGTCCGCGCCACCTGAAACACCGACCGCCACCACGGGCGCGGGTTCGAACGGCGCCGCGCCGCGCATCATCGCATTGAATTCGGAGGAGGAGAGAGGCGCCGCGTCTAGCGGCACTTAAATCGCCGTTTTTCGCGGGTCACGCGGCCGGTCAGGGTCCTTCCCGCTTTCGGGAAGTTCGACAAAAGGCGCGAGAATGCCGTGCAGGCTTCCTTCTTCTTGCCGAGCTGGCCCAACGACATGCCGAGCTTGAGAAGATTATCGGCCGCCTTGCGGCTTTTCGGAAATTTCTGAAACCCGTCGGCGAAGGCGAATGCCGCCTGCTGAAAATCCTTTCGCACATAGTGGGTTTCACCGAGCCAGTAATGGGCGTTGCTGGCCAGCTTGTGCTTGGGATGGATTTGGATAAAGGCGCGCAGCGCGCGGTCGGCTTCCTCGATATTCTGATCGGCCAGCAACAGCGAAGTCGCATATTCATATTGCTCGACCGGCGTACCGTCGGGCAGCGCCGGCTTCACGGCGGGCGGTTCCTGTCGCTGCGTCGCGAGCTCTTTTGGCGTGATCGAGCCGAGATTGCTGGGTGGCGCATCGGGCGCGCTGGGGGGAGCGCTCGCCGATGGCGGTTCCGGAAGCGCACCCGGCGCGGGCGTGCTGAACCCGCCGGGCTGGCCCCGCTCAAGGGCGCTCAGCCTCACGTCAACGTCCGAGATCAGCTTATCCAGTCGGGCGTTGAAGCGGCCGATGGCGTGCTCCAGCTCCTCGGCCTTGCCGGTCATGCGCCGCAATTCGTTTTCGAGTTGCGTCAGGCGAACTTCGACGCGGGCGATAATGCGGCGATCGAGCCCAGCCGGTGTCTGAGACGCACCGGCCGCGGCGGCGGGCGGCTTGCCGCCCCGATAAACGGTTCGTTGAAGGGTCGAGAGTTCGTTCTGGATCCGCTCCAGCCGGTTCATCAGCTGACGCATTTCGGTATTCTGGCCCAGCGCGGCGGGCGCCGCCGCAAACCCCGCCAGGATAAGCACAAGCCAAAAACCCGATGATGCGAAATGGCGATGTGCCATCGTCGTCAGTTCCTTGGTATCAGGGCACGGATGGTCGGGTGGGCGCGTTCGCCATTTCGGGACCGGCCATCGGCCCGATAAAGTTGCGGGCCACCACGACGGATTAGTTGGACAAGCCCACTTTAGCGCCCGCGATCATCGTGACGCCGCGCCGGTTCTTCGACCAGGCGGCTTCGCTCGAGCGCGGATCGACGGGCCGCTCCTTGCCGTAGCTGATCGTGCGGACCCGATCCGGCTCAATGCCCAGCGCCACCAGATAATTCTTTACCGCCGCCGCGCGTTTTTCACCGAGCGCGAGGTTGTATTCACGCGTGCCGCGCTCATCGGTGTGGCCGGCGATGGTGATCGGCGCGCCGGAATAACGCTTCAGCCAGGCCGCCTGTTTTTCAAGCGTGTCACGGGCTTCGGCCGACAGTTCGAATCGGTCGAACCCGAAGAACACGCGGTCGCCCACATTGACCGCGAAATCCTCGCTGCTGCCCGGCCGTACATCGGACGGGACGCTTTGCGAGGTTATCGGCGGCGGCGGCGTGGATGGCGCTGCCCGACCGTCGCCGGACGTCGAGCTGCTATCGCCACCGGGCGTTTCGCACGCCACCAATGCCAAGCCAGCCAAAACCAGCGCTAAATGCTTGAAACGCATGTGAATGTTCCCCCAAACTCTATCCTAGCGAACGTCAAATAAACACGCGCCAAGGCGACGCAGTATCGAGCCCCGCCGACGCATTTGCAAGAAGTTACCCACTTATACCATCGGTCATTGATATTGACCTGTTTCATGGCCGTGAGGGCTCGACCCGTTAGGAGCGTTGCGC
>CAZPMO010000191.1:0-9147 GCA_964587515.1 uncultured Rhodospirillaceae bacterium | reverse complement strand
CCACTCGGTGGCGTTGCCGAGCCAGTTGCGGGACCGGAACATTCTTCCCAGCAGCAGCCCTTCGCAGAACCAGCGATTGAACCAGTAATCGAACGAGGTTTTGCAATACAGCATGATGACCGCGCGCCCGCCGGGTTTCAGGACCCGGTATACCTCGTTGATCGCGCGCGCCGTGTCGGGGGTATGGTGCAGCACGCCGTTCGAATAGACGATGTCGAAGCTGCCGTCCGGGAAGGGAAGGTTTTCCGCGTCGCCTTGAAGCGCGGCGCAGCTGCGGGCCCGATCCCCCAGAAGTTCGAATTTCGCCTGTGTCGCCTGGGCCCGGCTGAGGGTGATGTCGATGCTGGTCATGTGGGCGCCCTTGCTGGCGTATAGCGCCGAATGGCCGCCCGCGCCGGGCCCGATTTCCAATACCGACTTGCCGTCGAGTTCATCGACCGGCATTTCCTCGGTTGCTATGTGCCGGCGAAGACGAAACATGTCTTCGAGTTCGCCCAGGCGGTCCAGCAAACTGGCGGGGTTGAGACCGGAGTCCACATCGGAATAAGCGGTATCGTACACCGCGCCCCAGAATTTGCGCACATCCTGCTTGGTCGAATCCGGGGTTGGCGAGGGCTCATTCATTGCTATGACGCCGCCTTATGCTCGGACAAAAAAATTGTTGGTGACTCCGACATTGATGTCGGCGCTTTCGCCGGCCACGCTGGCCACGGTTTTGTCGAGCGAGAAACCGGCTTCCGCCATTTCCCGCAGGATGAAGGTCGATTGTTCGGGCATCGGCTGCAGCTCGATCATCACTGTCTTCAGACGCACATCACGCAGCGTCGAGCGGGCGCCCGTGATCACCCGCCCCTGGACGCCATCGATGTCCAGCTTCAGATGGTTGGGGAACGGAACATTGAATTTATCAAGGAAGTCATCGATCCCGTACCCAAGCGCCCCAAGCTCATATACAGATTTCACCGGCACGCCAAAATTATCGTTCTCGTCATCGAAAACGCCGCCCGCTCCGCCCGGCGTATCGGCTGCTACCGGAACCCGCAGTCGCGCGACCTCCGTTGTATCGGACAGCGCGACGCAGAACGCGTTCACCTTGTCGGTCAGACCATTGAGACAAAGATTCCGGGTAAGCCCGGCGTGGTTCAGCGGCAACGGATCGAACGCGACCACCCGTGCGCCCGCGACCCGTGCGGCGTAGAGCGTGAATACGCCGATATTCGCGCCGATGTCCCACAGGACCTCGTCAGGCGTGAAGGTTTCTATCCAGGCCAGCGTGTCAGGTTCGCGATCCATCATGGTTTGCGCGCGAATCCGCACGGTTTCGCTGTCGCAATGGATCAAGAGCGACCCCTTCTTGGTTTCGACGCGATAGTGCAGGTTGAGCTCATCGAACAACCTCGCCACGGCCTTGAAGTAGAGATCCCTTGAAATTGCCGTAAGCCCACCTTCGACCAGGCGAATGAACCCGCGGAATATCCGGTGTTTGAATGATTGTGCGTTCATATTCGGGTCGGCGCTATGGTCTGGTTCGTTTCGTCACTTATCGGGTCGAACGACTGGGCAAGACTCCGGAATTCGGGTTGCCGCCGAACGAGCTCGTCGAACGGGGCCGCGTCCACGACACGTCCTTCTTTCATGAAGACCAGCTTGTCGCAGTTGCGCACCGTACTCAGCCGATGTGCGATGATCAGCACCGTTCTGTCGCCCGTCAGGCCTTCGATTGCCTCGGTTATCTCGCGTTCGGTTTCGGAGTCCAGGGCCGATGTCGCCTCGTCGAAAACCAGCACCTGCGGATCGCGGTAAAGCGCGCGGGCGATAGCGACCCGCTGCCGTTCGCCACCGGACAATCTGGAACCGCCTTCGCCGAGGACCGAGGACAGCCCGTCGGGCAGACGCGACACAACGCCGTCGAGCCGGGCCAGAGCGACAATTTCGGCGATCCGGACGTCGTCGATGTCGTTATCCTCGACCGCGTATGCAATGTTGCGCCTCAGCGTGTCGTCGATCAACTCGGCTTCCTGCGGGACATACCCGACGCGGCGCTGCCACGAAGGAAGATCGTCGAACGCATCTTTATCGTCGATCAGCAACCGGCCCGCCTCGGGACGCAGCAGACCCAGAATGATGTCGACGATCGTCGTTTTGCCCGCGCCGGACGCGCCGACGAAACCGACCGATTCACCCTTGGCGATGGTCACATTGACCTCGTGAACGGCATGGTGGATCGCATCGGGATAGCTGTATGAAATATCCACAAGTCGGATGTTACGCTCGAAAGTCATTTCGCTTCCGGTTGCGATCGCCTTACGCTCCGTGTCTACGCGCCCTTCCATCAGATCACGGTGCAGTTCGTCCACATATGCCGTTCGCTCGCGCAGCGACGCCGCTCCGGCCAGCACCCGGTTGAGCGAGGGCATCAGTCGGAGCGCCGCCATGCCGTATATGCCAAGCACGGCAATGACCTCGCCCGGGGTCTGCTTGATGCCGAGCAGCACCAGCACGACGCCGAGGAACCCGACCACGACGACGGTTTCGATCAGCAGGCGCGGGATGTGCATGGCCGTGCCGGACCGCGCGGCGAACAGCGCGCGGTGTGCGGCGAACCCCAGATAGCGCCCACCGAACCGGTCGTAGGCGTGGGCAAGCTTGACGTCCCTAATGGTCGCCAGCGACTGGCTGATCCAGCGGATAAGATGGCCTTCGATTGCCATCATGCGCGCGCCCCAGTGATAGAAGACCGGCGAGGATAATTTGTGGAACGCTCCGGCGATTACAAAGAGGCCAAGAGAAATAAACAATGTCATCACCGGCTCGACCAGCATAAGGAAGCCGAACGCCGCCAGCATCAAAAGGCCGTCCAGGATGATCGTCAATGTTTGGCGCATCGCCTCAAATGCCAAGCCGCAGCCCGTATTCAGGTTGCGCAGAATTTCGGCGCTGTTGCGTCGGAGATGAAATATTAGTGGGCGGGCGATATAGCTTTCATAGAGCCGTGCGGCAAACCGCGCGCCCTCGGCGTAGACCACTCGGTTTACGACGTACAGCAGAACCAGAAGCAGCAAGTTCTTGATCACGAACAGCGCGCCGAAAATACCACACACCCAGATAACGATCTCGCCCGCGGGCATTTCCGGCAGATAGTCGAGCAACGCCTTGGTGAACGGTTCGTCCGTTCGGCGCAGAAGCGCGATATTGATTACCGGTATGATCAATCCGATGCTCGCCATTTCAACGACCGCCATCACCAGCATCGGCGCCAGCAACAGCGTGATGCGCGCGCGCGCGCGGCCGTCGAGAAAGTCGATAAGCTTGGAAATTGTCGAATACATCAATGTTGGTCGCGATTCGCCGTCAAGCCGCCGTCATTGCATCGACAGCATTTCGATTTCCCCGTCGCTGAGCCGCTTGGGGCTGACCCGGAACGCATCCTTGGGATTGGTGCGGCAGCCGCCGGTGCCCTCGACGATCAGATCGTTCCGTGAGTCCTGGGTTTCGCCGAAGAACTGTTTGCGATAGATCGTGGCGTATTCCTCGCGAATGCGAAGCCCTTCCTCATCAGCGATTTCGGCGCGTTTGATCCGGTCCCATTCTTCCTCGGGGAAGTAGCAATATAATGGGAAGGTCGCGGCAAGACCGTCGATTTCGTCGGCGTTGAGAAACGGCTTCGGCATGGTCAGCAATGACCGTGAAGTGGTGTGCCGGGTGATGGTCGCATCACCGAGCCAGCCATTACGGACTGCGACGTCGCGCAGCACCGTGCCGTGATAGGGGGTAAATATGCTCACCGTCAACGCATCGTGTCCGTATATTGAACGGACTAGGCGGACCGTATCAAACGTCAAATCCCGGGTCTCGCCGGGCATGCCGATGATGATGTTGAGACTGAACGCGATGCCGCTGTCGGCAATGATGGCGAACCGCCGGATCAGCTCGTCATTGGTGATTTTTCGCCGTAATACCTTTTGGCGGTATTCTTCATTGCCGCATTCGATGCCGAATGAAATCCGGTAGCAGCCGACCTCTTTGAGCCGCTTCATCACATCCGGTTCGCAGCTTTCTGTGCGGGTGTTGAACCAGAACGGCAAGCCGAACCGTTCGTACATGTCGCAGAACTCAAAGATCTCGCTTTTGGGCCGCGCCAGAAATACATCGTCGACGAAATAGAAAAATCCGGGATCATATAGCTCCATGTATTCCTGCAACTCGGCTCTCAGCACGTTCATGGATTTACGGCGCAGGAAACTGCCCAGCTTGTTGTCGCTTGAAAACGTACGCTGCGCCGGCGAATTGCAATAGGTGCACGAATAAGGACATCCGCGAAACGTCTCGACGGGGATCATCTTGAACACCCGGCCCCCCATGGGACGATAAAACCGGGATTCCTCGAACAGGCTGAAATCCGGCGAATAATCACTGATATCCACCAACGGATCCTTGGCGTTCCGATGAACGGTCCCGTCCGAATCCCGATACCAGGTGCCGAGAATATTGTGTAGCGGCTTGCCAAGCCGTATTGCTTCCGCGACCTCGATCACGGAGCGTTCGCCTTCGCCGAGACCAACCATTTTGATCTCGGGGTATTCCATGCAGCGCTCAGGAGCGTTGGTCGGAAACACGCCGCCGACCAGCTGCGGAATGTCCAGGTCCTTGATCTGCCGCATCAGCGCCAAAGCTTGCAGGAAGGCATCCTCGACCACCGAGAATATGATGAAATCCGGACGAAACTCTTCCACTTTTCGGCGGAAGTCGCCCATCATGTCTTCCTTGATGGTGATGCCGAGATCTTCGTGCACGTCGAATTCGCGCACATTCAGCATTTTAGCCCGCATCTCGGAGCTTGAATTCTCTTCCGACAAATAATGGGTGGTTTCGAACAGGTCGGTCTCATAGCCCCGGGATTTGAAAATCCGCGTGAAAAGCCCGATCGCCAGTGACGGCACCAGCATCAGCGGCAGGTTCGGGTATACGATCAGGACCCGAAATTGACCATTCGGCTTGGGAGACGGAGCCTCGGTCATGTTGAAATCCTGTCATTGGCCGCGCGCGCGGCGCGCTTGGGTTCACATGCTTGCCGGGACCGCGATGGCGCCGTCGGGTCAAGATCGGCCTTGATGACTTCCACGGTCGGACGGGCGGAGAAATCGACGATTTCGGCGCATGCTTCGGTCGGATATTGCCGGGCGCCGGATTCAATGTCCCGAATGCGGTTCACGGCCTCGTCCGCGTTTCGCACGGCAAGCCCAGGGACGCGCCGAAATATGTTGGTACGCTGACTGGTCGAGACATCGACCGCGAATGCGTAGGTGCCAAGTTGTATTGCCTCATAGATCAGAGATGACGGATCCGAGAACGCATAGCGCACATCGCGCAGTATGTCGTATACGGAATCGCGCGTCAGAATGACATTCTCCAGGCCGTCGGTGCAGGCCGCGATAAACCGTTTGCCGCTGTCGCGCCCGATAAAGTTCCATTTGACCTGGAGTAGGATGCGGCGATCGGGAAAGGCTTCGGCCAGGCCGCGAACAAGCGTCACCATGCCGGGCTCCGATACGAAAATTGCGGTGAACACCGCGATGTCGTTGGGCCGCGGCGCATCGCGTTCATCCAGCCTCCGGGCGTCGATGCTATGGCTCGCGGTTCCGGTGATCGCCATATCGCGCGGCCAGGTGTCCGAATAAAATTCCGCAAACAGCCTGTATTCGGGAACATATAGCCGATCAAAACTCACATAGCGGATATGGGGAAAGAGGATCGTATATGCCGGCGTTGCCGCAATCAGGCCAAGGGACTCCGCGCCGATCCGCGCCAATTCCTGGCGCCTCAGGATATGTTCCACATTATAGGGGTCACGGCCCCAAAAATAACGCGGCGGGTATTTTGCGAACAGACCGCGCAGTTCGATGCGCCGGGTCGGAAGGGCGGCGATCTTGTAGAACAGATCGGGGCTGAGATGGCCAAAGCGCCGGAACAGTTTCAGGCCATCGGCAAACACAATAATGATCGCCCGCGCAAGCCCCGACCAGGAGAACGCGCCCGCGTTGGGCCTGCAGGACAGGTGGTCCACGAGTTCAGGAAACTTTTTAAGATCGGGCGGCGTAACCCGATAGACCAGCAGGTTAGGGTCGTCACCGCTGAGTTCCCGGTATAGCGCCATATCGCGCGGGTCGTATATATAGTCGGCCGCAAGGAACACTGATACGGGGCGCACCCCCAGCGGTTTCAGGCGCGCGAGCGCGAAGGCCGCGCCATAGATCAGGTTGAGCAGGTAAGTGGCGAAATTGATTAAGCGGCTGGGAGCGCGCCCGGCGCGCGCGGGCACCGTGAGACCGCCGCCGGCATAAGCCTCGACCATTTCCCTGGCGTCATCCGGAAGACCGATAACCGTGACCGACCCGGGACTCGCTTCTTCCAGGACGGATTTGAGCATCAGGATCTCGACATGGCGGAACCAGGTATGACAACAGGTGAGCTGTTTATAGGCGAGGGCGTAATCGGGAACATGGCGGTCGGCCGCTTCAAAGCCGTAATGGGTGTTTTGCCAACCTTCTGTCTCCGCGAAAATTGCGTGAAGCAGGGCGCGCGGCGGATAGTCCCATTCCGGCTCAAGTTTAGGGCACAGATCCACGATCCAATGCGCCCGGCCGGAACCGACTGCGCATTCGGCGATGGCGTTCAACAGCCGCGCCGTCTGCGGAAATACCGGTTCTATCCTAACGAGATAGGGCCGCCGGCCGGCTGCCACCAGCCACATAAACCGCAGAACGGAAAGCTCATTGAGGTGGACGATGTAAGTCACGACGGCGTCAGTGACCGGCCTCTGCATCGGCGCTATCGTCGATGTCGAGGATGACCTTGAGCGCTTCACCGTTACGGCTCGTCCGCCAGGCCATCTCGAATTGTTCGAGCGGCATGCGGCATTTGAAGAACTCATCAAGCTCGAGCTCGGGCAGCAATTTAATCGCCGCGTCGAAATCACCCGATGTGCTGCCGACCGATCCGATGACAGTCTTGTCGAAGGCGGCGATGGCCTCGAATGAGAATTGCTGCGGGCCATATGGCAGGCCGAGCAGTAAAATCGTGGCGTTGGCCGGGCTGTCATGAAGCGCTTTGTTCAGTACTTCGGGGTCGCCGGTTGCCTCGACGATTAGACTGAAGCGCGATAGGTCATTTAAATCGGCGGCCGTCTCGATCCCGGCGCCGTTGAAATAGCCACGCCGCTTTTCGCTGCGATCGATGGCCGTGACGGGCACGCCCGATCGCTTCAGCACCTGGGCGCAAATATGTCCGATCGGACCGGCGCCGATCACCGCGCAGGGTCCCCCGTTTGCGGCGGGTTCGGCTGCTTTCAACCTGCGCAGCGCTTTGAGCACCACCGCCAATGGTTCGGTCAACGCGGCTTTGAGTAGATCGGCTTCATTGTCGAGCCGATGGACGAAGCGCGCCGGCGCGGCGAGGTGGCGGGCATAGGCGCCGTTGCGCCCAATCACGCCGAGTTCGGTCCGCTGGGCGCAGCCGATGGCGTTGCCCGATGTGCATTCGTCGCAATCGCCGCAGCCCTGGATGCATTCGACCACGACCCGATCGCCGTCGGCGAGACCGGTCACGCGCGGCCCGACCGCCACGATCGTACCGCTGAATTCGTGCCCGGGCACGATCGGATAGCTGGCGACGCCGGATTTGTAATAGCCAAGCGTGCCGTCCAGAATTTCAAGATCGGTCGCGCATACCGCCACATGCGCGACCCGGATCAGCACATCGCCGGGATTGAGCTGGGGCACAGGAAGTTGTTGCAGGCTGGCCGAATTGGGCCCGTCGATAACCACTGTCTGGCTGGTCTTGTCGAACAGCATTTCCTCGCGCTCGCTTCGCGTTTCAAGCGCTTGCGTTTTGAATAGTCCGCGGACGGCGCCGATGTTCTTGTGCATCCGGAAATACACGATTTCGCGCAGCCTTTGGGCCAGCGTCAGTCGTTGCGACACCGGGTTGGCCTCGGCACGAAACGCGCAACCCAGATCGATCAATCCGTTGATGAACTCCTTGATGACCTCGCGCACGATGTCGCGCCGACCGAGGATACCGATGCTGCGCGCGGCTACCGCCTCGCGGTAATAGCGGTTGCGGATCTGGGCCCAGGTTTCTTCATGGATATGGTACAGCGCGGCGCGCGGCTCATAGACCACGCGATTTCCCAACTCCATCCAGTGCTTCGCCCAGTCGATATCCTCCAGTCCCAGGAGACTCTCGTCGAAGGGCCGCTGTTCCCACAAATCGCGGCGGATCGCCGCGTTGGCGTTGTTGGCCGCGAAATGCCCGGGCCGTTCGATGCGCGGTTTGGGCCCGAAGATGCGCTCGAAATCCTGCGCCTCGCCAAACCGCGAGCTCGGAACGCCCAGTTGGCGACCATACGACATGGCGGTGTTCTCCTCCCGTAACGGCGCCACCAGGGTCTCCAGCCAGTCTTCGTCGCGGGGTATGGTATGGGCCGACACCATGGCGACGAATCTCCCGGTGGTGGCTTTGAAACCCGCATTTAGGGAATAACCGAATGTGAAATCGTGCCGGCTGATCCGGATCAGCCGGTCGGCGCGGTCTTCGGCGATTTCGCGGGTCCGGTCGAACGAGCCCGAATCGACGACAATCACCTCGAAATCCCGGTAATGCTGCCGGTCGAGCGCGTCGAACAGTCCCGGCAAATCGCGCTGTTCGTTGAAAGTGCGCACAATCACCGTCGTCTCGGGCGTTGGTTTCGCGACGTCCATCGGTATTATCCGGCCGCCTTGAGCCCGTCGAGGAGTTGCGTCAGCGTGCTTTTATGGACGCGCTGCCACGATGCCGGGCTTGAGTTCGAGTTATGCGGTGCGAGCATCACATTATCCATGCCGCGCAACGGACTGGAAGACGGCAGGGGTTCGTCCTCGAACACGTCGAGCGCCGCGCCCGCGATTTCGCCCGTTTCCAGCGCCTGAACCAGGGCCGCTTCGTCGATTACCGGACCGCGCGCCGCATTGATGATGACCGCGCTCTGCTTCATGCGGGTGAACTCGGTCGCGCTAAACAAATGTCGGGACGCTGGATTAAGGACGCAATTCAGGCTGATATAGTCGGACTCGCTAAGCAACTCATCCAACGGGACCATTTGCACGCCCA
>CAZPMO010000190.1:0-9212 GCA_964587515.1 uncultured Rhodospirillaceae bacterium | reverse complement strand
TCGGCCACGAAGCGGCCGCGGCCGCGCAGCAGCCGGTCGTCCTCTTTACGGGGAAGCGAAGCGCCGATGCCCTGTGCCGTCATGTTCGATGTTTCCCTTTTCAGTATCCGGCCGCGCGGTCGACGGTCTGGATCAGCGCCTCGCCGGCGCGCAGCCGCCCAATCGCGTCGACGAATTGCGGCACGATGTCGTCCGGCCTGATCTGGCGCGCCACATGCGGCATCAAGGTGATGCGGGGATGGGCCCACAACGGATCGTCGGCGGGTAGCGGCTCGGTCCGGAACACGTCCAAGGTCGCCGCCGCGAGATGGCCGGAATCGAGCGCCGCCATCAGATCGGAATCGACCAGATGCTCGCCGCGCCCCACATTGATCACCGCCGCGCCCTGGGGCAGCGTCTCGAAGAGGCGCGCATCCAGGATATTCCGGGTGGCGTCGGTCAGCGGCAGCAGGTTCACCAGAATATCGGTGCGCGCGAGAAACGGCGCGAGCCCGTCGGCGCCGTTAAAATTGGCGATGCCGGGCGTCTCGCGGGCGGTGCGCGTCCAGGCCGCGACGTCGAAGCCGAGCCCGACCACCGCCTCGGCCGCCGGCCTCGCGATCAACCCGAGTCCCAGGAAACCAACCCGGCGTTTCGCGGTCGCCACCGGGACGGGGCGGAACCATTCGCGGCGCGCCTGGGCTTCGGCGAAAACCGGCGTCTGGCGGTGATGGCGCAGCACGTGCAGCGCCACATATTCGGTGATCTGCGAATCTCCGTCGGGCCCGCCGCAGCGCACCACGGGAATATCGGGCGACAGATCGGGATCGGCGAACAGCCGGTCGACCCCGGCCATGATCCAGCCGATCATCTTCAGGTTGGGACAGCGCGCCGCGAGACCGGGCGGCAGCCCGCCAAGCAGCGCCGCCTCGATATCGGCCGCGTCCCGGTCGTCGTCCACCGTGCGCAATTCCTCGTCCGGCATGGCGGCGGCGAGCGCGGCGCGCCACGGATCGGCGGGCAACGGACCGGTATGCAGCAATATGGCCATGGACCCCCCCGGGCGGCTGTGAAACTCTGCGTCCCGCCATCATACACAAACGGCCGTCCAGGCACAGATGCGGGCACGGCGAGAGAGCGAGGCATCGCCTTTGACATTACAACTGGTCAGCATCCTTCGAGACGGGCCTTCGGCCCTCCCCGGGATGAGGAGAGATTTAGCTTTCCTCATCCTGAGGAGGCGCGGAGCGCCGTCTCGAAGGACTAGGAAAGCTCTCGACCGCCAAATTTAATGGCGCGGGCGCGGGCACGGCGAGAGGACGAAGCGATGAGCAAGACCATTGGCGTGATCGGGCTCGGCATCATGGGATCGGCCATGTCGGCGAACCTCCTGAAGTCCGGCTTCCGCGTGGTGGGGCGCGATATCGACACCGCCCGCATGGCGGCGCTGGCGAAACTCGGCGGCGAGACCGCGGCAAGCCCGGCCGAGGCGGTGGCCGAGGCCGATTTCGCGATCCTGTCGCTGGCCAGCGAGGCCGCGTTCGACGACGTGATCGGCGGCGCGGACGGGCTGGTCGCCTCCGGACGCCAGGGGCTGGTCGCGCTGGAGACCGGCACCCTGCCCATCGCCGCCAAGCAGCGCGGCCGCGACGCGCTGGCCGAAATCGGGATCGTACTGCTCGACTGTCCGCTGTCGGGCACCGGCGCCCAGGCGCGCACCCGCGATCTCGCGGTCTACGCCTCGGGCGAGAAGGCCGCCTATGAGCGCGCCATCCCGGTGTTCGAGGGCTTCGCGCGCACGCATTATCATGTCGGCGCGTTCGGCGACGGCAGCCGCATGAAGTTCGTCGCCAATCTGCTGGTCGCGATCCACAACGTGGCCGCCGCCGAGGCCATGGTGCTGGGCATGAAGTCGGGCCTGGATCCGGAAATGCTGATCCGCGTGATCGGCGACGGCGCCGGCACGTCGCGCATGTTCGAGATGCGCGCGCCGATGATGGCGGCCGACGATTACAGCGACGCCGGCATGAAGGTGGATGTATGGCAGAAGGACATGGCGATCATCGGCGCCTTCGCCGAGGCGCTGGACTGCCCGACGCCGCTGTTCGCCGCCACCGCGCCGATCTACGACGCCGCCCTGGCGCAAGGCCGCGGCGCCGAGGACACCGCCGCCGTCTGCGCCGTGATCGAGGAGATGGCCGGGCTGAAGCGGGGGTGACGTCTAATTCGGTGACACCATACTTATTACAAAACCGGCTGAAAATGGCGCTTTTTATAATTAGTATGGTGTCACCGAATTAGACCGAACGGAGTGAGGGATGTTGTTGTCTTTTGAGATCAAGACACCGGAATGCGACCCCCCCGACCGAATTGGAAATTTGGCTGGATGAAGAAGGTTTGGACGCTCTTTCGGCGCAGTTGGATTTTCTTCGAAGTAAGAAAACAGATCATATTCATCTTATGTCCGACTCGTGGGGGCTCGGTGATTTGACGGAGTCACTTCAGGGCGAAACGAATTCGATCATCCACCACGTCAAAATTATTCGTAAGAACGGCTAATTAGTATGGTGTCACCGAATTAGACTCGAAGGAGTTCAAATCATGCCCGGATAGCCTGTTTCTGTGGCGGACGTTACGAAGAAGCGATCGACGCGCTGAAAAGGAACGTGGCGCGGGGCGGCCCCGTCGTGGCGCCGGCGATGGCTTTTCATACGGCTTCCCTTAGCGCGGCCGGACATATGGACGACGCGAAGGGTTCGGCGCAAGCCCTGCGCGACCGTTTTCCCGCCTTCTCATTGGCGGGTTACCGGTCGCAGTCCATTTTCAGAAACCCGGACGATACGGACCGCGTGATCGACGCGCTGCGCAACGCCGGCCTGCCAGACTAACGCGCTCGCGCGGGCGTTCAAATTCGCGGGTCGCGGATGGGCAGGCCGAAACGGGCGCGGCCGTAATTGGGGGCTTGCGCGTTCCACGCCACGCTGACCTGGCGACCGCGTGCACGTCATGCCAGGCGCGCTGGACGTGGCTTTCCGGCGACATGCCGCGCATGCCCGCGAGATCGTAAAGCCGGTCGACCGCGCGCACGCACAACTCGGCGACGTATGAATTGTTTCGTTTCCAGCGAACCCGTTGCAGCTGGTCGGGCAGCGTCGCGGCCTCGGTCATCCGCATGGCGGTCACGCAATCGGCCAGCGCCAGCGTGTGCGCGGCCTCGATTTCCGCATCCGATTCGGACAGGCGCAGATGAATGACGGGTTCTTCCGACAGCGCCGCGCCGCCGGCGCCGGTGCGGGTCTCGAGGTCGGTCTCGGTAAGCTCGAGCGCGCCCCGGGCGATGCCGATCGCCGGCGCCGAGAACTGGCGCCCGGCGACGCCCCAGAAGGGAAGCCGGTAGATGGTGCCGGGATTGACGGCGCTGCCCGGCGTCGGCCCGCCGCGCATCTGCATTGAGCCGATGCAGCGGTAATCGGGAACAAAGACTTCTTCCATCTGCACCGACCGGCTGCCGGTCGCCGACATGCCGGTGACGAACCAGTCGTCGATCACCCTTGTGTCGGATTTCGGCAGCATGGCGAACAGATGCTCGGTCGGGCCGTCTTCGGGACGCAGGAAAATCTGCAGATTCATCCAGTCCGCGAAATCAACGCCGCTGGCGGAATGCCAGACGCCGTCGACGACGATGCCGCCATCGACCTTGGAGACGCTGGAGTCCGGGCCCGGATGGGCGGTCGCACACAGCGTGTCGGGATCGTCGGCCCACAGCTCTTCCTGTGCGCGGGGGTCCTTCATGCCGTTGATGATGCCGGGCTGGGCGAGATTGGTGAACACCCAGGCGCTGGAGCCGCACCCCCGGCCCAACTCGGCGGCGATGTCGACGATGACGGGGTAGTCCAGCTCGAGCCCGCCGAAACGCGCCGGCCGGAAAATCCGGTAGAAACCTGCGTCGGCGAAGGCGCGATGGGTTTCCTCGGGCATGCGCCGGTCGGTTTCCGCCTGCCGCGCCCGCGCGCGCAATTGCGGGACCATGTCACGCGCGGCGGCGGTCAGCGCCTCGCCGATCTCGGATTTTGTCGCGGCCGCGTTGGTCGGCAATGTCGCCATGGCATCGGCCCCGTTTGAAATTTCTAATTCGGTGACACCATACTAATTAGAATAACCGCAGTTTTCAGTCGTTATTCTAATTAGTATGGTGTCACCGAATTAGCACCGAATTAGAAAGGCTAATCCGCCGCGTAGCCGATGTCTTTCAGGGCATCGGTAATTTCGTCGAGGATGACGGGGTCGTCGATGGTGGCGGGCATTTTCCAGGTCTCGCCGTCGGCGATGGCGCGCATGGTGCCGCGCAGGATCTTGCCGGACCGGGTCTTGGGCAGACGCTCGACCACCGTCGCCGTCTTGAACGCCGCCACCGGGCCGATATCGCCGCGCACCATGTCGACCACCTCGCCGACGATGTCGGCGGCCTCGCGCGCCACGCCCGCCTTCAGCACCAGGAAGCCCAGCGGCACCTGGCCCTTGAGCGCGTCGGCGACGCCGATCACCGCGCATTCGGCGACGTCGGCGTGGTTCGACAGCACCTCCTCCATGGCGCCGGTCGACAGCCGGTGGCCGGCGACGTTGATGATGTCGTCGGTGCGCGACATCACGAACACATAGCCGTCCTCGTCGATGAAGCCCGCGTCGGCGGTCTTGTAATAGCCCGGGAACTCCTCGAGATAGGCCGCGCGGTAGCGGTCGTCGGCTTCCCACAGCGTCGGCAGGCAGCCGGGCGGCATGGGCAGCTTCACCGCCAGCGCCCCGATGGCGCCCGCCTCGACCTCGGACCCGGTCTCGTCGAGCACGCGCAGATCCCAGCCCGGCACCGGCGCGGTCGGCGAGCCGTATTTCACCGGCAGCGCGCCGAGGCCGAGGCAGTTGGCGGCGATCGACCAGCCGGTTTCGGTCTGCCACCAGTGATCGAGCACCGGCACGCCCAGCAAGCGTTCGGCCCACTGGATGGTGTCGGGATCGGCGCGCTCGCCGGCCAGGAACAGGGCCTCGAATTGCGTCAAATCGTATTGGCGGAGCAGTACGCCGTCGGGGTCTTCTTTTTTTATGGCGCGGAAGGCGGTCGGCGCGGTGAACATGCATTTTACCTTGTGATCGGCGATCACCCGCCAGAACGCGCCGGCGTCGGGCGTGCCGACCGGCTTGCCCTCATAGAGCACCGTGGTCGAGCCGTTGAGCAGCGGCGCATAGACGATATAGGAATGGCCCACCACCCAGCCCACGTCCGACGCCGCCCAGTACACGTCGCCGGCGTGGGTGTCGTAGATGTTGGGCATGGACCAGCGCAGCGCCACCGCGTGGCCGCCATTGTCGCGCACCACGCCCTTGGGCTTGCCGGTGGTGCCGGAGGTATAGAGGATGTAGAGCGGATCGGTGGCCTGGACGGGCACGCAGTCGTGCGGGCTGGCGTCGGCCACCGCGTCTTCCCAATCCACGTCGCGGCCGGGGATCAGCGCCGCCGCGCCACCGTCCACGTCGCGCTGCAGGATGACGCTGAATTCCGGCTTGTGGGTCGCCAGATCGATGGCGGCGTCGAGCAGCGGCTTGTAGGCGACGACGCGGCCGGGCTCGATGCCGCACGCGCCGGCGACGATCGCCTTGGGCCGGCAATCGTCGATGCGCACCGCGAGCTCGGGCGCCGCGAAGCCGCCGAACACCACCGAATGAACCGCGCCGAGCCGCGCGCACGCCAGCATGGCGATGGCGGCCTCGGGCACCATGGGCATGTAGATCACCACCCGGTCGCCCTTCACCACGCCGCGCGCCGCCAGCGCGCCGGCGAACAGCACCACCGCGTCGCGCAGCTCGGTATAGGAATAGATGCGCACCGTGCCGGTCACCGGGCTGTCGTAGATCAGCGCCGCCTGGCCGCCGCGCCCGGCGGCCACATGCCGGTCGAGCGCGTTGTGGCACGTGTTCAGCTCGCCGCCCGCGAACCAGCGATAGAACGGCGCGGCGCTGTCATCGAGCACCGTGCTCCACGGCGCCGTCCAGTCGATATCCGCCGCCGCCTCGGCCCAGAACGCCAGCGGATCGGCCGCCGCGCGCGCGAATACCTCGTGATAGACGCTGTCGGTCATGCCCCCCTCCCCGATCGGCTTCCCCAGCCCGCGATTGTGGGCGAATTCCACGGCCTTGCAAAGAGGGGGGACGAAATGGAAGGTGCAGGCCCGACCGTCAACCGGTGATTGACCGCTCGGACCGGCTTCCTATAGCATTTTACATGTACGAAGCATCTAACACGGGCGCATGAACACCCGGATATTTAGAGGGGGATTCGATGATGTACCGGTTGAATCGTATGGCGCTTTTGAGCGGCATCGCGTTGACGATCGCGGCTTGCGCGAGTTCCAGCGACAAGATCGAGGCAAGCTATGTTTCTCCGATGAAGTACAACAGCTTCAACTGCTCGCAGATGACGCAGGAATATGCGCGGCTTTCCCAGGAAGCCTCGATCACCAACAAGCAGCAGAACGATATCGCCGATAACGACGCCGCGGCCATGGGGGTCGGGCTGATCCTGTTCTGGCCGGCGCTGTTTTTCATCGACACCGACGACAAGAGGGAAGAGGTGGCGCGCCTGAAAGGCGAGATCAAGGCGGTCGAAGAGGTCTCCATCAGCAAGGACTGCACGGCGCTCTCGCGCAACATCCAGGACGACAAGGCCGCGTTCGCCAGGGCGCTGGCCAAACAGAAACAGGCCGAACAGGAAAACAGTACCGTCGGCCAGTAAAAGCCGCGCAGATAACAGTCGGCCAGTAAGGCCGGGAGTATAGGGCCTCTCAGGCCGCCGTCAGGCCGCCGCAGATCTTGGTGACCAGGTCGGGGTCGTCGGCTTCGAAGGCGGCGCGGATCAGGACCGCCAGGGCGCGGCGGTCGGCGGCGGTCTGGCGCGCCGCGATGGCCTCGAAATAGCGCCCCACATTGGCCAGCGCCGCGCGGATGCGGGCTTCGGGCTCGTCAAGCTTCTCAGAAGAGTCGGAAAGACTCGCGGCCAGCATGAGCTGCTCCACGTGTTCGAAGTCGATCTCGAGGCGCTGCACCTCGGCGCGCAGCGGCTCCGACAGGGTCTCGGGCGCCGGCGGCAGGCCGCCCTTGAGAAGCTGGCGCACGGCGCGCAACCCCCGCACCACGTCCGCATGCCACGCGGCCACCGCGCCCGTCACCGTCGCCATTTCGTCCTCGCTCAACGCGGCGCGCCCCGATCCGCCGAGATAGAGGCAGTAGAGCAGGATATTCACGTCGAGCTGGTGGGCGTCCTGCAAATCCAGGCAGGCCGCCGGCACCCCCGGCGCGCCATACACCGCCAGCGAGAAGTCCCAGAACGGATGGTCGGGAAAGGCAGCGGCCATGTCCCCTAATCCCGTGCGAGGTGCGGGCGGTGGCCGCCCTGGGCGGCGTCGCCGCGCCGCGCTTCGTACATGGCGCCCTTGGCGCGGCGCACGGTGGCGGGATCGGCGGCCGCGACCCCCACCGGGGCGACCCCGGCGATGGTGACCCGCTCCATGAAGCGGCGATTTGGGTAGTAATCGTGCACCGCGTAATGCTGGGTCGAGCGGTTGTCCCAGAAGGCGATGGTGTGGGGACGCCAATGGTGGCGGTATTGCACCTCGGGGACCAACGCCTGGGCGAACAAGGTGTCCAGCAGCGAACGGCTCTCGGCCTCGTCCATGTCCTTGACGCGGATGGTGAATTGCGGGTTCACGAACAGCACCTTGCGCCCGGTCACCGGATGAACGCGGACCACGGGATGGACGGCGGGCGGGTACTGCCGCTCGAAGTCCTGCAGGGTCGCGCGGTCGTTCTCGGACTCCCCGAACAAGGCGCGGAACGGCTTGAAGTCGTGCACCGCCTCAAGCCCGGAAATGAACTGCTGCAGCCGGTCGGAGAGCCCGTCATGGGCCGCGGTCATGGAGGCGAACACCGTGTCGCCGCCGATCTCGGGCACCTCCTTGGCGCACAGCATGGTGGCCATGGGCGGCGCCGCGCGGAAGGTCTCGTCCGAATGCCAGACATCGGTGCCCCACGGCGGGTTGTCGGCGTCGTTGGTGAACTTGATCAGGGCGGTGGTGTCGGCGTCGCGCGGCGCGAAGGGATGGACGGTCAGTTCCCCGAAGCGTTCGCCGAACGATATCAATTGGTCGGAGGTGATGTCCTGGTCGCGGAACACCAGCAGCTCGTGCTCGGCCAGCGCCGCGCCGAGCGCGTCGAACGACCCATCGTCGAGCTTCCGGCGCAGATCGATCCCGCCGATCTCGGCCCCGAGCCCGACCCCGATCCGCCGTATGGTGATGTCCTCGCCCATGCGCCCGATCATAGATCAAACGCTTTAGGGGGAGAAAGGAAGTTTCACCGCAGAGGCGCAGAGGCGCGGAGGAACAACAAATACATGTTGTTTTTATTCCTCTGTGTCTCTGCGCCTCTGCGGTTAACCCTCGCTAGTTGAGGTCGCCGTCCTTCCAGAACTTGGTGCCCTGGATGGTGGCCTGCAAAGCGAGGCCGTTCTGGGTGAGCTGGTAGAGCTTGATGCCCGGCACCACGTCGACCGCGCCGGCCCAGGCGCCGCCCTTGTCGGCCGATTTCGCGACGGCGTCGGCCTGGGCGCTGGCGTCCCAGCCCTGGTTGATGAACTGGCGCAAGGCCTGCTTCGAGGTGAAGATGAACACGCCCCGGAAATCCTTGACCCCGAGGCCCGGCCCGATGCCGGCCGAGCACATCTTCATGTAAATGCTCTTGCCGCTGGCCCGGTCGCGCACCACGCCCCAGCCGCTGGCCGTCGACAGCAGCAGCAGGTTGACGCCGAAATTGCTGAACACCGCGTAACCGGCCGCCTTGCGGATCTGGGTCTTCGAATAGGGATGGACTTTATAGAGCTGGGTGAGCGTCTGCGCGCGCATGGATTGAACCGAGCGCCGTTTCTCGGCCACCGAGCCGCCCTTGGGCCCCATGCAGCCGCCCACCAGAACGACAATCAGCAGCCCGACCGTCGCCAATCTCATCATGTCCGTAATCCTCGATCGATGAATTCACCGCCGCGAAGGATGCGGAGCCTCGCCTTAAGAATGCGTTAAAGGTCCGCGGGTCGTTCGGTCGGCGAAGAACCAAAAAGGGAGATTCACCGCAGAGGCGCAGAGACACAGAGGAACAACAAAAACATGTTGTTTCTTTTTCTCTGTGTCTCT
>CAZPMO010000189.1:0-9405 GCA_964587515.1 uncultured Rhodospirillaceae bacterium | reverse complement strand
CGCGCCGCCGCCTCGTCCAGCTTTTCGTGGCCGCTGACCCCCACCGCGCCGATGACCTCGCCGCTCTCGCCCAGCACCGCCGCGCCGCCCGGCGCGCCGAGATCGCGCCCCTCGACGGCGGCGCGCGCCTTGGCGATGGCGATGTCGCTGCGCAAGGTTCCGGGCCCGTCCTGGTGCTTGAGCGCCTTGAGGTGACCATGCGCGTCGACCACCGCGACCGACAAAGGCCGCGCCCCCAACGCCACGCCCTCGGCCAGCGCGGCGTCGACGATGATCCCCGCGCGATCGAGCGTCAGCATGGCCCCGCGTGCGCCCGGTCGCGTGCTAGCCGCTGCCGATCACCGCGACGGCCTCGATCTCGACCAGAAGGGCTGGCTGGACCAGCGCCGGCGACGCGACCGCGGTGCTGGCCGGCACGTTATTGGGAAACGCCTCCGCCCGCGCAGTCGAGTATTCGGCGTAGCGGCCGAGATCGGTGAGGAAGGCGTTGATCTTCACCACGTCGTCCATGGTCGCGCCGGCCGCGGCGAGAACCTCTTTTATGTTCGCGAACGTCTGGCGCGACTGCGCCAGCATGTCGCCCTCGCCGACGATCTCGCCGTCCGGGTTCCACGCCACCGATCCCGAGACATAGACCGTGTCGCCGACCCGTACGGCCGGATGAAACGGCGCCTTCTCGGCCCACGGCCAGCCGGGGTTCACCTCGATCCGCTTTGGCATTTCGCACTCCCTCCCTTTGGTTTGGTGCTGGTTGGTGGCGGAAATTCTATGGGCCGGCGAACAGCGTGTCCATGGACCCGGAAATTCGTGATCGCGCAATCGGCGCGCTTAACGGCGATTTCCGCCGTGCCCCAATTTTCCTGCTAACGCTTGAAACGGCGAATCTCGAGCAGGTATAGCCTGTCGCCGGTGCGGACCGCGAAGCGATCATTGCCCGCCCGTCTCCATGATTTGAGAAGCGGGCCGGTTGTGTCGTCATGGTACTTGAGATAGGTGCCGGTGCCGGTTTTCACCTCCTGGCCGGGTTTAGCGATGGCCTTGGCGATATCGCTGAACAGGCCGACCCGGAAACGCTCCGCCGGGATGTCGAAAACGCGCAAATCATCGGGCGCCTCGCTCAACACGGTGGCGACGAGGCGGGGACTCCTCGGGCGAAAGCCTTGCTCCTCCAACGCATCGTTGGCGCGAAGCCGCGCTTGCCCTTCGTTCATCCCCATGCCCCTGTAGCGGGCGAGCAGCTCCTTCTCGACCCGCCGGATTTCGCGCCCGCGCTCGATCCGGGCCCGGTTGGAGGCCTCGGCGATGGCGCGCGCGGGGACGCCGTCCGGATAGAGTTTCGCGAAGGCGTCGGTCTTCAGCAGAACGCGGTAACCGCCGTCCCGGCCGATCGCCAGCACCGCGGCCGGGTAGGCCTCCCTGCCCTTGACGGTAACCAGTTCCACGCCGTTACGCAGGACCGCGTCGGGCGGCGCCATGTTTCCGGCCCATTCCGCCGCCCAGCGCGCGCCCGAGACCCGGTCCGGCGTCCAGCTTCCCTTCAGCGCCCATCGTTCGGACGTCGGAATCCGGGGCACGTTCATCGCGACCGCGAATTCGACGCCGTGCTCGGTCGGCGCAATCCTGGCCGACATGAAATTGAAGATTCGTCCGCGATAATGGCGGGTGACGCGTCCCTGGACCGGACCGCCGTGGAAGTCTTCCAGAATCTCCCGCGTGCCCGCGCGCGTATCGAAGCGCCGCAGGCCGACGCGGTCGGAGATGACGTAAGAGTAGGCGGGCGGGCTGAAATGTTCCCAGCCCATTCCCCACACGACGCCGAACGTCTCGCGCTCGATCAGCAGGACATGCCGGCCGTCGCGGTCCCAGACCGGCGCGAAAAATCCCCGGTGCCGCTCGACCGAGATCAGCCCGATCAGCCAGGCGACGCCAATGACGACGATGACGCCGCCGCCGATGAGCACGCCGAGAGCGGGCTTCCAGTGCGACATGATCGGGTTCCGCGCCATGACTGATATCCAAATCGAGGCGGCGTTCCGCCGCCGCCGCGTATGCCCGGGGCGGAATTTTAGAGCGTTTTCGATTCACAGGGAACAACGCCGCGAACAGCGGGCATTGTGCTTCCATAACTCCGGACGCCGCCCATCGAGCCGCCCGATCAATGGCGCTTTCCGCCCGTGTTCGAGGATCGCGCTGGTTGGGTGAACTGGTTTCAGTAAAAGTAGAATGTCTTGTGTCCCATTTTCCTGTCCCTTTTCCCTCGCCGGGGAAATCACATATTCTACGTGCCTAGCCGCTGATTGGTGACGCCGGAATAGGTGTGATCTTGCGTTCAGATTCGCTTGAACTCGAAAAAGATGGTCGTGTGTGGGTTCGCGATGCGCTCAGTGACGCTGATCTGGGCGCCTTGGACCGGGTCTGTGAGGTGACGAATTCGCCCGGCGTGCGATTGAGCCGGGGCGATAATCTGTCTGGGATAATCGGCGATACCAGCCCATTGACCCAGCTTGCCGGTAAATTTTTGCCGAGGGCATCACCGGTTCGAATAGTGGTTTTCGATAAATCCTTGGACTCGAATTGGAGCATCCCGTGGCATCAGGATCGCGTCATCGCGGTACGGGACAAGCACCCCATAACCGGCTTCGGGAATTGGACGAAGAAAGCCGGCACCTGGCATGTGGAACCGCCCATCGACCTGCTGCGAAATATGATTTTCGCGCGTGTTCCCCTCGATGATACCGATGAGCAAAACGGATGCCTAGAACTGGCGCTCGGCACTCACGCACATGACAAGGTGAATGCGGAAGACGCACTGGAGACAGCCCGGTCCGCGCCGAGCGAAATTTGCCGCGCCCGGCGTGGCGACGTTCTGTTCATTAAGGCCCTGACACTGCATCGTTCCATCTCGTCGCGACAAAACAGACGCCGCAGGACGCTGCGCATCGACTATTGCGCGGAACACCTGCCCAAGCCATTGGCCTGGGCCCTGTAGCGCGGGCAAAAATTTTGAGTGTCCCGTTTTTCCGCCCGTTCAAACGTCAGTATGGTTCCATGTTTGCCCGGTCGCGCGACGGCGCGGGTATTCTGTCAGCTCTGCTGGAGAGACATTGAGCATTCCGCATTTTTGACCCCTTCGTCGCGATTGCCCCATTCCTCTCGTCTCCATTTTTCCACCATATTTTACTCGTATGGTGCTCCCATAATTCACCCTAGGGTCGTATTGCTGGCATGTGGTTTGGAGGACAATAATGATCGTAAACCATCTCGACCTCGATATTGCTGTCGCCGAGGGAGTTATTTCTCGCGATCAGGCCATTCGGTTGCGCGATCTTTCGGTCCGCGATTTGGCGGGCGACGATTCGTCCATAGATTTTTCCCAGGATATGCGGGACGAACCGTTTCGATTATTACGTGGATTTCGGGATGTATTCATCGCTATCGGCGTGGTCATACTCGCAGGCGGTCTTTCGACAATCGCGTTGACGTTGGCCGGTTCACGCGGAATTCTCCGCGGCTATTTCGTTCATATTGATGACGGTTCCGGCTGGTATATTTTGATTACGTTCATTCTGTGTATTTTCGGAATTGCGCAAGCCGAACTCATTACACGGAAAATGCGGCTACCCTTGTCCAGCTTTGTTGTCTCGATTGCCTTTGCTGCATGGTCAGCGGGACTATTTGCGTCGATTTCTCCCTTCGTTGCTTTTGTTGTCACGGTTGATCCCGTCCAGGCGAGTCAGGTTGCTGAATCGATCGTGGGCTGGGCGGCTCTTGCTGGTGCGATTCTAGGGACATTATTTTTCTACTGGCGGTACCGTTTGCCGTTTGCACTGTTTCTGCTTGCCGGTTCGCTGGTCGGTCTATCGCTTTTAATCACTGAAAATATTATGGGTAATCAAAGGTTTGTGGAATACGATCGAATGCTGTTCGGGTTATGGGGCCTCGTCATATTCGTCGTCGCCATGTGGTTCGATGTAAAAGATCGAATTCGCGTAACCCGTTTTTCGGAATGCGCCTTTTGGCTTCATTTAATTGCCGCGCCGATGATGGTCCATGCGTTCCTTTTCGGTGATCCACTTGGCGCACCGAAGCTCGGTTTCGTGTTTGGCGTGATGGCGGCGTTGTCGGTAATCGCCTTGTTGATCGACCGGCGCGCATTGCTCGTATCAGGTCTGAGCTACTTCGCGGTTGCGATTTCGCAGCTTGTTTCAAGCAGTTCGTTCATGGATGACCAGAATTTTGCGTTTACCGCCGTTATCCTGGGAGGGGTTATGCTTGCGCTCGGTCTCGGTTGGACGCCGGTTCGTCGCGCCGTTTTGGGGGCATTGCCTTTTAACTCATTGAAATCCCTCCTGCCCCCAACGGCCGCCTGAAATCCGAAACACACCACGGGCGGAAACGTGTCTCAGAAGCCTTTCGTCCTCCGAAATTTTGGCGGAGGGTGATCGTTTGGGGGAGTGGGGCAGGGTTCAAACTTTCTCTCGTTGCTTCTGCTATCATTCCGGCCCGCGTGAATTATCCTCGGACAACCTTCCTTGACCTCTCCAACTATCCCCATCCCCACCAACATGGTCGCCCCCACATGACCCCGTGGATACGACTCGCGATCGGCGCCGGCGCGACCATGCTGGTGGGGATGGGGATCGGGCGGTTTTCCTATACGCCGATGATGCCGGCGTTGATCGAAGGCGGCGGGCTCGGCGCGGCGGAGGCGGGCGCCGTGGCGGCCTTCAATCTCGCGGGGTATCTGGTGGGGGCGTTGGCCGCGCCGACGCTCGCGCGACGCTGGGGAGAGGCGGCGGCGCTGAAGCTCTGCCTCGCCGTGGCGCTGGTGTGCCTGACGGCCTCCATCGCGCCCTGGGGGTTCGCCTGGCTCGCCTTCTGGCGGTTCACCGTCGGCGCGGCGGTGGGCGTGATGATGATCTATTCCCTGGCCCTGGTGACCCGCGCCGCGCCGCCCGGAAAGCTGGGCGCCGCCACCGGCATCGTGTTCACCGGCGTCGGCCTCGGCATTCTGCTGTCGGGCACGCTGGTGCCGGTGTTGCTGCGCGGCGGCCTCGCCATGGCGTGGAGCGGGCTCGCGGTCTTGGCGTTCGTCGCTGTCGCGGTGGCGTTCTGGGGGCTCGGCGCGGCGGACGGCGCCCGCCCGTCCGCGCCCGGCGGCGCTGCGCGGCCGCGGCCGCGTTTTTCATTTGCGGTTTTACGGCTGATCGCCGGGCAGACCATGTTCACCATGGGGCTGATCCCCCACACGATCTATTGGGTCGATTATCTGGTGCGCGGGCTCGGCCACGATATCGCCGTGGGCGGGCTGCACTGGGCGCTGTTCGGCCTGGGCGCGGTCTCGGGCACCTATCTGTGGGGCCGTCTCGCCGACCGCGCGGGCTTCCGCGTCGGGCTGGTGCTGGTGTTCGCGACGCTGGCCGCCGGGGTCGCCCTGCCGGTGCTGGAAACCGCCGCCTGGGCGCTGGTGGCGTCGTCGCTGGTGGTCGGCGCGCAGCCCGGCTTCTCCGCCATCATGGCCGGGCGCACTCACCAGCTCATGGGCGCGGACCACATGGCGGCGGTGTGGCGCTGGATGGCGCTCACCGCCGGGGTGTTCCAGGCGGTCGGCGGCTACGTCTTCGTGGGCCTGTTCGATTATTCGGGAAGCTACACGCCGGTGTTCCTGGCCGGCGCCGCCGCCATGGCGCTCGGCGCGGCGATCTCACTGGATTTCCGACCCGCGAAGGCGTCGCCCGACGCGACCTGACGCGCAGGGGGATTAACCGCAGAGGCGCAGAGGCGCAGAGGCGCAGAGGAACAACAAAAACATATTTTTATTCTTTCTCTGCGCCTCTGCGCCTCTGCGGTGAAATTTTTCACATGAACAGCTTTTCGCCCTTCAGGTTCTTGTACATGTGGGCGACCTGTTCGGCGTAGCCGTTGTAGAGGAGGGTGGGGACGCGCGTGCCGGTGCCGAGCAGTTTTTCGCTGGCCTGGGACCAGCGGGGGTGCGCGACCTCGGGGTTCACGTTGGCCCAGAAGCCGTACTCCTTGCCCTGAATCTCCTCCCAGAAGCTTTTCGGGCGCTTGTCGGTGAAGGTGAAGCGCGTGATCGACTTGATGGCCTTGAAGCCGTATTTCCACGGCGCGGTCAGGCGTAGCGGCGCGCCGTTCTGCTTGGGCAGCGGCTTGCCGTAGGCGCCGGTGGCGATGAAGGCGAGGTCGTTGCGCGCCTCCTCGACGGTCATGCCTTCGAGATAGGGCCACGGATACCAGAACTGGCGCTGGCCGGGCGCGGACTTCTTGTCGAGGAAGGTCTGCATGGCGAGATATTTCGCGCCCGACAGCGGCCGCGCCAGATCGACCAGCGCCTTCAGGACGAAGCCCGACCACGGCACCGCGATCGACCAGGCCTCGACGCAGCGGTGGCGGTAGAGGCGTTCCTCCAGCGGCATCTTCTTCAGCAGCGTGTCGATATCGAGGGTGAGCTCCTTTTCCACCATGCCGTCGATGGTCACGGTCCACGGCCGCGTCTTCAGCTTCTGGGCGAGCTGCCAGATCTGCTTGTGGGATCCGAACTCGTAGAAATTATTGTAGGTGGTCACGAGGCGTTCGTCGGTGATCTCGCGGTCGAGCTTGTAGGCCGCGTTGCGCTTGACCGGATAGAGCCCGGCCGACGGGTCGGTCTCGGCCGCCTCGACGTCGCCGCGCAGTCCCGGTATGGAAGCGGCGGCCAACAGGATCGGCCCGGCCGCGATGGTTTTGGCCAGCCGCCGCCGGTCGTGAAAGATGGCCTCCGGGGTCGCGTCGGACTCGCGCATTTCCCAGCCCGGTTTGCCTCTGATCAGCATGGCGGCGCTCCTCGATGGTGACGTTGGCTCCATTAGATATGCTGCACGGCCGCGCGCCAATCAACTGTGCGTTATCGCGGGGGTGAGAGGGCTAACCGCAGAGGCGCAGAGACACAGAGAAAAACCTATCGAACCAGTACGTCATGCGCGGGCGCGACCCGCGCATCTCCTGACGAGGATGTAATGGCGTGAATCCACACAAAGAGATGGCCGGGTCAAGCCCGGCCATGACAATTGATGGCACAAGTTTTGTCCTCGGCGTCTCTGCGCCTCTGCGGTTAATCCACCTTTGCGGCTTCGATCTGGGCGCGGAGGCGGGCGGGGCTGAGCGGGAGCTCGGTGATCTGGACGCCGTGCTTGGCCAGGGCGTGGCACACCGCGTTGGCGACCACCGCGGCGGTGGCGACGATGCCGCCTTCGCCGGCGCCCTTCACCCCCAGCGGATTGAACGCGGAGGGCGAATTCTCCAGCGTCACCGCCGCGATGTGGGGCACGTCCAGGCTGGAGGGCAGCATGTAGTCGGCGAAGTTGGCCGACAGCGGCTGGGCGTCGTCGTCATAGACGAACTGTTCCAGCAGCGCGCCGCCGAGCCCCTGCACCGTGGCGCCGATGGACTGGCCGTGCACGATCATCGGGTTGACCATGCGTCCGATATCCTCGACCGCGGCATAGTCGAGGATTTCGATGCCGCCGGTCTCCGGGTCGATGGCGATGCGGGCCGCATGGGCGCCGTAGGTATGGGTCGGCGTGCGCTGCTCGAAGGTGGCGGTCACGTCGAGCGTGTCGGGGTCGCCGTCCTGGTCGTCATCGCCGAGGCCCAGCGCCTTGCGCGCCGCCATCATGTCGGGCACGTCCATCAGCGGCGCGGCGTCGGGGCCGTCGTCGCCGGCGCGCCACACCGCGCCGTCGCGATAGTCCAACTCGTCCTCGGCCAGGTTGAGCCGCATGCCGGCGGCCTGGACGAGCTGCTTGCGGATGTCGTCGGCCGCCAGCGTCAGCGCGCCGCCGCCCATCACGATGGCGCGGCTGTTGTAGGTGCCGTAGCCGTTGTCGAGGTGGATGGTGCCGGTGCGGTGGACGGTCACGTCGTCATAGGCGAGGCCCAACTCGTCGACGCAGATCTGCGCGAAGGTGGTCTCCTGGCCCTGGCCCATGGTGGAGCAGCCCACATAGACGTCGGCCGCGCCGTCGGGCTTGAGATTGATGCGCGCCACCTCGGCCGGGCCGACGCCCGTCGAGTCGACGCAGCACGCCACGCCGACGCCGTAGAGCCGGCCGTCGTCTTGTTGTTTGGGGTCGGTCCCGCCGATTTCCTCGATGGCGCGGTCGAGCAGCGGCTCCACGTCGCCGATATCGTATTCGGCGGGGCCTGCGTCGTAGGGGATCAGGTGGCCGATGTTGTAGGGCATTTCGGCGTCGGTGAGCGCGTTGCGGCGGCGGAACTCGACCGGGTCGATGCCGAGATCGGCGGCCGCCATGTCGAACAGGCGCTCGCGGAAGAACGTGGCCTCGAAGCGGCCCGGCGCGCGGTAGGTGCCGACCGGCGTCTTGGTGGTCACCACCGCCTCGACCGCGCAGTCGAACGCCGGCAGCCGGTAGGGGCCGGGCAGGGACTGCACCGTCTTGGCCGGCACCACGCCGCCGTTGGTTCTGAGATGGGCGCCCATGTCGGCGCGCAAGTGGGCCCGCATGCCGCGCAGGGCGCCGTCGGCCTCGCAGGCGATTTCCAGGACGCAGGCGATTTCGCGCGACTGGTTGGCGCTGATCAGATGTTCGCGGCGGTCCTCGATCCATTTCACCGGCCGCCCCAGGCGGATCGCGGCCAGCGGGATCAGATAGTCCTCCGGGTAGAATTCGCCGCGCGCGCCGAAGCCGCCGCCCACATCGAGCTCGACCACCTCGATCTGGTCCTCCGCTATGTCGAGGAGGCCGGCCAGCAGACGCCGGTTATGGAAATTGACCTTGGTGGCGCCCCACAGCGTGAGCTTTTCGGCGGCCGCGTCGTAGCCCGCGACCAGGCCGCGGGTTTCCAGCGGCACCGCGCCGTGGCGATGGCAATAAAACCGTTCAGAACGCGTATAGGGCGCGTTCAGAAACGCGGATTCCGTGTCCCCGTGGGACACCGTGTAATCGCAGGCGAGGTTGGAGCCGGCCCCATCGTGCACCAGCACCTCGTCGCGCATGGCCGCTTCCGTGGTGGCCACCGGCGGCAGCGGCGCGTAGTCCACCTCGATGGCGGCCAGCGCGTCCTCGGCCACATAACGGTCCTCGGCGACGATCACCGCCACCGGCTCGCCCACGAAGCGCGTCTTGTCGCCGGCCAGCGGCAACTGCAGATATTTCTCGAAACCGGGGATCGGGGCCAGGCGCAGCGGGATCGGCTTGGCCATATCGGCGATATCGGCGAACGAGAAAACATCAATGATTCCAGGCATCTCGCGCGCCGCGCTGGCGTCGACGCCGAGGATTTTGGCGTGCGGGTGCGGGCTGCGCAGGATGGCGGCGTGGGCGAGGTTTTCGATGTGGAAATCGTCGACGAAGGCGCCGCCGCCGATGATAAAACGGCGGTCCT